>JAADBR010000014.1 GCA_009995705.1 Microcystis aeruginosa W13-11
ACAATCATCCGGATGTGGCAGCTTCCCTCAACAATTTAGCAGAATTGTACTACTCCCAAGGCAGATACCCAGAAGCGGAGCCTCTTTATCTAGAAGCATTAGATTTGAGAAAACAACTCTTAGGAGACAATCATCCCCTTGTGGCAACTTCCCTCAACGATTTAGCAGGATTGTACGATTCCCAAGGCAGATACACAGAAGCGGAACCTCTCTATCTAGAAGCATTAGATTTGAGAAAGCGACTCTTAGGAGACAATCATCCCGATGTGGCAACTTCCCTCAGCAATTTAGCACTATTGTACGATTCCCAAGGCAGATACACAGAAGCAGAACCTCTTTATTCTAAAGCATTACAAATTTGTGAGCAATCATTAGGAATAGCGCATCCAACAACAATGACGGTTCGAGGAAATTATGCTATCTGTCTTCGTCGTGGGGGATAGTTCTTAATCAAACTTAAACGGAGAAAATTAATGACAACCAACTTATTAAATAATGCTATTACCATAGATAACGAAATTCAACATGGTAAACCAATCTTAACAGGAACCCGAATCCCGATCGCCATTGTTATTGGTTCCCTGGCAGGAGGAATGAGCTATGAAGAAGTCATGGAGGAATATGGAGTTACTCAAGAGCAAATTCTTGCTTCTTTAGCATATTTTTCTGAACTTTTAAATAATGAAATCATTTATCCAATGGAGAAAACCAGTTGAAAATTCGCTTTTTAATTGATGAAGACTGCCCCTTAAGTTTAAGCAACTTGCTAAATTCTAAAGGTTATGACGCTATTCATGTAAAAACCTCTGGACTAAGTGGCACAAAAGACCCTGAGCTATTTCGATTTGCTCAACGAGAACAGCGAATTATTATTAGCCGTGATTTGGGATGGGCTAATATCAAAAATTATCCTCCCAATACCCATTGTGGTCTGATTATTTTACGATTTCCTTTTGATGCGATAGCGGTAGAAATTAGACAGGTTTTAGAAAATTTTATCAATACCGTAGATATAGAAGAAATTATTGGCTCAACGGTAATTGTGGATAAAAATAAGTTTAGGATCAGAAAATCTGGTTGACAAATTAATAGTGTTCCTAATATAAATTAAACAGCGATCACCACTTTTAAACCTGATAGAAAAACAGCAATTCTTTTACAGTTAATTAAATTGTAATTGCTTTTTCCCTACCCAATAAACCCAATAGAATAAACCCATGAATACAACAACTCAAACCATCAAAGTCTATAACGAAATTATTGAACTAATCGCAAGGGGAACAACACCCCAATCTGTGATTAACTTTCACCTTTCCGATATCGCTCAAAATCGCCTAGAAGACCTAATTTATCACGCTAAAAATAATGAACTTACCCAAGACGAAAAACAGGAACTCGATTCTTATTTAATGCTAGAACATATTATGACCCTGGCAAAAGCAAAAGCTCATCAATATCTCAATGGAGCTAACTAAGATGGCGCGACCCTACATCAGCACAGAATTACGAAAATTAGTCGCTGAACGTGCCGATTTTCTCTGTGAATATTGTTTAATTTCTGCTTCTGATAAAGTATCTGGCTGTCAGGTGGATCACATCATTAGTGTAAAACATGGAGGATCAACTTCGGCTGATAATTTGTGCTATGCCTGTATTTTTTGCAATTTACAAAAAGGTACAGACTTGCTGAATACAACACAATCATCGTATTCATTTAATCATTCAAATCACAGTTTAGACTTATTATGGGATTATGGGATGGATTATATTGTTAATATTGTTTTGCAGTACAAAAAAGGTCATAAAAAATCATGGAAAAACAACTATTACTCAATAAAATTAAACAAGCAGTACAAGCGATCGAACCACAATCGCAAATATTCCTTTATGGTTCACGGGCGCGAAACGATGCTAAAGCAGACTCTGATTGGGATATATTAGTGTTAGTTGATGGGATCACCAACCCTACTCGCACATCTCAAATCCGTCGTCAAATTTATGAAATCGAATGGGAAACAGAAGAAGTTATTTGTACCATTGTTCGCAGCAAAAATCAATGGGAACATCCCTTATTACAAACTACTCCTTTCTGGCAATCAGTTAACAAAGAAGCTATTATGCTATGAGTAAAAATTCTCTTCATGATCAACTAATTAGGTATCGTTTAAATCGTGCAGAGGAAGCTTATCAAGATGCTTGTTCTCTTGCTGATGGTGCAAGATGGAATAGTTGTATCAATCGTCTATACTATAGTTGCTTTTATGATGTTACGGCTTTACTTGCTTATGATAATCTCTCATCTCCAAAACATACAGGTGTCCGTAGTCTCTTCAATAAAAACTACATCCGTAGTGAAATTATTTCAAAAGACTTTGGTGCAATTTATAACGAATTGTTTGAATACCGTCTTGAAGCAGATTATACAGACTTTGCAGATTTTGATGAATTACAAGTTCTTCCTTTCATTGCAAAAGTGAGAGATTTTTTAAATATAATTTCAGACCTGCTTCCTACTGATTAAATGACAAAAGTATTGTATAGCAATACATTAAGTAAAGAGCATCTCAATACACAAATGATTCGTAATAATTTACAAATGATGCGACAGTCACATCCATCGTCTTAACTGCGATCAATTTGACTATGGGATGGACTATGATTGATCATTGATGAAGACTTGCCAAATACAACACAATCATCGTATTCATTCAATCATTCAAATAATAGTTTAGACTTATTATGGGATTACCGTAGGTGCTTCTCATCCATGGCCCTTAGATTACCAGATTTCGTCCCCCCCCCTGAACGGTGACAATTTATCAGCGTTTTCTCCTTGTTTGTCGCCGGTGATACCGTTGATGAACTAGGCGATAGCTCACAAAATAGGTTATCGTAGCAAATACCGTCGCTGATAGTAAGCAACCAAAAAACAGGGTCAAAAGAAATTGGCCGCCAGAACTAGCTAACTTTTCGGTGAAGCTTTGATTAGTTTGAAAAATGTTGCCCAGATTCGATCGCCCGCTTTGACCAAGAATAAACTCTCCTAATCTATAATTAAACAGGAAAATCGGCAGATCGGTCACGGGATTGCTGATATAAGTACCAGCAGCAGCGGCAATTTTGTTGGCACGAAATAGGGTGGCCAAAAAGATAGCGATGATGATTTGAAGGCCCATCCACGGGAAAAATCCCGAAAAAACTCCCAAGGCAAAACCCCTGGCAATTTCCCTAGGATGTCCTTGTAATCGCATTAAGCGAATATACCAATAGCGCAAAAATCGCAGTAAGCGATTACTCGAATATTTGCGGCTTTTTCTCGCTTTTAATGACCGTGAGCGCATATTTTCGGGCATAAATGCTGACAAAATTGATACCGACTTCAATTTTAGCAAGGAGTGATTAAGAGATGTTGAACACAGGGGATACGATCGCTGCCATCGCTACGGCGATCGTTCCGCAACAGGGTAGCATCGGTATTGTCCGTTTATCCGGTAGTGAGGCAGTGGCGATCGCTCGTCAGATGTTCCATACCCGCAATCGTCAAAAATGGCAAAGTCATCGTCTTCTCTACGGTTATATCCGACATCCCCAAAGTCAAGCAATTATCGATGAAGCTTTACTGTTGCTAATGTTAGCACCCCGCTCTTTTACTCGCGAGGATGTGGTGGAATTTCACTGTCATGGCGGCATTATGCCCGTACAACAGGTGTTACAGTTATGTCTAGAAAATGGGGCGCGTTTGGCACAAGCGGGGGAATTTAGCCTGCGTGCCTTTCTTAACGGCAGAATTGACCTAACTCAAGCCGAAAGCGTCGTCGATCTCGTTGGGGCGCGTTCTCCCCAAGCGGCACAATTTGCCCTCGCTGGTTTACAGGGGAAACTCGCGCAACCGATCCGCCATTTGCGTGCCACCTGTCTCGATATTTTGGCTGAAATTGAGGCCCGTATTGACTTTGAAGAGGATTTACCACCCTTGGATCACGAGGCAGTTCTCCATAGCATAGAACAGGTTTTTTGTCAAGTAAATTTAATTTTAGCTACTGCCGAGCGCGGGGAATTGCTGCGTAGTGGTCTAAAAGTGGCGATTGTGGGACGGCCGAATGTGGGTAAATCCAGTTTGTTAAATGCTTGGAGTCGGAGCGATCGAGCGATTGTCACCGATTTACCTGGCACTACTCGCGATATCGTCGAATCTCAGCTAGTTGTGGCGGGAATTCCCGTACAAGTCCTCGATACGGCAGGAATTCGCTCGGCCAGCGATCGAGTCGAACAAATTGGGGTGGAACGTTCCCGTCAAACGGCCCGGTCTGCTGATTTAGTTCTCTTAACCGTCTCCGCAGAGTCAGGGTGGACCGAGGAGGACGAGGAAATTTATCGCTCTGTCAGCGATCGCCGATTAATTTTAGTGATTAATAAAATTGATTTGGTTAATCCAGAAACGGTAATTTACCCAGCAGAAATTGAGCGAGTTGTCAAGCTATCTGCCGTCCAAAATCAGGGTATTGAAGACTTAGAAAAAACTATTATTAATGCTGTCCAAAATCAAGAACTACAGGCGGCTAATTTGGATTTAGCCATTAATCAACGACAGGCGGCCGCTTTAACTAGGGCGAAAATTGCTTTGCAACAGGTCAAAAACACAATTGACCAAAATTTACCTTTTGATTTTTGGTCGATCGATCTGCGTACTGCCATTCAAGCTTTAGGAGAAATTACCGGCGAAGAAGTAACTGAATCGGTACTCGATCGCATTTTTAGCCGTTTTTGTATTGGCAAGTAAGCAATTAGAAAATCGGGTCAACCAGAAACAAGTTTTTATCCTTTTGTGTTGGTTTAACTGTAGTTTTGTTGAGAATTAGAGAGATCAGATATTACTGGAAAAAAATACTTTCCAAGCGGCCGTAATAATGGCACTTCCCAAAAGGATAATCAATGTCCAGACCTGATTTTTTTGGGTTCCCTCTACCGATATTAGCCGATTGTCGATGCCTTCGATTTTCTCGTCTAACACTTTAATATCCCCTTTGATATCTGCTTGTCCTATCTCAAGTTTTGTTAAGCGATTATCTAATCGATCAAACCGTTCATCAATCTTATCGAATTTCTGGCTAACTTCCTTGATACTGTCTTTAATTTCTTTGAGGACGACATCAAGGGAATAAGTAACAGTTTCGTTAGACATTTGGTAAACTCCTATACTGCATCTGGTTGGATATAATTTTATCTTAAGTCTAGGCTTTAAGAAAATTTTCTTTCAGGAGCGGTTAACTGTAGTCTTGTTGAGGATTAGAGAACTCAGATATTACCAGAAAAAAATACTTTCCATCCGGCCGTAATAATGGCACTCCCCAAAAGGATGATCAATGTCCAGACCTGATTTTTTTGGGTTCCTTCCACTGATATTAGCCGATTGTCGATGCCTTCGATTTTCTCGTCTAACACTTTAATATCCCCTTTGAGATCGGTTACTCCTATTTCTAGTTTGGTTAACCGATCTTCTACCTTGTCAAATCTTTCGTTAACCCGCTTCTCAAGCGAGTCAATCTTCCCCTCAATCCTTGTTAGGACAGCTTCTAGGGAATAAGTAACAGTTTCGTTAGACATTGGGTCAACTCCTATACTGCATCTGGTTGGATATAATTTTATCTTAAGTATAGGCTTAAAAAATTTTCCTTTCAGGAGCGGTTAACTCTAGTCTTGTTGAGAATCAGAGAACTCAGATATTACCAGAAAAAAATACTTTCCATCCGGCCGTAATAATGGCACTTCCCAAAAGGATAATTAATGTCCAAACCTGATTTTTTTGGGTTCCCTCTACCGATATTAGCCGATTGTCGATGCCTTCGATTTTCTCGTCTAACACTTTAATATCCCCTTTGAGATCGGTTAATCCTATTTCTACTTTTGTCAAGCGCTCATCAATCTTATCGATCTTTCCCTCAATCCTTGTGAGGACAGCTTCTAGGGAATAAGTAACAGTTTCGTTAGACATTTGGTAAACTCCTATACTGCATCTGGTTGGATATAATTTTATCTTAAGTCTAGGCTTAAAAAATTTTCCTTTCAGGAGCGGTTAACTCTAGTCTTGTTGAGAATCAGAGAACTCAGATATTACTTGAAAAAAATACTTTCCATCCGGCCGTAAAAATAGCACTCCCCAAAAGGATAATCAATGTCCAGACCTGATTTTTTTGGGTTCCCTCTACCGATCTGAGACGATTGTCGATGCTTTCAACCTTTTCGGTTAAAGTGGCTACTCCTATTTCCACTTTGGTTAACCGTTCATCGATTTTGTCGATCTTCCCCTCAATCCTTGTCAGAATAGCTTCTAGGGAATAAGTAACAGTCTCGTTAGACATTTGGTAAACTCCTATACTGCATCCGGTTGGATATAATTTTATCTTAAGTCTAGGCTTTTTGGCATTCCTTACCCTATAGTTAACTTTACTTTTGTCCAACCACTGAGATAGTGTTAGGTGAAAACTTAGATAGTTTCTTGTCACTGATTACCAGTTACTGTTCATTCTCTACGGAAAAACCCTAACTGCCAATTTTTTCGGGAACTTCCTAACATCCCATTCATCTTAAAGCCCAGATTCCACAGGGAAAAAGGGGGAAATCCAGAGAGTTTCAGGCTTCTTTCCTAGCCCTCTCGGTTTTCTTTTGCTATAAATTGGGTTATGTGTGCAAAGGAGTGAGCGAGTGACGTTTAGCATCGAACCAAAAATTATCAATCCGCCCAAAAACCGTCATGATTATCAATTGTCGGAAGTAATTCGCTATCGTGCTTGGGTAGAGATTGATCGCTCGGCCTTGCAACAAAACGTGCAAAAAGTCAAGGCCTTATTAGCCCCAAAAACGGAATTAATGGCGGTAATTAAAGCCGATGCTTACGGACACGGGGCAGTTAAGGTGGCTAACAGCGTTTTAGAAGCCGGAGCGCAGTCTTTAGCCATCGCAACTATCGGGGAAGGTATCGAACTACGGGAAGCGGGAATCGTTGCCCCAATTATGATTTTAGGGGCAGTCAATACCCCAGAAGAAGTGGCAGCCTTAGCCCATTGGCAATTGCAACCCACCCTGGTGCAAATCGAACAGGTGCAAATTTTTGCCGCCGTTATGAGACGCTTAGAGCAGCGGCTGCCGGTCCATATCAAACTAGATACGGGGATGTCTCGCTTAGGTACACCATGGCACAACGGCACAAAATTCGTCGAACAGGTTTTAGAGGCTCCTAACCTGAAAATTGCCAGTATATACTCGCATTTTGCCACGGCTGACGATCCCAATCCCGAAATCATGCAGTTACAACGGCAAAGATTCCAACAAGCGATCGCCGAGTTAAGATCAAAAGGTTATCATCCCCCCTGTCTGCATTTAGCCAACTCTGCCGCTACCCTAAGCGATCGATCTCTGCACTATGATCGAGTTAGAGTGGGATTAGCTCTCTACGGTCTTTATCCTGCCGATCATCTCACCGATAAAGTCCCTTTGCAACCGGTGCTGCAAGTAAAAGCACGCATTGCTCAAGTCAAAACCATTGCCGCTGGCTCTGGAGTGAGTTATGGTCATCAGTACATAGCGGCAAAAGACACCCGTATTGCTGTGGTCGGTATCGGTTACGCTGATGGAATTCCCCGCAATCTCTCCAATCGTTTAAAAGTATCCCTGAGAGGACGTTTAGTACCCCAAATCGGCGCGATAACCATGGATCAGTTAATGATTGATGTGAGCGAGATTCCAGAGGTAAAAACAGGGGAAATCGTCACACTTATCGGTAAAGATGATCCACAGTGCATCACCGCCGACGATTGGGCGCGGGATTTAGGTACGATATCCTGGGAAATTCTCTGCGGTTTTAAGCATCGTTTGCCGCGAATTACTATTAGCAATGGCTAATTATGGCGGTGACTTAAAAAATGTCAATTGGTGGCAATTCTTATTGTTAACTGACTGGTGAGATCTGTAATTAATTTTGCCTAGACACTTGCCTTAGTCAAGTGCGATCGCTAATTGTCAGGCTAGATGAGGGGATGAATTCTCCGGTGCTTTAGGTTAGAATAAACAGGGTTAATCGACGGCAACTGATTAGTTTTACCCTAGAGGCAGCGATGACTATAAGCAAAGATATACCCTTACCCCCCGGCAGTTTCGGATTACCCCTATTAGGAGAAACAATCGCTTTTTTGACCGATGGGGATTTTGCCAGTAAACGTCATAATAAATATGGTCAACTTTTCCGTACTCATATTTTTGGCAGTCCCACGATTATTTTATCCGGTACCGAAGCTAACCGGTTTCTCCTTAGCAACGAGAATAAATACTTTGCGGCAACTTGGCCTAAAAGTACCAAAACTCTCCTAGGTAGCGCATCTTTAGCGGTGCATACGGGAGATGTCCACGCTTCCCGTCGTCGTTTAATCTATCAAGCTTTTCAACCCCGCTCCCTAGCAAGTTATATTCCTACGGTAGAAACAATTACTGCTCACTATTTAGAGCGTTGGCAAACCGCAAAAACCCTGTCATGGTATCCTGAATTAAGAAACTATACTCTCGATATCGCCTGTAAATTATTTATCGGTCTTGACCAGGGTTCTGCTACCAAATTAGGAGAAGTTTTTGATACTTGGTGTGCGGGACTATTTACCCTTCCCCTTCCCCTTCCCTGGACAGCTTTCGGCAAAGCATTACGCTGTCGAGAGGAATTACTGCAAGCGCTCGAAACTATTATTTTAGAAAGACAAAAAAATGATGACTTAGGCCAGGATGCTTTGGGTATCCTTTTACAAGCTAAAGACGAAAACGGTGAAAGTTTATCCTTAGCGGAATTAAAGGATCAAGTGCTATTATTACTCTTTGCTGGTCATGAAACTTTAACCTCTGCTATCGCCACTTTCTGCCTACAAATGGCACTGCATCCCGATATTTTTCAGCTTGTATTGGAGGAAATAACTAATTTTGATCTATCCACTCCTTTAAGCGTTGATACCCTCAAACAGATGACCTATTTAGATCGCGTTTTAAAGGAAGTTTTACGTTTTACTCCCCCCGTGGGAGGAGGATTCCGTCGGGTAATAGAAGACTGTCAATTTAACGGTTATCTTTTGCCGAAAGGATGGATAGTGCAGTATCAAATCAGCAATACCCATCAAGATAATAATATTTATTCCCATCCTGAAACCTTCGATCCCGATCGCTTTTTAGCCGAGGAAAAACCCTACGGATATATCCCCTTTGGTGCGGGATTGCGCGAATGTATCGGCAAAGAATTCGCTCGTTTAGAGATGAAAATTTTAGCCGTCCGTTTAGTAGAAAAATACGATTGGCAATTACTCCCTAATCAAGATCTCACCCTCACCACTATCCCCACTCCCCATCCTCGTGACGGTTTACAAGTCACCTTTAAACCCCGTTAACCAGTTAGGATAAAAAAACTTTAAAAACAGTTTAGAGTTTTTCTCGTAGCCGTGAAATTTATTTCACGGCATTTATTGTGGGAAATGCTCAGATTTTGAGCCGTCGGTGGAACTGACAGAGGTTAATCGGCAGCGGGTAAAGCTTTCGATAATTCTCCATTTTGCTGATGATTTGGTGTATCGAATTCGAGAACTAAGTAACGAATTAAACGCGCTAGGGATTTTTGTAGTAAACCTTCAGCAATTTTTTGTCCCATCTGTTGGGTTTCCGGTTTAGCGATTAGTTTCGTCATCACTGGCACCATAGCCATGGCATCAAATCCTTTAGTTTCCTGTAAAATACTAAAGATGTTGCGAAGATGCTCAAAACTCTTAGCATCACCCAACAATTCTGGGGGAGTTTCTTGCACCGTTAAACCCACCTGTTGCCGAAAATTAACCGTGAGATTAAACCAAGTGCGACGGCCGAAATTATCGAGGGTATTTACTAACTCATTTACTAATTTTTCGCGGATAAATATACCCCTGTCTGACAGAAGAAAATCTAATGCCTGTTCGCTGACTTTCTCGAAGTTAAAATCATTAGAATCTTTAGCACTACGCAAGAGATTTTCTAAACGATTCCAGCGAAAAGTACCGTCTTTGAACAATAAATCCCGCAGGGAATCTCGCAACTCCGTGGAAGGATCGGTCAGCAGACGTTTGGCAATATAAGGATAGGCTTTACTCAGTACCTTAAAATTAGGATCGATGCCAATCGCTATTCCCTCTAAAGTCACCATCGAGCGAATAATCAGGGCATAATAGGCAGGAACTCGAAAGGGAAACTCGTACATCATCGCCGACATTTTATCGGTGATACTTTTAAAGTTTAATTCTGCCACACTCGCCCCCAAAGCATTACCAAAAACTTCCGAAAAAGCGGGAATAATTGGCTCTAAATTAGTAGTTGGTGATAGGAAGTCTAGTTTAACATAATCCTTGGCCAGAGACTCAAAATCCCGGTTGACTAAATGCACCACCGCTTCGATTAAACCGTAGCGTTGATAGGGTTCAATATTGCTCATCATGCCGAAATCAAGATAAGCTAATTTACCGTCAGGAGTCGCTAATAAATTACCCGGATGGGGATCTGCATGGAAAAATCCGTGTTCAAGTAATTGACGCAAAGAACACTGCACCCCCACATTAACTAAGTAGGTGGCATCAATACCTTGGGCTTGAATTTCTTTGATATTAGTTAATTTTGTGCCGTCCACCCACTCCATGGTTAAAACCCGTCGCCCGGTATATTTCCAGTAGATTTTAGGGACGTAAATTTCAGCAATATGACCATAAAGTTGAGCGAATTTTTGGGCGTTTTGTCCCTCGTGCAGATAATTAATTTCTTCAAAAATACGACCAGCTAATTCGTCGGTAATTGCCACTAAGTCGGAGCGAAGTCTTTTAACATTAATTTTCGCCCAACTCGCCAAACTACGCATGATATACACATCTAAAGTTATACAGCGAATCAAATCAGGACGCTGTACTTTAACGGCGACTCTCTCTCCAGTTTTTAATTTACCTTTATAAACTTGTCCTAGGGAAGCGGCCGCTATGGGATTGGGGGATAATTCTGCATAAACTTCCTCGGGACAATAACCTAATTCTTCTTCGATAAAACGATAGGCAATTTCGTTAGGAAAAGAGGGAATTTGATCCTGGAGAGTGGTTAATTCTTCTAAATATAAAGGCGGTACTAAATCAGGACGGGTAGAGAGGGCTTGACCGATTTTAATATAGGTCGGTCCCAATTTGGTCAACATTTCCCGCAATTGTATAGCCCGTCTAATTTCATTTTTCGGCGATTTTCCCCGCAGTTTATCCCACCAGATACCGATGAGAAAAGATAAAACCGGTAGGGCAATTTCGATTAATCTCCCCACAACTTCTAGAGGTCGCCGACGGTAATAGTCGTTAATAGCTTGGGGATTGTAGCGCCAACTCTCGGCTACGTTGTCATCCATGGGGCCGATATCTTCCCGATGCTCTTCGGGAATATGGACGGGCTGCACTTCAACAGTAATCACTTCTTCGGGTTGCGTCTCTGGGGAGATCATCTGTTCGGACATAGTTCGGTGACAAGGCAGGGTGATTTGTAAACTATTGTAACAAGTATCGGCTTTCTGCCCGATCTTGTTTTTGTCTCCCTAGTTCTAGGTTCAGGTTGGCCGTCAACTTTCCCCGGATGGTTATGGGTGTTTTTGACGAGTTCGAGGCTGATACTGCCCTGATTATCCTTAATGTAGGTGTCAAAAAATAGGGCGGTAATTTGGCTGATTTCTAGGACTTTGTTCAATAAACTGGGGCCGGCTGACCGATAACTAAATTCACCGCTAAGTAGCCGGTTATAATTAAATTAAAAATGGATTTTAGGTTCGATCCCCCCTGGCCCCTAGGGTTGATTCATTCTCCCATCAGAATATCAAAAGTAAAAGCGATCACTGTCTTTGTAAAATGAGGAGTGATCGTCAAGCTTTTAAATATATGTTGAGCTTAATAGAAAAACTGAAACAAGTCAAGGACTTTCGGAAAGATCAAGGAAAAAGACACCCTTTATGGATAGTATTAGTAGTAATAATACTGGGAAAAATGCTAGGATACTTAGGTTATAGAGAACTAGGAGAGTTTGCTAAAAATAACTTGCCCTGAGCCAAGTTGAAGGGGCGGCACAGGCTCAGTCAAGAATTTAACAAATTTCAGAAAGAGTCCCATCTTATTCAAAAATTAGAAGGGTAATGATGGGAGTTGACTGGCAGAGTTTGTTAAAAATGTTTAATAAATGGGCATTAGAAGAATATGGAAAAAGTCTCAAAAACACCCTAAAGAATTCTAAGAATAAACAACAAAAATTTATTATGTTTATCTCATTGTTTAGTCAAAAAAGTGGATTAGTATTACACTTAAAAAGAATCGAAAACAAAAAAGGGTCTGAAATCGACGAAGGTTAAGCTATAACTGAAGATTGCTCTCTTCAAAATAAAGTTTTTATTGGCGATGCTTGACACTGTCAGAAAAAAAATCAGCTTAATAGCCAAGAGTAAAAATGATTATGTTATCACCGTCAAGATAATAGTTATGGACGAAAAATATCAAGAAAAAATAGAAGTTTTTAAAGTGAGGAAAAATGAAAGACAAGGGCTTGAAAATCTGCAGAGAATTATTGCGGTAGTAAAGATTGAATTTGTTCAGGCGACAAAACCTGACCTTTACTAACCACTTTACCATTAATTACTAATGCAGGAGTGGACATAACTCCCGGTTTAGCAATTTTGACCGGATCGGTAATATGGGATACTTAAGCGGTGATACCTTGAGCGGTGACAGCCGATTTAACATTAGCTTCTAACTGCTGACATTTTTTACAACCGGTTCCCAAAATTTCCAGATTGATAGTATTCATACTTGTCAAACTCCTTAACTTAACTGCTCGATTAATCCGATAACTTTAGCCTTAATTTCATCGCGAACTCGGCGAAAAGTTTCGATAGGTTGACCATCGGGATCATCAATTAACCAATCCTCGAAAATTTCCTGTAAAACCCATCCTTCCGGCAGATTGACACCGCAACCACATAGGGAGATAACGGCATCGTAATCTTCGGGATTAAAATCCCTAATTGATTTAGAAGTTTGGTCAGTAATATCGATACCAATTTCCCCCATAACTTCGATTGCTCCGGGGTGAACTTTGGCCGCTTCCAATCCGGAACTGGTGACAGCAATTTTACCCGCACCTAAAGTTTTAGCGAAACCTTCGGCGATTTGGGAACGACAGGAATTTTTTCTACAGGCAAACATGACTTTTTTCATGATTTTAACTCCTAGTAATTGATTTAATTAATAGCTTTATGGGCAATTGTGGCTATTTCTTGGGCGGCTTTTTCCTTCCTTTCACTATAGCGATCGGTCAGATAATCTACCTGATCTCGCAGGAGAATGGTAAACTTATAAAGTTCCTCCATTACATCAATAACTCGATCTCGATAGGGGGAATCTTCCATCGTGCCATCCTCATGAAACTCCTGATAAGCTTTAGCCACAGAAGATTGATTAGGAATAGTAAACATTCGCAGCCAACGACCAAGAATTCGCAGGGTATTAACTGCATTAAAAGATTGGGAACCTCCGCTTACTTGCATGACTGCTAAGGTGCGGCCTTGAGTTGGCCGAATCGCACCAATACTTAAGGGAATCCAATCAATTTGGTTTTTGATAATGCCGCTAATATTGCCGTGTAGTTCAGGAGATGACCAGACTTGACCCTCAGACCATTGACTTAATTCTCGTAATTCCTGTACTTTGGCATGAGTATCGGGAACACTGCCATAAATCGGCAATTCACGAGGATCAAAAAAGCGCACTTCTGCCCCATATTCAGTGATAATTCTGGCCGCTTCTTCTGCTAATAAACGACTGTAGGAACGTGGCCGCAAAGAACCATACAGAAAAAGAATTCTTGGTTTGTGAGTCGATTGGATCATGATTACCAATAAGCAGAATTTATTTAAAGTCTCGGAAGCCATCGGATAGTAAACCGTAAATAATTACAGCTAATTGAGCGCCTAAAATCGGTGCTATCCAGTAAACCCAATGGTGTTGCCAAATTCCTGCCACGAAAGCAGGCCCCAGAGAACGCGCTGGATTCATACTGGCACCGGTAATCGGCCCCATAAAGGTTCCTTCTAGGGCTACGGTTAAACCGATAGCAATCCCCGCAAAACCAATAGGGGCGCGACGGTCTAAACCAGAGCCTAAAATTACCAGCATGAGAATAAAGGTGATAATGGTTTCAATACAGAAAGCTTGTCCCCAATTTCCCTGTAAAGGCAGAGTTGCGCCCAAATTTCCCACTCGACCCAGACAAAGCACAAGGGTAGCAGAGGCGAGAATCGCACCGAGACACTGGGCGATAATATAGGGAATTACCCAAGATTTTGGGAAAAAGCCACTTGTCCAAAAGGCCAGGGTCACGGCGGGGTTAAAATGAGCCTTACTGATATGACCAAGGGCATAAATCAGGGCTGCTACCATGGCACCGAAAACCATATTGACCCCGAGATGGGTAATTGCACCACCGCTGATTTGATTGACCATTACCGCCCCTGTTCCCGCGAAAATCAGGATAAAAGTCCCCAAACATTCCGCTAGACATTCCCGCACACCTGACCGTTTTAAGAGACGAAAAGATGAGCGAGTTTGACTCAAAAGCGCGATCAAGAAGGGTTTCGGCATAACAGACAATCGATCGAATAACCCGATAATATATCAATAAAAGTTGATATGTCAAGTTTAAAAGCTAGTTATAAAGCTTTAATATTTCTAAAAATCTTGATTGGTTACTGATTTTCCTCGCAGAAACGAGCGGGGACAAGGGCGGCAAAACGACGATATTCGGATAGATATTCTTCTAGGAGAAGAAATTGAGATAAATTTAGGCTGTAGTAGATCCAACGACCTTCTTGACGACTGCGGACTAAATTGGCTTCTTTTAGCGTTTTTAGATGAAAAGATAATTTAGATTGGGCGATATCAAGATGCTCGCACAATTCACAGACGCATAATTCCTGATGTCGCAACAGTTGCAGAATTTGCAGCCGTAGGGGGTCCGAGAGTGCCTGAAAACCAGTATAAATCTGGGTTAACGAGTCGGGAGATGTGGCCGGAGAGTTGAACATTGAGATGGTCCCTCGGTGGGAAGGAAATAGGAAAGCGGGAAAATTCAGAATTGCAACAAAACTTTATGTATTTTTGTATCGAATCAGGAAAACCAGCGAATCATCCCCTGTATGATAGACAATGGTTTTGACCAGAGACAATGGTTTTGACCAGATTAGCCTTTTAAATCATTGTAAACAGGTTAGGAGACATCATGGAATTATTTGCGGCTCTCAATTTAGAACCCATTTTTCAACTCACCTTCGTGGCGCTAATCATGTTAGCTGGCCCCTTTGTCATTTTCCTACTAGCTTTTCGTGGTGGCGACCTATAAAAATCGCCTCCCACCCATTGTTATTCGTGCTTTTTTTGACTTCTCTCCTCTTTAGGGAGAGATTTTTTGTCTAAAAGTCAGGAGTCAGTTATCAGTCATCAGTTATCAGTCATCAGTTATCATCCCACATCCAGCAGGTTATTTTGAATATTTTTTATTTAACCTAACCCAGTCATAGAAAGGCTTACAGCTATTTAAGTATTTTTGTCTAAATCTCTCATGGGGGAGATATTGGTAAGTATATATACTCACATCATCAAGTGCTGAATGTGGGTTATCATACTGAATCTGGTTATTAAAAACTGATTATTTATTCCCCCTCGTGCATGAGTGCCTCTCCTTATATGTAGCCTATACTGTATGAATCAGTGTTATATTGGTAGCCAGGATGTGGGAAAAAGGCAAAGAAACGGTACAGACAATGAAGTTTATTCACTGGAAAAAGCAGCAGTTATTGATGATTTTTGTCCTAGCGCTGGCAATTTCAGTCGCGTGGGGGACAATTTTGCCTGTTTTTACTCAAAAGCTTCCTGCACCTAATCCCTGTAACCAACTTAGGGGAGATATTCAAAATCGGGCAAAAAAAGATGCAGAAGCTGACCGTTTGAACTTTTTTAATACTGATAAAAAGAAAAAGACAATTGGTGATATTTTAAATTTGTATAAAGAGGTAAATTCTCAAGCTTCTTGTTTTCCACAGGATGAATTATGGGATATCTATGAACAACAATATGATACTAATAAATATCCTGCCTGGATACCTGTGATTGTTATTCTTGTTTTGGGTGGTATTTTGTGGAATGTTATTAGTGATACCTTAAAAAAATGGCTCAATCAGTCTTTAGAAGCGATTAGTAAATGGATTTATAAAACCTTCGCTGGAACACCCTTATTTGAAAATATTGCTCTTAAAAAGTATCGACAGGCATTAATTGATAAATATCAAAAACTTAATATACCTTTTCGTCCTCATCGTCCTCTAGAAATGCGGGAGATTTATGTTTCTTTAAAAGCTTTTAAAGCGAGCGATCGCTCTTTGATTGAAGCGGAAAATGCGGTGCAAAAATACGGCCGCTTAGTGGTTAAAGGTGCGCCTGGTTCGGGAAAGTCGATGTTATTAAAATATCTAGCACTTTCATATTCAGAAGGACGATTCAAAAATTTATCGGATCGTCCCGTGCCAATTTTACTAGAATTGAACCGCCTTAATGAGGCTAATTTGACAGTAGAAAAGTTAGAACAACATTTAGTAGAAGCTTGCGATCGCCATAATTTTCCCAAAGCTAATCGTTTCATCTCTCAAGGTTTAAAAGACGAACGTTTGCTGCTACTTTTGGATGGGTTAGATGAGGTTAGTAGTGGCGTTCGCGCTCATGTTGTTCGGTGTCTTAAGGACTTTTTAGAATTAGAAAAGTATAAAAAATGTCGAGTAATTATTACCTGTCGGACGGCTGTTTATCATAATGAGTTTTTCGATAATACCAAGGAAACTTTAGAGATTGACGAATTTAGTGATCAACAAATGCGCCGCTTTTTGCAAGCTTGGAAGTCGCAAATGCCGCCAGAGAAATCAGTAGAACAATTGATTCAAAACTTGCGAGCTAAACCGAAAATTATGGCACTGGCGCGGAATCCCCTACTGTTAACAATCATCGCCTATCTTTATACCGATACTCCCTTCGTTTTACCTCATTCGCGAGCCGAATTTTACACTAAAGCTACTGATGTTTTATTAGAATTGCGCGATCAAGAAAGAAATATCCCTAATCAATATAGTGGTGTCAACAAGCGGCGAGTTCTGCAACATTTAGCACTCTATGCTCAGGATAGCGCTAATCGACAACAGCAAGATCGCCGCAGTCTTCTTGATTCTGAAGTATGGGAACAAGTTAAACAAGTCTTACCTTCATTAAATCTAGAGCCTAAAGATGCTAATTCTATCGTTGATGAAATCGTCAAACGCAGTGGATTATTGCTTCGCATTGATGGCGGACAGCGTTATTATTTTCCTCATCTCACTCTACAAGAATATTTCGTAGCAGCAGCTTTAACAGACAAACAAGCTGAATTAATTCAAAAATGGCAAAACGCTCCTAGCGACTGGCTAGAAATTGTCAAGTTATGGTGTGGATTGGCAAACAATAGTACGGATTTAATTACGGCGGTATATCAACAAGATGCACTGACAGCATTTGAATGTCTAGCAGATGCTCAAGAAGTAAAACCAGAAGTTGCTCAGGAGATTATAGATTATTTTAAAACACAATTGAGAACCGATGAATCAATTTGTAGTGCTTTTGGCTCAGTCGCCGCTGATTTTCGTCCTAGAGGGAAAGCATTATTTAATTTTTTAGTTGATAGTTTAGATAATTCAGCCAGCCAAAAAGCAGCGGCTCAAGCCTTATCTGCCACTAATTTGCCTCAAGCAGTAGAACAATTAGTTATTTACTATGATCCGAATCAACCCCATTTTATAGAAGTGCGAGAAGCGTTGATCAGAATGGGAGGTTTAGCAGTTAATCAACTAGAATCTTTAGCTCGAAAAGGCTCTATAGAAGCAATGGATGATCTAGTTAAAATTGCCATACCAGAAGCGGCTGAGGCACTTGCAAGATTGCAGGAAGATCCGAACTTAAGCGGAAAAGTAAGTTTTCGACTTGCAGCACTGTTGAAGGAGTTAGAAGATAGTCAAGCTGAACGCAATCGCACACCATCCTGAAGGAAAACTAATGCTATTCAGATTCATTCGCCGACTAAAAAATCGAGCCGTTAAACAAAAGCGCCAGCCACAAGAGGTAATCGAAACGGACTTAAATTGGATTTGGCAACCTTTTGAAAATTCAAGCAATTTTCAGTTCTCTGCTACTGTCAAGAAAGTTGCTGCTGCAATTATTGAAAGCTCTGCTGATGATATTCCCACAATCACTCTTGAAGTCGATCCTCGGTTAGTCATTCCTTTATGTGCGATTCAGTTACAAGATGAAATTAATCTAACTCAGTTAAGTTCTTTTAAAAATGAATTGGAATCGGTTTTACTTGAAAATTTAGACAATAAAATAGAGTTTGTTGATCGAGTTTTAAGTAAAATCACTCCAAAGCAGCGTTGGTTATATTTATTTAAGAGTCTGACACTTGAATTACAATTTGCCTTACTGTCTCGCTTAATCAGCTACCGCCGCCCCACAAGAAACGACTGGCGCAATCTTTTTAAAAAAATAGAATACGAGTTTAAAAAAGGCGGAGAATATCTAATTGTTTTAACTGTTGTCTTCTTGCTTTCTCTTGGATCTGTAATTGAAATATTCGCTATCATGTACAGTCAGCCAAAAAGTTGGGTTAATGGCTTGATGACAATCACAATTGTTGTTGTGCTGTATTTTTTAATAGTTTTAGGGCGAGAAATTATAACCGAAGAAGATAAATCAGAGCCAACTTTATTGATGCAATTGGGCTTACTGGGACCCTGGACGTTTTGCCGAGAATGGTATCGACTACTCAGAAAAAACCTAGTTTGGGCAGGGGTGACAGCTTTGTATGAGGCTACGGGTGTGGATGGGGCTGGGACTGTGGCTCTGGTTGTGGTTATGGCTGTGGTTGTGGCTGTGGCTGTGGTTATGGTTGTGTGTGCTACATTTCTGCTTATGTCTGTGGTGGCTATTTTTCTGGCCGCGCCTCTGAATCTGGATACGGTCGTATTTCTAGCTTTTCGATCTGTGTTTTTGTGGGCGGGGGTTACGGCTGTGGCTGGGGTTATGGCTGTGGCTGGGGCTGAGACTGGGGCTGGGGCTGAGACTGGGGCTGTGGTTGCGGCTGCGGCTGCTGTTGGAGCTATCGGCTCGGGCTTGGGAATTTGGTATCAAGCTAAAGAAAAAACATATTGGCTATGGGTGCGATTCTTGTCGATATTAGCTTTTCCCTGGTTTTGTTGGTTTCCCATTGTATTTGGGTTTACCTCTTTTGCTCTGTATCATCGCCTATCTTGGGAATGGCGATCAATATCCCTATTTTGGCTAGTTATCTTCGGATTTTGTACTGTCCTTTGGGTGCGAGGTAAAAAATTAGAAGAAAAAGCCCGCAACCCCCTCAGAGGCGTTTTAGATGGGCAGTGATAGTCGCCCAAACAGTAATAAACTTGACGATGTTATAGAAATTCTTCTACTGTTGAGATACAGTGAACAGTAAGCAATGAAATGACAACTGATAAGGGACTTGCGCTTTGATAATGTACCTTTTGGGCGAACGCAGTTCGCCGCTACATTGTGGACAAAATCCGTTACTGTAGGGGCGCAAAGCTTGCGCCCTCCGGATCGATTGGGATATTATTCCCACGCAAGTCCCTAAGCTGTTCGTAATTTAAATTGCTTGTTGAGACGAGGCAAAAGGCAAGAGGCAAAAGGCAACAGTAAAGGGATTGGGGGAGGTTCAGCTAATCTAAGAATAAGCGGTTTAAATGCGTCTTAGCTTAACTGTTTACTGATTACTGTTTACTGAAAAGCCCCCATTGCCACTTCCCCACTTCCCCACTTCCCCACTTCCCAATTCATAATTTATAATTCATAATTCATAATTCCCACTCCCCCTCTCCTAACAATCGACTGCTAAGATCGAACAGAGCGATCGATCTCTCGCTCCCACGATACCTGATAAAACTATCTATGATCATTAAAAATAACCCCTATTATCGGGCTGTAATCGGCTTTTGGGTCGCTTTCCTTTTGTTTTGGGGTTTTGGGAGTTTCTCACCCCTTCTTGCCCAAGCGAAAGAGGAACCAGCCGATGTACAATCGATTACCCCCTACCTTAAGCAATTTCAACAAAAAATTACCGAATTTCGCCTCGACAACGGACTAAAATTCATTATCCTAGAAAATCGCGATGCTCCAGTTATTTCCTTTGTCACCTACGCGGATGTGGGAGGTGCCGATGAACCGGACGGTAAAACAGGAGTTGCCCACTTTTTGGAACATTTAGCCTTTAAAGGCACAAAAACCATCGGTACTACCGATTATCTTAGCGAGAAAAAAGTCCTCGATCGCCTGGAAGCTATAGACAAAGAACTGCAAGCGGCCAAAAAAGCGGGTAAAAGCGCAGAAGTCGCTAAATTAACGGAAGAATTTCAACAAGCGAAGGCAGAGTCCGAAAAATTCGTCCAACGCAACGAATACGGGCAAATCGTCGAAACTCAGGGAGGAGTCGGTTTAAATGCCACCACTTCCACCGATGCAACTAGCTATTTTTACAGCTTCCCGTCGAATAAATTGGAATTGTGGATGTCTTTGGAATCGGAACGATTTTTAGAACCGGTGTTCCAAAGGGAATTTTACAAAGAAAAAGACGTAATTCTGGAAGAAAGACGGATGCGGACGGATAATAGCCCCTTGGGTCTATTAATCGAAGCTTTTCTCGATCAAGCTTATACTGTCCATCCCTACAAACGTCCGGTTATCGGTTACGATCGAGACATTCACAATCTGGAACCCTCGGATATCCAAAACTTTTTCGATAAATTTTATCCTGCCAGTAATTTAACCATAGCTATCGCCGGAGATGTGGATCCAGAACAGGTCAAACAGTTAGCTAAGGTTTATTTTGGTCGTTTTCCCGCTAAACCGAAACCCCCACGGGTGAAGGTAGCGGAACCGAACCAAACCAAAACAAAGGAAATTACCCTAAAATTAGCCTCGCAGCCTTGGTATTTAGAAGGATACCATCGTCCCGCCCTCAATCATCCCGATCATGCGGTTTACGAGGTTATCGCCACTTTAATGAGTGAAGGAAGAACTTCGCGACTGTATAAAGCTTTAGTGGAGGACAAACAACTTGCCCTCGCTGCCCAGGGATTTAACGGCTTTCCGGGGGATAAATACCCGAATTTGCTGTTATTCTATGCTCTCAGCGCTCCTAATGTCAGCCTGGAGGAAGTAGCGCAGGGTTTGAATTTGGAATTGGAAAGATTGAAAAATGAACCGGTTTCGGAACAGGAATTAGAACGGGTTAAAAATCAACTAAGGGCAGCCCTATTAAGAGGTCTTGATTCTAACATGGGCATGGCGCGATCCTTGATTGAATACGAGGTAAAAACCGGCGATTGGCGTAATTTATTCGCCCAATTAGATGCTTACAATGCTGTCACGGCAGCCGATATTCAACGGGTGGCTAAAGAGACTTTTACCCCCGAAAATCGCACTATTGGCCGAATTTTACCGAAATAGAGAGATGGGGAGATAGGCGATTTTTCAGTGAGCGGTATTAGGTGAGCATTCACTGAAAAAAAGCTACCTTCTCTCCTCTTCTAGGTTCTGTGTGATAAGTTTAACTTACATGGGATCGATCTTTGTGTCCTTTGTGTCTTTGTGGTTCGTTCCACCCCCTCGCTAGGAGGAATGTATCTTAGAATACATTTTACCCACCAAATCCAAGAGAGCTCCTTCTCTCCTCCCCAGTGCCGTCTTAACAAGTAATTTAGATACCAGTTCATCACCCACTGCAGGAGCGCAGAATCCAACCCAGTAAGACTCCAATACCACCAAAGCGGACAATTTGCCAAAAAACTTCCCCCAGCAGTCCGCGACGGATTCCTTCCCAGAATAGGCGCTTTAATTCCCCTTCTTTAAGCAAATTGCTTTCTAAAATTACCTCTAATTCTTGAATCTGTTCGCGAATTTGTACTAATTCCTTTTCTAGTTCAGGTAGGGGATTTTCCCGCCATTGGGGTTCTATTTGGGTAAATTGTGCCTCTAGGTCTTTTTTTTGCTGTTCTGCTTCGTTGATCTGTCGATAACGGTCTTTTAGTGATGCGATCGCCGCTTCGACTTCTTCAATCGCTTCGGTAAATTCTGCCGATTCATCGTTAGGGTAGGGGTTTTCTTCTAAGGACATGGACTCGATCCGATTGCCTGCGTCTAAACTATAGTTATAGACGATTTTACGGTTTTACGAAACCTTTTGATTATGATTCCATCCCCTGTCTCTTCCTCCTCTCAGACTGTTGATGATCTATCTACCCCGGAATTGGCGCGGATTTTGGCGGAACGTTTGGCGATCGCACCGATTGACTGGCATCGTCTGAAGGCCAATCGTAATGCTCGGGCTGCTGAACAATTGGGGACGGCTTTGGTATTTTTATTAGATAATCAGCCAGAAGAAGCACTTCCTCGGCTACAACAGGCTACAGGCTGGCTTGATCGCTCGATTGCTGCTCCTCCCTGTCCTTCTCACGGTCATTAATTCAACCAGCGTTCCTGTTTAATTTGTTTAGAAAGTTTCAGTTGGGTTCCTGTTTGATTCCAGTGAACTTGGTCGAAGATTTGATATAACATACACAGTCCTCGGCCATTTTCCGCTTCTTCAGGGGGAAAACTGGGACAATCGCAACTACAGCCATGATGGTGACAACCTGGCGTAAATCCACAACCTTCGTCGGTAATTACCCAAGAATACTCGTCTTTACTGCTAGAAAATTGAACAACCACGGTTTTGCTGGGATCGAGATGATTACCGTGTTTAGCGGCATTAACTAAAGCTTCCTGTAATCCTAATCTAATTTCTGGTTCTAACTCTTCGGGAATACTAGCGGTCAATAAATCTAAAATCGGACAAAGATACAAGGTGGAAGCGAAACTCATGGTGTTCCAGCTTCGTTTGCTTGTTGGCAGTGAAATAGCAATCACACGCTTTACCTCTAGCTTTTATTCAATGACTGTTCTCTTACAGAAAGATTAAGGTCTCTTAACCGTCGATCTAGATGATTGCCATGCCTAATAAGTCATATTCTGTCCCTTTTCTGTCTCTGAGATTGATTAGATATTTTTATGATTGACCTACACACCAATCGAGAATCAAGGCAGCTTTGAGCGAGTAGTTAATCAAAAAAATAGTTGACTGGAACGGGGCTTAATATGTTATTGTCCTTAACCGTTGACTTTTCAGCCATAAACGGCTAAAGTGTCAGGTTTTCCCCCTTATTTCATCCTACCATATTTGTGTTTTTTTGTCTAAGAAAAGCAGCGCATTCAACGTGGGGAGTTTGGGGAAAGAAATCGGCGGTTTGCACTTCTAGCAGTTGATAATCGCCTGTTTTACAAAGATATTGCAAGTCTCTGGCTAAAGTTGCACTTTGACAACTGATATAAACAATGCGTTGACTTTGCAGCTGTAACAGGCTATCAAGGACAGAGCGATCGCAACCTTTGCGGGGCGGATCGAGTAGAATAATGTCGGGTTTAACTGTCAGTTGCGGTAAAGTTTTTTCTACGGCCCCTAAAATAAAGGTTGTGTTGGTAATATTATTTAATTGGGCGTTAATCTTGGCTCGATCGAGGGAAAAGCTATAGGATTCTAGTCCAATCACCTCTTTAACCCGTTTAGCGAGGGGTAAAGTAAAAGTACCGATACCACAGTAGGCATCAATAAGAATTTCTTCACCTTTAAGCTCTAATTTCTGGCAAATAAGCGCCAATAAAGCTTCAGCAGCCTCTGTATTAATCTGAAAAAAGGTATCGGCAGCCAATTGATAGGTTAATCCGGCGAACTTTTCGTTAATATAGTCCCTTCCGGCGATAGTTGTGGTCTGAGTGCCAAAAATAGCATTACCTCGATCGGGGTTATAATTCAGGGTTACACCGACTAAATTGCCGTATTTTGCCAGCCATTGCCGCGCTTGGGTCTCAATTCCCTGTAAATTATTATCGGTACTAATCAGGGTTAATAAAATTTCTCCCGTGTGGCGGCCAATTCTTAGGGATAAATGGCGTAATTGTCCTTGATGGGTCTTTTCATCGTAAATTGACCAGCCTTGCTCCTGAATATCCTGTTTTATCTCTGCTAGAAACGGATTTAAAGCCTGAACTTGAATCGGACATTGATTGAGATTAATCAGATGATGGCTGCCGCGACGATAATAACCCGCTTGCACATTGCCGGTGGGGGAAAATCCGAGGGGATAGGTAGCTTTATTGCGATAAGCGAGGGGAGAATTACCAGTGAGGGGAGGATAAACTAAAGGATCGGTAAAACCGCCAATTCTGGTTAATACCTCTTGTACTTGCTCTTTTTTGACCTGCAGCTGAAATTGATCCTCGATGTGTTGCCATTGACAGCCACCACATTTATCGGCGACAATGCAGCGAGGACGGATACGATGGGGAGATGCTTGTAGAATACTTTGTAGTTTGCCGATCGCATGACTTTTTTTGATATAGGTGATGCGAGTTTGAATGCGATCGCCAATAACCGTATCTGGCACAAAAATCACTTGTCCTCGGTATTTTCCCACACCTTCGCCCGTATGGTTGAGGTCGGTAATCTCGATCTCGATTAAATCACCTTGTTGCATAGTTAAGGAAACCAGTTTTCATCCAGGGTTTCTGCTGGGGTAATAATGACTTCTATGGGAATTTCTTGCTTGCTCAATTTCGAGACTATTTGCCTAGCTTTTCCATAACAAGAATCGAAAATTTCGAGGAGATAAGGTTTTAAGCTAGGACTGTCTTCCAGCAGATCGGCAATTTGAACTCGAAAATTAATAATTTCCGCTTCCCACTTATTAGCATTATACTCTCTTTCCGTCTGCCAATAAATTAACTTGAGCAGATGAGCTAATAGTTGAATTAACAAACTTTTGAGAGCGTGTCGATTATTTTTTCTCATACTTGCTAATTCCTCGATCAGATTAGTCCAGTCAACCGAGGCAAAATCCTCCTGTCGTAATTGGTTAACGGTTGTCTCGATCCATAGCTGAAAATCTCGATCGTATAAGCTGATCTTCGAGATCGGTATTTGAGCGGTCATAGGAGGTAAACAGTAAAAATAACCCAACTCTATTCTACAATCAAAAGTTAATTTTTCTAAAATCCTAGATCAGCTTTGGCAATTTTGGCCGCCGCCAAAACTTCCTCATCGGGTAATTCTCGCCAGTCCGTCGCACCTATTTCAGCATAGAATTTTTGATCGTAGGCCCGAGTACGAATTACTACCGGCATAGGAACCGCATGACCTAAAACTAAAGCTTGTTGTTTTGAGTCTAATTTCGCTAAAACTGATCGCAAACTTCCCCCTCCAGAAACCCCCGTAAATATGGCTTCGATGTCTTTTTCATCGTTTAATAAACAGGTGATTCTCGTCCCTACCTGAGACATAACTTCGTTATCAATTCCTGAAGGTCTTTGATCGACAATTAAGAGAGTGACAAAGTATTTTCGCATCTCCCTGGCGATGGTTCCAAAGATAGTTTGATGGACTACGGCAGAATCTAAAAATCGATGAGCTTCTTCAATGGTAATCACTAACTGTTGCGGTCGATCGACGGGGTTTTTAGTTTGTAAAAAATATTCAGCTTTTTTAACATAATTAGCATGAATCCGACGGGTGATCATATTGGTGGCTAACATATAGGAAAGCATATTACTTTGGGAGCCAAATTCAATGACAACGTGCTTACCCGCATCTAAAGCTCGTAAAACCTGATCGATATAATTGTGGGGACAAGCACTTTTTAAATATTTCAAACTATCTAGACGCATTAATTTTCTCTGGAGGGACATAATTGATCCCGCATGGCCTTGTTTTTCCGTACAGAAGATTTTAATATCCTCGTTACTCATATTTAATAACTGAGTAATCCAAGATTCTCCATACTCGTTATAGAGAATATTGGCATTATCTAAACTAGCTTCCGAGATGCCTAATTCCCGACCGATTAAACGAATATCCTCGATTTCAATTTGATTATAAGTTAAGAATAATTCCTGCGCTCCTCGTACTCCCCGGCGTTTGGTAGAATCGGGATCGAGGGTATAAATTTCTACCTGTCCGGGGAATAATTGACATAATCCTTTCACCGTAGAAACCTCCTTCCCTTCTTTCATCGCTTCCCAACCGTATTCCGAGTGCATATCAAACATGAGGTTAACCCCTGCTTGTTTGCGAATAATGCCCGAAATTAGTAATCTGGTTAAAAAGGATTTTCCCGTCCCGGATTTGCCAAAAACACCGTTACTACGTTCCACAAAGCGATCGAGATTAATACATATTGGCACGTCCATGTCAAGGGGTTGACCAATAGCAAAATTCTTTCTGGTGGGATCATCTTCCCAACCGAAAACCATGCGAAAATCCTGTTCACAAGCTTCATAAACTTGGCTAAAATGCGCGGGAATAGTTTTAACTGGTAGTAATTCTAAATCGGCGCTAGTTTGGGGTTGAAAAGAGCCTAAAGAAGTGTCGGAAACTGCCGAGGAATTACCTCCAGTCGGGGTAAACATGAGCATAGGAGATAGTTCAATAGTACCATAAGTGCCGCTACCCGCCAAAACATCGCGCATAAAACTATCATCGGGATGGGGAGGGTTAGCGATAATCCGGGGACTGGAGTTACCCAGGGAGACATCGGTGAGGAGACAGAAAAAACGCGAGCGAGTGCCTTGCACCACTAAAAATTTACCGACGCGCATATCTTCTACCGAAATATCGGGATAAAGACGGATTTCTAAACCTTCACTCAGGGAACCTTGAATAACCGATCCGAGGGGCTGTTCACTCATGCTAACCTTTATTTGTGGCGATCTATCCCCCTATTCTGTCACTTTTCCGTTAATCAGTGCAAACTCGATCGGGTACAGTCATCAGTGATCAGTAAACAGTAATCAGTAAAAAGACAGTAGGAAACTGGAAGATGTACCAGACTAAGCCTGAATCCGCCGTATTTAATACTTCCCACTTAATACATACTGCATACTTAGAACTCAAATCTGATAACTGATAACTGATAAAGGGGTTTAAGAAAAAAAATCGGGTTGATCAACGGGAAGCAAGGAAATAGCCAAGGGAGAAGAGAATGCCACTAAAAAAGTGGAGATTAACCGCTATAAACTTGCAGTTACTGACTAGCTGAGGTTGGTCATGATTTTGGTTAACGTGGTGGACTAATTGCCAAGCGAAAGGGAGACTAAGGAAGATTAAGAGGGTGAGAGGAGGATAAACCTGCAGCAGCACAAAAACTACCGTTAAAACGTAAACAAGAACCGTCACTAAGGTTAAAACTCTAGAACCTTTTAAAGTACCTAAACGAGCAATAGGTGATTTTTTACCCGCTTTGAGATCATCGGCAACTTGATGGAAATGGGAACAAAAAAGGATGATAGAAGTGGTAATCCCGATAATAATTGAAGCCGCTAGACTAGAGAGAGAAAAAGCGCCAACTTGGGAATAGTAGGCAGCCGCAATCGCCAAGGGTCCAAAAGTAAAGAAACAGATAATTTCACCTAATCCTTGATAACCGAGACGGAAGGGAGGTCCTTGATAGGTATAGCCCAAAAAACAGCAGAGGGCGATTAATTCTAGGATCACCCAATCGCCTCGCCAATAACTAATAGCAAAAATGCCAGCGATGCCTAATAAGAGAAAAAGATTACTCAGCCAGAAAATTAAAGATTTATTGCCGGTTAAATTAACGATCGAATGGGCTTTATTAACATCGATCCCGGTATCGGCATCAAAAACATCATTACTGAGATTTAACCAAGCGAGAATTAAAATAGCTGAGAGGATAAAAGTGACAAAAATTGGGGGAGAAAATCGACCTGTTTCCTGATAAGCGATCGCTGTTCCCAAAATAATCGGTATAATCGCCACACTATACATTGGTGGTTTAAGGGCTGCTAACCAGAGTTTTTTGGGTGAGGGAGTGGTGATAGTATCGGTGGTCATAGCTGAATAATAATCAGGAAAACTCGATCGCTCTAGGGATAAAAAACGAGGGTTTAAGGTAGAATTATAGCTTTTTGTGCCTCAACTAGAAAGACGACATTTCCTATTTGTGGTGATCAACAGAAGTTATTAAAAATGGCAGGGGTGCGGGGGATGCACCCAAAATTTCCTATAGGGTGTTATTCTCCAGACGGTAAGCTGAAAATTTCTGTAACTTTCCTAGCCACCGATGAGAGCGATCGCTAAAGATGATATTGTTTATATTCACCATGAAGATGTGCCGGTTTATAAAAAAGGCGGTTCAGTGGTGAGAAATAGTTATTTTTGGGCGCTAAAATCGATCGCCTGTGGAGCGCGTCGGGGACAGGATTGGGAGTTCGATGCAGAGGTGTGGGTGGCACTGGTGCGGATGTTGCTCTGTTTTGCCAATTCTGGCTATTTGGGGGATGGTGAGACAATTTTAGAGTTTACTGTCGATTGTCCTATTCCCGAACCTTTGCGGGGGATATCTACTTACTTATAGCCTCGCTGAGATAGTTAGCGGTGGATTCCACTAGGGGAATGGTATTTTCGTATAACATTCGCGTCGGTCCAATAATGCCGACACTACCGACGGGAGTATCTCCCTGTTTATAAAAAGCGGAGATAAGAGTACAAGGGCGCATGGATTCCAGAGTATTTTCGGAACCAATGCTGATTTTGACTTTTTTAGCTGATTTTTCCAGTTCTGGTCTTTGTAAAATCAGGGGTAAAAGGCGATCCTGTTCTGCTTCCAATAGATGCAGTAACATTTGTACTTGTTGCCATTGGGCGAATTCTGGCTGTCGAATGACTTCAGCGACACCATGGACGATAATCTCTGGGGTAGCAGTGGATTGGAGACTAGCGCTGATTTCTTGGCTTAATTGTCGGAGAAAATGGGTATAACGGGTAAATTCTCGCTCGATTTGCTGCCAATCGAGGTTAATTAAATCTGCCAAGCAATAACCTTTTAATTTTTCCCCCAGAAAATTAGAGAGGATTTGTAATTCTTCTGCTAATCCATCCCCCTTGTCCGTTGCCATAGACTCAGGAATCTCTATCATAACCGAGCGTGTTTGTAAACTATCTGTAACAATAATTAACATGATCTGCTGGTCCGAGACGGGGATTAATTGCAGATGACGCAGGGTATTAGTGAGGGTGTGGGGAAGGGTAACGATAGCGATATAACCGCTTAAACTGGCTAAAAATTGGGTGGCCCGTTGCAGCAGACTTTCGAGACTCCAAGCCGGAGATTTAGCGTTTTGATGCAGATAATAGCCGATTTTTTCGCCGATACGGTCATCGAGAGTCATTAACTCATCGACGTAGAGACGATAGCCCCAATCGGAGGGAATGCGTCCGGAGGAAGTGTGGGGTTGATAGAGTAGGCCTTCTTTTTCCAGTTTACCGAGAGCATTGCGAATCGTGGCGGAACTAACCGTAAACTTGTACTCCTCTAGCAGAGTTTTCGAGCCAACTGGTTCGGCTGTGGCGATATAATGTTGGATTGTCGCCTTTAAGATATGTTGATAGCGATCGCTGAGATGAGTTCTAGCGGACATAGGGGGATAATCTTAAGAAAAGATTTATAACATTTTTTTAGACAGTATAACGCTTATTCAGTTATCAGTAGTCAGTCCTCCGTGGGGAGAAAGGGGATAGTTTACCCCGCTCTTTTCCCGATGGGGCCATGAAAATTAGTAACGGGGAATATTAGGATCGACGAGGAGGGAATAAGCATCGATGCCACCGTTAATATTTTTAACATTAGTAAAACCCTGACTTTGTAGCCATTGGCACATCTGTAGGGATCTCATGCCATGGTGACAGATGACGAGGGTTTCCGCTTGGGGGTTGAATTGGCTGGCAATAGTGGGCGACCATTCTTGGTATTGACTCAAGGGTAAAATGGTAAAACTGGCCACAGATGCGATCGCAACTTCCTCCGGTTCGCGCACATCAATAAGTTGTAAATTAGGATCATGATCGGCTAAACGGAGAGCGAGTTCATGGACGCTAATTTCGGGAATGCTCATAGATTTGGTTTGAAGAATCGGTTATCTTTCCTTTAGAGTAGCAAATCGAGGGACCCTAAGCAGTTAGGTACTTGCGTAGGAATAATATCGCAGCCAAGTGGGGGGATTTGGTCAGTGCCAGAGCGGGGGGGTGATATAATGGGTAAAGGACAGGTATTGAAGACATTGATGCTTTTTAGTACGCCGATTGATCGACAAGCTGAATTTCAATGAATATTGAACAAGCCGTTATCGAAAACTTGCGAAAACTTCCTTTAGAAAAACAACAAGAAGTCTTAAACTTCAGCCAATTTCTAACTCAGAGAACTTCGCCAAAAATTGAAGAGATGACCTCCCACGAAAAAGCAGAAGATTGGCTAAAATTTCTGGAAAGTCAACCCAAGCATACCCCCGGATTACCCGATAAAGCCTTAGGGCGTGAAACTATCTATGACTAATGGCTAAATATCTATTTGATACCAATATTTTACTGAGGCTGAGTGGACAGAATTTCCGCTAATTATGCCTTAGCAAGAGATGCGACCTATATCTTAATAGATCAAGGACATAAATGCTGCTTGACCTCACAAATTATTATTGAGTTTTGGGTAGTTGCCACCCGTCCTACTGGGGTTAATGGGTTAGGCTGGACTCCTGAAAGAACTAAAAATCAAATCAATCAATTTCTGAACAGATTCACTGTCCTTGAAGAAACGCCAGAGATATTTACCCTTTGGTTTCAATTAGTCACTGACTATAACATCAAGGGAAAAAGGACTCACGATATTAGGCTTCTGGCCGTTATGAAAGCTCATAATATCACCCATTTATTAACCTTTAATCCTCATGACTTTCTTCCCCTTCCTAATATCATCATCATTCAGCCGCAAGACTTCCTTAATCCCTAATAGAACATTACCTATCAGGTAGATGAGGACGGCGAACGCTATTAGGAGGGGGAGGGTGTTGAGGATGGGTTTCATTATGGGGACTGGAATCCAGAAACTTCGCCGTTTCCCCTCCCCTCCCAACTGATAGCGAATCCTCAATATTTCCAGTTCTTCGTTACTTAGTATGGTTCGATAGGGGGGCATAAATCGACTAAATCCTTATCTGGCAAAAGATTTAATTGATTAGTTCGCTCTAGATCGAAAACAATTAACAAAAATCGCCAAATGTCTTTATATATAAGAGTTTCATTCCTTATAACCCTGTACGTTGCATAAGACAAACCAGAAAACTGAATCAGACAATCCCTAAATGGTACACTATCAAAGCGCAAGTCCCTTATCTGTGAACAGTGACTAGGTTATGATAATAGTGAGGAGAATTTCGGAGAACCCAAAAAGCGCATTTGTCCCCGGCTGGATTTCAGTTAAGCTTTGATTAGAGGTTATTGCAGGAGAGAGTTATTGATACCGAATAGATTCACCGATAGGTATTGCGCTGAAGCTATCTTTTCCCCGGTTTTTTATCCTCTAATTAATTTCTAAGCTGTACTGCATTCTCCCCCTCTCCTTTCTCCCCCTCTCCCCACTTCATAATTCATAATTTCTCCCAGCTTATGATTCCCCTACAATTAACCCTGAAAAATTTTCTCAGTTATCGCGAGGCAGTGCTAGATTTTCGCGGATTACATACTGCCTGTATTTGTGGTGCCAATGGTGCGGGAAAATCCTCTTTACTGGAAGCAATTACTTGGGCAATTTGGGGAGAAAGTCGCGTCTCAATTGCTGATGATGTGATTCATGCGGGCAGCGATTATGCGCGGGTAGATTTCGAGTTTAGTTATGGGGGAGAAATCTATAAAATTATCCGTAGTCGTCACCGGGGGGGAAAAGCTTCTGGTTTAGATTTTCAGGTGATTAATGATCAAAGTTTTCGTCCTTTATCGGGTAAAAGTATTAAAGATACCCAAGCACAGATTAATACTTATCTAAAAATAGACCATAAAACTTTCATTAATTCTGCTTATTTACGACAGGGACAAGCGGACGAATTTATGAAACAGCCTCCTAGTGGTCGTAAACAGATTTTAGCAGAATTATTACAACTCGATCGCTATGAAATTTTAGCGAATAAAGCTAAGGATATATCGAAACAATTTGATGGACAGTCCCTCCAAATCGAGCAGCAAGTAGAAACTATCAAACTCCGTCTTCAGGAGAAAAATTCCTATCGGGAACACCTGCAAGAGTTAAGCACCCAAATTAACCAAATTAATCAAGAACAAGAGGTAAATAATCGGCGTTTACAGCAACTACAAGGGGAAGAAAATCAGCGTCAGAATTGGGAAAAACAGCTGCAGTGGCAAAGAGAACAGGAGCGAGCTTTATTAGCAGAAATCGAGAGATTAGACCGGGAAAAAGTTAGTCTAGATAATCAATTAAATCAAATAAGGACTATTCTTCACCGCAAAAATGACATTATCACCGCACACGAGCGCCTAATCAATTTAGACCAGAAAGAGACCAGTTTGTCAAGTCAATTGCAAGCTTGGCAACAGGCCCAGTATGATAAACAACAATTAGAACAGAAATTACAGCAAAAAATTAACGAATTTACCCTTCCCATCCAACAAACGAGCGCTCGTTTAGAAGAATTGCGAAGACAGGAACAAGAAACTCAAAAAATTATCGAGCAAGCGGGGGATATTCAAGCAGGATTAGAGAAGTTAAATTATCATCGTCAACGTCTTCAGGAATTGGATAGATTAGCTTTAAAATATGCTCCTTTAAATAGCCGAAAAGCTGATCTAAATATGCAGTTGGAACGGGAAAAAGCCAGGATTAATGCTCGTCGGGAACAACTGCAAAGAAATCGGCAACAATTAGAGACAGAAATCGCTCGTATTCCTCTACTAAGAGAGGAAGCTCTCAATTTAGCCAAACGAATTAAGGAATTAGATAAAAAACAAACCTATTGTGAAAGAGTGGAAGAAAAGGAAACCGTTAAACAGGTGGATAAAAAAAGTTTATTGGAGCAACAGAAAAGATATGAAGAACAACTTTTAGAGTTAACTGATAAATTGGAAAAGTTGAATATTCCCGATTCGGTTTGTCCTTTGTGTGAACAGAATTTAGACAGTCATCACCGTCATCAGGTAATCAGGAAAACCCATCAACATCAAGAACAAATTCAAGAGCAAATCTGGTCCCTACAGGAACGGATGGCAGACTGCGATCGAGATTTAAAACGTTTACGCGAGGAATTAGCCCAAATTAAACAAGAATTGCCAGTAAGATCGAATCTACAACAAAAATATGTGCAGTTGGAAGTCAAGTTAGAAACCATTGAAGAAAAGGAAATAGAACTAGAGAAAACCGAGGAAATACTTGGGGAGTTAGAGGCACTTTTAAGTAGTGGCAATTATGCCCTAGAATTACAGCAAGAATTGCAAATTGTCAATCAAGAAATTGCCTTATTAAATTATGATGAACAAAGCCATGCTTTAGTCAGAGGAGAAGAAAAAAGATGGCGTTGGGCAGAAATTCAAGAATCAGAACTTAAGCAAGCAAACCGTCGTTTAGCTAATATCAATGCTGAGAAACCTAATTTGATTAATCAATTAGCTAGACTAGAACAAGAGAAGCAAGAACTAGGTCAAAATTCCCCACTTAAACAGGAAATTGAACGCCTAGAAAAGCTTATTCAAAACTTAAATTATGATCGCAGTGAACATCAGAATATTCAAAATCTGATCCGACAATTACAGGGGGTAAGATTACAGTATCAAGATTGGCAACAAGCAGAAAAAAATTATCCAGAAATAGCTGCTAAAATCGATGACATTAAGCAAAGATTACAGCTGCGAAATGAGGATCGCCAGAAGATAAATCAGGAGTTAGCAAATATTAGTCAAAAGATTGGCACTTTGACTGACTATCGCCAAGAAATCGCTGCTTTATCGACTAATATTCAACAGCGAAGACAGATAATTGATGGATTGCTCTCCCAAAAAGGTCGGGTTGAGGAGAAGTTACATCAACTGGAAACGTTAGGTAAACAACTGACAGAAAAAGAAAGCGATTTAGCTAAAGTTAAAAAACAATATAGAGTCCATAAAGAGTTAGCCCTAGCTTTCGGCAAAAATGGTTTACAAACTCTGATGATTGAGAATGTTTTACCGGAGTTAGAAGCACAAACTAATCATATTTTAGCTCGCTTAACCGGTAATCAATTTCATGTGCATTTTTTAACCCAAAAAAGCGGTAAAGGTACGAAGAAACAGCAACAAAAGTCAATCGATACTTTAGACATTATTATTGGCGATACCCGGGGATCTCGTCCCTACGAAACCTATTCAGGAGGAGAAGCTTTTCGGATTAATTTCTCGATTCGATTAGCTTTAGCGAGATTATTGGCACAAAGAGCCGGAACAGCCCTACAAATGCTCATTGTTGACGAAGGATTCGGAACTCAGGATGCGGAAGGATGCGAGCGCTTAATCGCGGCAATTAACGCTATATCCGCCGATTTTGCCTGTATTTTGACTGTAACTCATATGCCCCAATTTAAGGAAGCTTTTCAACATCGCATCGAAGTCCGCAAAACCGAACAGGGTTCCCAATTGATGTTATTATCCTAGGAAAAATATTGATGTAAATATGGAAAAAATTACGATCACAGTAAAACTATTTGCTATTTATCAAGAAGTCTATCAAACTTCACAATTAAACCTCGAATTTCCTGCCCACACTTCCGTTACAGAAGTGTTAAACTATATTATAGCCCCCTATCCTCAATTAGAAAGATGGCGCGATGTTACTCGTTTTGGAGTTAATCTTCAGTTTGTTTCGGGAGAGAAAATCCTCGACAATGGCGATGAGATAGTTTTAATTCCCCCCGTTAGTGGTGGCTAAATGGGGTTTGCTGAAAAAGTACGGGCGAAGCATTCGGATAGAAAATCTACGGTTTCACCGATAGGTTATTGTCCGAATGCTTCGCCCCTACAGGACACGGGCTGATGAAGACGCAAGGTTTTGAAGCACGATTCTCTCAAAATCTTGCACCTGTTTCGCGAGAAAAGCCACAAAACCCTTACCTTGCCTACATTTCACATTTGTTCAGCAAGCCCTAAATGGAGATAGGGAAAATCACAAAAACTGCCACCTTTTTCCCTTTTTACTTTTTCCTTGATATCCCGTGTCTAACTGGCAAATTCCCCCATCGGTAGCTCTTCCCCAAGAGTTTTTAAAAATAGTCCAAGACTACACCCCAGAGTCGGATGGCAGCGTCGTGGCACAAATATTATGGCATCGCGGTGTCCAAGATGGGGCGACTCTGCGGACGTTTCTGGATGAGAAAGCTTATCAGTCAAAAACCCCCTTTGATTTTGGGCAAGAAATGAACTTCGCCGTCAAAAGACTGGAAAAAGCCCTAAATAAAGGTGAAAAAGTGACTATTTGGGGTGATTTTGATGCCGATGGTGTCACCGCTACCAGTGTTCTCTGGGAAGGATTGGGACAGTTTTTCCCACCCTATCAACAGTTAGATTATTACATACCCGATCGCCAAAAAGAATCCCACGGCCTCAATTGTCCCGGTATCGAGAAACTAGCGCATCAAGGAACCCGTTTAATCGTCACCTGTGACACGGGAAGCACAAATATCGCTGAAATTGACTATGCAAACGGTTTAGGCATCGATATTATCATCACCGATCATCATACCCTACCCGACGAGCGCCCCGAGGTGATTGCCCTGATTAATCCCCGCTACTTTGTGGAAACCCATCCTTTCTATCATCTTTCTGGGGTTGCCGTTGCTTATAAATTAGTGGAAGCGATGTATTTAACCCTAGCAGATATTCCCAGAAAACCCCTAGAAAATTTACTGGATTTAGTTGCGATTGGTTTAATTGCCGATTTAGTCAAATTGACGGGAGAATGTCGTTATTTAGCCCAAAAAGGTCTTCAAAAACTGCAAAATACTCAACGTTTGGGAGTTAAAAAATTACTCGATTTATGTAACAAAACCGGAGACAGACCGATGGATATATCCTTCGGTATTGGACCGCGCATTAATGCCGTCAGTCGCATTTATGGCGATGCTAGATTTTGTGTGGAATTACTCACCAGTGAAGATGAAAAGCGTTGTCACGAATTAGCTGAACAAGCGGAATTAGCCAACATTCGTCGCCAAGAAATCCAACGGGATATTATTAAACAAGTTCGGAAAAAACTAGAGAGAATTGATCTTTCCACTACTAATGTAATTATTTTAGATGATCCCCAATGGCTGGCGGGAATTTTAGGATTAGTTGCGGGACAAATCGCCCAAGAATACCAGCGGCCGACAATTTTATTAAGTACCAGTGAACCACCTTTTGCTAAGGGTTCCGCTCGGTCAATTCGTGAGATCGATCTCTATCAATTAGTATCCTCTCAATCCCATCTTTTACATCGTTTTGGTGGTCATCCTTTGGCCGCCGGTTTAAGTTTAACTATAGAAAATTTACCCCTATTTATTGAGGGAATTAATCAACAGTTGCGACGCACAGGAATTGATTTAACTTCCCTTTCTTCCCAGATAGAAATGGATGCAGTGGTGACGGTTTCCCAATTGGGAAAAAGTCTATTTCGAGAATTAAAATTATTGGAACCCTGCGGGATGGGTAATTCGACACCGAAGCTATTAATCCAAAATTGTTATTTTCACAATCTTTGGCATAAAAATCTTGAGGATTTCAAAGGCAAAAAAATCGCTTATTCCAGGACAACTTTTGAGATCTGGGATAGTTCAATCGAGCAGGGATTCCCCGGTATGTGGTGGGGTCATCAGAGAGACGAAATTGCTGCCGATACCCGTTATGATGCCGTAGTTGAATTAGATTTTAATACCTACAAGAATCGCTATGAAGTGCGCTTAATTGCTCTGCAACTTTATCAACAAGAATCCTTAAGCTATGGCAATAAAAAAGATTTTTTAATCGACAATCGTAATCGAGAAATTAATCAAGAAGTTAACCAATTAAATCCCCTTTTTCTCTGGGAATGTCCCCGGGATTGGACAAAACTTTCTAGGGAATATCAACAGGCAATTTTATGTGATAAAAAGTTAGTTCTTGCCTATGCTAGTCCTTTAAAAAAATCCGCTCACACCAGATGGATAAACCTTGTGGGGATTGGGAAATATTTAGCTAGAACTAAAACCAGTATTTCCCGTCAACAATTACAAAACCGCTTAAACCTAAGTTATCATACCCTAGAATTAGGATTAATGTCCCTAGCAGAAAATGGCTTTAAAGTCAAGGAAAATCAAGAAAATTTATCCTTTGAATTAGTCAATCATGAGGTAAAAATTAATAGGATTGAGCAATTTTTGGAAGCGGTGGCCCTAGAAAACTTTCTCCAGCAATACTTTGCCACTGTTCCCCTAGAAATTCTGCAAACAATTCTCAATCACGAAGACTCGATCGATTTCTAATTATAACCGTTATTTACTGATAACTGATAACTGATTACTGATTACTGATTACTGATTACTCCTTGACCGAAGAATTTCGGGGGTTTTGCTAGGGTATAAACTTCCGTATTTTGTGCGATAGCTTGACGAATATAGAGAGGAGTTTGTAACATTCCTAGTAAAGTCATACCATCAATTAAACGTAATCCTCCCGTAGTTGTGTCAGTGATTAATTCATCCACCACATCGGGATCGGGACGAGTATTTAAAGGATGATTAGCACAGAGAGTAAAACCCCAAGGGGAACCATAACTAGGAGTAGGAGCGCAATAGGAATGAACGTAGGGAAAAACTGCTTTTAAAGTATTCACCAAACGCGCATGATACATCACCGAAGGAGGAGAAACCGGGCCAGATTGGACAACCACAATGCCATTTTCGGCCAAAACTCTTTGTAGTTTTTCAAAGTATTCTTTCGTGAATAGGGGGAAAGAAGGACCCTCTCCGATAGGATCAACCAGATCAGAAATAATAATATCCCATTGATCGTTAGTGGTGTCTAAAACTTCTAAAGCATCGGCCACAACTAACTCAAAACGAGGATCATCAAAAGTGCCTTGGTGCATTTCGGGAAGATGTTCCTTACAGGCTGCCACCACATCCCCATCGATATCAATCATCATCACTTTTTCGATTGTTTTCCAACGCAATAACTCCCGCGTTGTCGCACCTTCACCACCTCCCAGAATTAAAGCAGATTTTGCTTCTTGGTGGGCAATCATTGCCGGTTGCACTAATGCTTCATGATAAATAAATTCATCCCCCGTACAAGATTGCCATTTCCCATCCAGTACCAAGGCTTTTCCATAGGCCCCCGACTCAACAATATACATCTCCTGAAAAGCGGTTTTTTTGTAGGCTAAAATCCGCGAAACCCCATGACTATAAATGTCCCAGGGGGTAATATATTCGTTAACCCATAGATCCGCTTTTAGTTCACTTCCTGCCATAACTAATCCTCCTTGGGGTGAAAAAGGCACGATCCATTATTATACAACAATTGACAAAATTCGATCGATAACCTGAAATTATCTCCCAGTCATCCCGAAGCTGTCGATAATCGATCGCTGAAAAACGGTAAGCTAGAAAAGATTAAGTAAGTAGTTATAATTAAATTGAAGATAGATTTTGCCTCTGATCCCCCCTGCCCCCCTTGATAAGGGGGGTGCCGATCCCCCCTTAGTACCCCTTAATCCCCCCTTGATAAGGGGGGTATTTGATAATTTTTAACGCCTACCTACTTAGCGAACAGTAAACTTCTAGCCACTAACCTATGACCAAAAACGAGACTACCGAGAAAAAGATTTTTCTCCTAGATTTTGAAAAACCCCTCTACGAATTAGAATCCCGCATCGAACAGATTAAAGAATTAGCCCAAGAAAATAGCGTAGATGTCTCGGAACAAATTAGTCAACTAGACGAACGAGCTAATCAATTACGGCGTGAAATTTTTAGCAATCTCACCCCTTCCCAACGGCTACAATTAGCCCGTCATCCCCGGCGCCCCAGTACCCTAGACTATATTCAAGCCATCACCGATGAATGGTTCGAGTTACACGGGGATCGCGGTGGTTACGACGATCCCGCTCTTGTGGGTGGTGTTGCCCGTTTTAACGGTCGTCCCGTGGTGATTATCGGGCATCAAAAAGGCCGGGACACTAAGGATAATGTGGCTAGAAATTTCGGCATGGCTGCCCCCGGTGGTTATCGTAAAGCCATGCGTTTAATGGAACACGCTCATCAGTTTAATCAGCCAATTTTAACCTTTATTGACACCCCCGGCGCCTGGGCGGGGGTAGAAGCGGAAAAATTAGGTCAGGGAGAAGCGATCGCCTATAACCTCCGGGAAATGTTCCGTTTAGATGTGCCGATCATTTGTACTGTTATTGGCGAAGGGGGTTCCGGCGGTGCTTTGGGCATTGGTGTCGGCGATCGCTTATTAATGTTAGAGCATTCTGTCTATACCGTGGCGACTCCCGAAGCTTGTGCAGCTATTCTCTGGAAAGATGCCAAAAAATCTGATAAAGCAGCAGTGGCCCTCAAAATTACCTCAAAAGATTTAAAAGAGTTAAATATTATCGATCAGATCGTTCCTGAACCCTCCAGAGGGGCCCATGCTGATCCGATTAAAGCGGCAGCCAATTTAAAAGCCGCTATTAGTGACAATTTAGAGGCTTTATCTGTGTTAACACCCCAACAACGGCGCGAATCTCGTTATCAAAAATTTCGCAATTTAGGCGTATTTTTAGAGGCTACAGCTTAATCAGTGAGCGGTGATCAGTTATCAGATGTGGGTTTTCAGTTCACTGATTACTGTTTACTACTCACTGAAAAAAAGCTCTCCGATTTCCTCGGATAACTGCTATAATTGCTAGATAAATTATCTGAAAAACCCCCTAGTATTAATTAGGAGGTTACAGGGAAAAAATTAATCAGGGTTGATGGGATTAACTAGCGCTAACTTCAGCAGGATAAACGCTAACTTGACGGCGACTTTTATCCTTGTATTCAAATTTAACCACACCATCAATTAAAGCGAATAAAGTATCATCGCCACCACGACCAACATTTTTACCAGGGTGAACTTTAGTACCCCGTTGACGGATGAGAATATTTCCCGATTTTACCACTTGACCACCGTAGCGCTTAACGCCTAGTCTCTGGGAACGAGAATCGCGTCCGTTGCGGGTACTACCCGTACCTTTCTTATGAGCCATAATTTCTCTCCAAATGCTTTTTTGATTCTAAAAGTTATTCTTCTTCGTCGCTACTATCTTCCACAACTTCAGCGCCGGAGGTAGCAGTAGTGGCAGTTAGGGTCTTACCGTTATAATTGATTGAATCAATCATAAAACGGGTAATTTCTTGACGATGACCGCGTTTTTTACGGGTTTTCTTTTTCGGGCGCATTTTATAGACAATAACTTTTTTGCCCCGACGATGTTGTATGACAGTCCCTTCGACGGTGGCCCCTTCGATAAAGGGCTGACCGATGCTAATATCATCCTCATCATGGATTAATAGCACTTTGTCGATGGTATGGGTACTTTGTTCATCAACGGGAAGAAGTTCGATATCGTAATAGCGACCAGGTTCCACCCGAATCTGTTTGCCACCGGTCTCAATAATTGCGTAACTCATGAATTTTCTGCGTTCGTTTTGCCGTACAGGTAGCTGAAAAAATTTCCAGCTTTTGTGCTAATGTCCTTACCTGATCCGAGCAGGAATTGACACAATTTACTATCATCTAACATTCGGGGGGCAGTTGTCAAGCCTTTAGCCCGCCGATTCGCTATATACTGAAAATAATCTTACGAAAAACTCAATTAAACCGTTATGGAACAGTGGGAAAGCAGAGGACACCTGTTAACCGAACAAATTAACCCAAACAGCCTAAATTTAGACCAATTAAACCCGCTCGAATTGGTGGATCTCTTCAATCAGGAGGATGCCCAAACCCTAAAAGCGATCGCCATGGCCCAGCAAGAATTAGCCCTAGCGATTTCCCTAACCAGTCAAGCTCTGGCTAAAGGTGGTAGGCTCTTTTACATTGGGGCGGGAACCAGTGGCAGGCTGGGGGTTTTGGACGCAGCCGAATGTCCTCCCACCTTCTGCACTCCCCCGGAATTGGTACAGGGAATTATTGCCGGTGGAGCGGCGGCACTGGTGCGTAGTTCCGAAGATTTGGAGGATAAAGCAGAAGATGGGGCGGCGATTATTGCCCAGCGAGAAATTCACGAATTAGACGTGGTAGTGGGAATTACCGCCGGAGGTACAACCCCCTACGTTCACGGGGCTTTAAAGGCGGCAAAACAGCGGGGTGCGACGACGATTGCCATTAGTTGTGTCCCCGCCGAACAGGTGGAGATTCCTGTGGATGTGGATATCCGCTTATTGACCGGACCAGAACTTTTGGCTGGCTCCACCCGTCTGAAAGCGGGAACGGTGACGAAAATGGCTTTAAATATCCTTTCCACAGGGACAATGGTAATGTTAGGCAAGGTTTACGGCAACCAGATGGTCGATGTGGCTGTTACTAATCATAAACTCCATGACCGCGCCCTGCGGATTATCTGCCACCTTAGCGATGTTAGTCGCGAGGAAGCGGCAATTTTACTGGAAAAAAGTGGCCGCCGGGTTAAACTGGCTTTGTTAATGCAGAAAACGGGACTTTCGGCGGCCGCAGGACAAGAATTGTTACAAAAGCATCGGGGTCAATTACGGGCTGCCCTGCAAGCTTATAATCAAATTGATTGATAAAAACCTATTGATTTTGACTTTCCTATGGTTAATATTTCTTCGGAAATTGCTGCAATCGCTGTTATTTTCCTCGTCGCTGGTGCTGTCTTGACTTGGAGTTTTTATCGGTCTAAACCCTACGGCCAACTGGGAATTTTAGCTTGGTTACAATCCTTGGTACTAATCGCTCCTTGGTTAATTTTTTTCGGGCTATTTGCAGCCGGAATTGAACTCAATCTAGCGTTAATTCTTTTTTTACTGGTTGCTTCCACCATTATCTATATTTATTTAGGCAACCGTTTACGCTTACTGAAAACCAATCAGATAATTGAACCAAAAGTTAACCAGGCAGTTAGCCAGTCTGTTACTCCCCTAGAAACCCCAGCAGCGGTGACAGCAATTGTGCCTGGTGTGATGCCAATTTCCGAACATGATCTAAAGGTTATTCAGAGTATTTTTGGGATAGATACTTTTTTTGCCACCGAAACTATCTCTTTTCAGGAAGGGGCAATTTTTAAAGGCAATTTACGGGGAGAACCGGATAGTGTTCACTCGCGCTTAACTCAGAAATTAAGTAATCATTTTGGTGATAAATATCGTTTATTTCTGGTGGAAGGAACCGAGGAAAAACCGGTGGTAATTATCCTTCCCAAAACTAATGATCCTAGTCCTGCAACTCTTGCTCAAAAAAATCTTTCTTTAGTTTTGTTAGTAGCTACCATTGTCACCAGCTTAGAAGCGGCTGGAATTTTATTGGGTTTTGATTTGTTTAGTAATTGGCAGAGATATCGAGAAGCAATTCCCCTGAGTTTGGGTTTATGGTCGGTATTAATTGCCCACGAAATCGGTCATCTAATTATCGCTAAACGCCATAATGTTCGTCTCAGCTTACCCTATTTTCTTCCCACTTGGCAGATTGGTTCTTTTGGGGCGATTACTCGTTTTGAATCTTTATTACCTAACCGCAGTGTCCTATTTGATATAGCTTTCGCTGGTCCTGCTTTGGGAGGTTTGGTTTCTTTAATCTTGTTAATTGTTGGACTGACTTTATCTAATTCTGCCAGCCTTTTTCAAATCCCTAGTACCTTTTTCCAAAGTTCAATTTTAGTGAGTTTTTTAGCGCGGATAGTTTTAGGCGACGAGTTACAAAATGCCGTTATCTCCGTGCATCCTTTAACTGTTATCGGTTGGTTAGGATTGGTGATTACTGCTCTTAATTTACTGCCCGCTGGACAGTTAGATGGTGGCAGAATTGTTCAGGCTATTTATGGTCGCAAAATTGCCCGCCGTACCACTGTGGCCACTTTGGTTATTTTGGGCATTATTTCCTTAGTTAATTCTAGCAATCCCATTCCTCTCTATTGGACAATTTTAGTCGCTTTTTTACAAAGAGAGTTGGAAAGACCTAGTTTAAACGAGTTAACAGAACCCGATGACACCCGCGCTGGTTGGGGTTTATTACTGCTCTTTTTAATGTTAGCGACTCTGATTCCTTTAAGCCCTAGTTTAGCGGGACGGTTAGGCATCGGTGGCTAAATATTTCCCCGAAATTCTTGCCATTGATTGCCGTCAAAAAAAGCTTGACAAAAACTCAAGTCTTGACTTATAATTTTGTTATGATGGCAATTCGCGTCCTCCCATAGACTCCTGATTTTTCGGTAAGATATAGCCCCCAGCATTTAGCCCTGAAGATTTGACTTTTGGAGTTGCTCGAAATGTCTAACGAAACTGTCACTTATTCCTTAGAAGCTGTCCTGACAAGGATTGAGGGGAAAATCGACTCTCTGGAAAAACGTATTGACGAGAAAATCGACTCTCTGGAAAAACGTATTGATGAGAAAATCGACTCTCTGGAAAAACGTATTGACGAGAGATTTGACAAGATAGAAGACCGGTTAACTAAAGTAGAAATAGGACAGGCCGAACTCAAGGGAGAAATCAAAGCTCTGGATGAACGAGTAAGTACAAAAATCGAGGGATTAACTGCAAGGGTTGCCTATCAGGAATTCACCAATCGAGGGATTCTGATAGCATTAGTGGTCGCTATTTTAGGAGGTGCCGCTAAACTTTTTGGTTTTTTCCCTAATTCTTAGAAGTTGCTGGTAGCCGTACCTAGTAGATAGGCTCTTCCCAAAAATTTTTTCCTCATTACCCCGATCATCCGTTAGAATAGATTCAGAATTTAAGGATAAAACCTCATCTATGAATCCCGTTGTTTTGGTGCATGGTTTTCTGGACACTACGGCTGTTTTTAAACCGATGAGCGAGTATTTAAACTATCATGGTTGGCAGGTGCATAGTTTTAATCTAATTCCCAATCATGGTTACGAAAAGTTAGAAATTTTAGCGAGTCAGGTGGACAATTATATCGAGAAAAACTTTGCTAAAGAGCAGAAAGTAGATCTGATTGGGTTTAGTATGGGAGGATTAATTACTCGCTACTACCTGCAAAGATTGGGAGGAGTGGAGAGAGTGCAACGTTACCTAAATATTTCTGCCCCGAATCGAGGCACTTTAACTGCTTATAGTTTACCCTTAGACGGGATTAGACAAATGCAGCCGGGGAGTCAATTTCTAGAGGATTTAAATCAAGATTGTCAACAAATTTTAAATAAAATTAAAACCACAATTATCTGGACTCCCTACGATTTAATGATATTTCCCGCCCATAGTTCCCGTTTACCGGTGGGCAAAGAAATTTCCATTCCTGTATTGTTTCATGCTTGGATGGTCAAAGATAGCAAAGTTTTAACAACAATTAAAGAGACCTTATTAGAATAGAAATACTGGTTGTCTCCAACACTGGAACAAGATCAAAATATTATCGACAAAAAAGTTAATTTTTATCAAAAAAGCTTGACTTAAGGTTATAATTGTGTTAGGCGATCAAATTCCCGAAGGTGTCACCATGTCCACTCAAGAACCCACCCTAACCGATGTTCTCAACGAACTGAAAAGCTTCCAAATAGCAGTAAATCAACGTTTTGAGGCGATAGATCAACGTTTTGAGGAAATAGACCAACGTTTTGATGCTATGGGGCAACGCTTTCAGGAAATAGACCAAAGATTAGACAAGCTCGACTATAAATTTGACACCTACGAAAAAGCCTCCGAGAAAGTGCTGAGATTAGCCACGACAATTATTATCGCAGCCGCCACCGTAGCGGTTTTACCCTCAGCCTTTCAGGCAATCGGTCCCCTATTAACCCAAATAATCGCCGCCGGCAATAACTAACTTGTGATCAAGACTTGACGATTGCATGATATGATAGGGGTTTTGGAACTATTGTTTTAGGTCAAGATCATGGCGAAACGAATGCAGGTTATCCTCAATCAAAAAGTCAGCAAATTAGGTGAAAATGGCGATGTGGTGGAAGTGGCCCCCGGTTATGCACGCAATTACCTTATCCCCCAAGGTGTGGCCGTTTTAGCCACCAAGGGTGCGATGAAACAGGCAGAATTTAGGAAAGAAAAAGAGCGTCAACGTCTCCTCGCTGAAAAACAAGAAGCGGAAACCAGAAAAACTGCGATCGAAAAACTCAGTCCCTACACCATCCCTAAACAGGTGGGTGAAAACGAGGCGATTTTCGGTACTGTCACCAGTCAAGATGTGGCTACGATTATTCTAGAAAATGCCAAATTAGAAATTGATCGCCGTGGTATTACCGTTCCCGATATCGGTCAATTGGGAGTCTATAAAGTACAAGTCAAACTCCATCCCGAAGTTAGTGCCGATATCGAAATTAAAGTAATTGCACAATAACAATTATTGGGGCATAGTTATCAGTAATCAGTGAAAATTTATCAGAGCGATTAACTAGCTGATCGCTGATAGCCGTTAAAATATCAAAAATTATGACTCATTCCACGGACATAAAAACCCTAGCACGCTGGATGGCGGCGGATTTTAGTAATCAAGAACAAGCTTTTGCTAATCCGCCTTTTTTTGCCCATATTCGCGTGTGTATGCGTCCTTTACCCGATGAATTACTGAAGGGAACCAGTTTATTTTTAGAGCAGGCCTACGATTTTATGCTCAATACTCCCTATCGTTTACGAGTATTTAAATTATCGGTAGTCGATGACCATATTGAACTAGAAAACTTTAAAGTTAAAGAGGAAACTAACTTTTTTGGTGCTTCTAGAGAACCCCAGCGTCTCAAAAATCTCAGCTTAGAACTATTAGAACCGATGCCGGGTTGTGATATGAATGTAACTTGGACAGGTAACAGCTTTAAAGGGGTGGTGAAACCGGGGAAACAATGTTTAGTCTTTCGCAAAGATAAAATGACTTATTTGGATAATAGTTTTGAAATTAGTGAACAGGGATTAATTAGCGTTGATCGCGGTTTAGATCCCGAAACCGATCAATTAGTCTGGGGTTCGATCGCCGGTCCCTTTGAGTTTGTGCGTCGCAGTAGTTTTGCTGAGGAAGTGTGAGAAAAATTCTCGGTTTTTAGCTATGAAAATCGCCACATGGAATGTCAACTCGATTCGCAGCCGACAAGATCAGGTAATTAATTGGTTACAACTTAATCCCGTTGAGGTTTTATGCTTGCAAGAAACCAAGGTAATCGATCGAGATTTTCCCAGAGAAGCTTTTGAATCTTTGGGTTATCATCTCTATATTTCTGGACAAAAATCCTATAATGGTGTGGCGATTTTTAGCCAGAAACCCCTGGACGATATCACTGTGGGATTTAGTCCGATTATCGGCGAAAATTTAACAGGAGAACTGGACGAACAGAAACGGCTAATTACTGGAGTAATCGGCGATATTCGGATTATTAATCTCTACGTTCCTAACGGTTCTTCCCTAGATAGTGACAAGTATATTTATAAGCTTAAATGGTTAGAAACTCTTAGGAAATATCTAGATAAAATTATTAATTCTCAACCCCAAGAATTATGTATCTGTGGTGATTTTAATATTGCCTTAGAAGATAAAGACATTTATGATCCCAAAGGCAGAGAAAATCATATTATGTCTTCAGCTAAAGAAAGAGAAGCTTTAGAAAAGGTCTTAGAGCTTGGTTTACAAGATGCCTTTAGAAAATTCACCTCAGCAGCAGGACATTATAGTTGGTGGGATTATCGCAGCGGTGGTTTTGCTCGTAACCGAGGTTGGCGAATCGATCATCTTTATTTAACTCCTCAGCTATACGAAAAAGCTGTTAATTGTCTGATCGATCGAGAACCCAGAAAACAAGAAAAACCTAGCGATCATACCCCCGTTATTCTCGAAATATAAGGCAAAAATAGCTAACTTCAAGGAGGGTTTTTTCGGCTGGTGACAGTAAGCAATCAAACCACAGAGAAGATTAACGCAAAAATTAACAGGACTGCGGTGGTGGGAATGTTCAATCCTAGAGATGTTCTTGAGTTGGTCAATAATAGTCTCGACAATAAGTACCTAAGCAAAATTAATTACACATATCTAACCCCCTCTTGCCTTTTGCCTCTTGCCTTTTGCCTATCTTTACTAGGAAATTAATTTTGCACGACTACTTAGAACGCTTACGCGATAAAAGCTGGTCGTGAAGGCGGATTAAACGATTTTTCTGGTTCCGCTTGGGTTTAGCAAAAAACTCAATATCCGTCGTCGACAGGACAGAAAAGAGCTTCTCAACTAGACATAGATGGGTTGGGGGTGCTGAGTTTATATATTTTTCAGCTTACTAGCCCCCGCCTTTTCTTTCCACCCTTATCCCGAAGTGACGTTATGGTTATATTCTCCGACCTTATGGATCAAATTAGCTACGAGTCCTGTCCAACCTGTTTGATGGCTTGCTCCCAGTCCTTGACCTGTATCTCCGTGAAAATACTCGTAGAACAGTATTAAATCCTGGCCATCAGGGGTTTTGAAAAGCTCACGAAGTTTTGGGTTATCTCCGTAAACTGGTCGTTTCCCTGACCCATCAGGCAGGAAAATACGGATTAAGCGTTTGGATATCTCTACCGCTACTTGTTCAAGAGTATTTCTTCCACGTTCTCCAGTTGGAAACTCCACTTTAAACTCATCTCCTAGACAGTCATGAATGTAATCATGAAACTTATAAAGCGAATCAATGATTAGAAAATTCACAGGAAACCATATTGGACCGCGCCAATTAGAATTACCTGTATGTACACGAGAGTCACCTGCTTCTCCTGGTTCGTAGAGAATTCTGGAAGGTAAAACACTGTTATGCTTATCTTTCATGAAGCAAGGAATCGAGTAAGGCGAACCAAACTCAGAATTAGGATCGTGAATTTTTGAAAGACTGCGAATACCATAGTCGCTTAAAAACTCCTGTTTATCCAGTAGCTTTTTGACGATTAATTGCAACTTATCAAAGTCAACAATTGACAAATACATCCCCAGGTTATCATTATTATGCTTGTCTGCGATGTAGAAACTTTCATATTTTCCTCTCAAGTAATTAAAGTCGGTTCCTGGCAAGAACAATTGGGACAATGAATTAGGGTCAGAGAACTTAGATTTAAAAGCATCGATTATCTGGTTTTGAGATTCCTGAATTTTGGATTCAAAAATATCAATCGCACATAGGGGAATTAAACCGACTAATGAACGATACTTCAAGGGAAACTCTAGGGTCAAATTTTCCTGAACAATACTGAGAATATCGTAATAGAATTCATCCTTCTGATCCCACAAATGCGTTCTATTTTTTTCAGTAATATCATTGATAGCATTGGCGATATTAAGGAATTCTTTGAGGAACATGGTGGCAGCTTCTATCTCTTCGCTAGATGGGTCTTGACTTCCTAACTCTATGGCAATTCTCAGCATATTCAAGCAGAACATAGCCATCCAGCTTGTTCCATCTGCTTGTTCAATTTTTACATCATCAGTTTTAAAGTGACTGCGATTTATGAGACTGATATTATCCAGTCCTAAAAAGCCTCCACTAAAAAGATTATTTTCGGGTATTTTTTGAACTTCTAACCACCAATTAAAGTTACTATTCAGCTTGTGAAATATCTTTCTTAGGAAATCTTTGTCCGAAAAACCATACATACGTTTCTCAATTCGATAAACTTGCCAAGCTCCCCAAGCGTGAACAGGTGGATTACCTTCACTAAAGTCCCATTCAAAAGATGGTAACTGTCCATTAGGATGGATATACCCTTTTTCCAAAAATAGGCATAATTGTTCTTTAGCAAAATCTGGGTCTATTAAAGCAAAAGTAACAGCATGAAAAGCTGAATCCCAGACAGCATACCAAGGATATTCCCATTTATCTGGCATAGAAATTATGTCTTCATTGTGCAAGTGAGTCCATTTCTGATTACGGGTGTTGTTGTTATTTCTGATGTGTTCAGATGTTTTTTGTGGGGGGTATATTTTATGCCACTTTCTCTCTTGATATGACCAATCTCCTTTGAGCCAATCTTGAACTATATAGTAATAAAACTGCTTGTTCCATAGCATTCCTGCAAACGCCTGTCGTTGAACTTGTCGTTCCTCACCTGAAATTTGAAAATCTGTAGGAGTAATAGCTTGATAAAATGCGTCAGTTTCTTCTTTGCGCTTGTCAAAAACCTCCTTAAAATCACTTCCAAAAGGATTAGCATCAGGTAGTTGATCTGGCGCAACATCTGTCAAGCGCAACCATATCACTCGAGATTTATTAGCTTTAATAGTGAGGTTATAGTGAGCGGCCGCTTTTGTTCCTTTCTGTTCAGGGTTGACTTTATCTAGCTCTTGATTAACCACATAATTGTTGATTCCGTCCTTAACATATTGACTCGCATTAGGAGTATGGAAAATGCGTTCGTTGTTAGTTTCATTTTCTGTAAATAACAGAGGAGTATCTCCTTGACAATAGAGATAATAATCACCTAACTCGCCATGGTGAGCCTTAATCACCATATTATCGCCAGTTTTTTCCAAAACTCTCTGCAAACTTGGTTTTTGTTTTTCTCTTTCTGCATCTCCTAACCAAGACCAAGTGTTACGAAACCAGAGAGTAGGTAAAATATGTAGTGGATGAGCTTTGGAGCCTCGATTCCAAACAGTAATTTTAATCAAAATATCTTCAGGAGTCTTCTTGGCATATTCGACAACAACATCAAAGTATCCCTCGCCGAAACAATTAGTATCAATTAGCTCATATTCAGGGTGTTCTTCTCCTGGATTACACTTAGCATTTCTTCGTTTTTGATTCTCTTTAACGAGATCATCATAAGGAAATTTATAAGGATACTTATACAATGCCTTCATATAAGAATGAGTAGGGTTATTATCTAAATAGAAGTAATATTCCTTGACATCCTCCCCGTGATTTCCTTCGCTTTCTGTTAGTCCAAAAAATCGCTCTTTAAGAATAGTATCTTTACTATTCCAAAGAGAAATAGCAAAACAAAGATGCTGACGCTCATCAGAAATTCCCAATATTCCATCTTCTCCCCAACGGTAGGCACGAGAACGGGCATCATCATGAGGAAAATATTTCCAAGCACTACCATCCTGACTATAATCTTCTCGGACAGTTGCCCATTGGCGATCGCTTAAATAGGGACCCCATTTTTTCCAAGGGATATTTTGTTCACGGACTTCTTGCAAGCGTTTGTATTCTTCAGTTTGTTTCCGAGCTTCTTGCAAGCGTTTGTATTCTTCAGTTTGTTTCCGAGCTTCTGCGAAGGAATTATCTTTTTGGGTATCTTGAATTGTAAACATGACTTTTCTCCTTTATCTTCTTTTGTCCTGTACTTAGCTTTTTGCAGTCCTTATATTTTTTGTCCTGTACTTAGGTACTTGGTATGATAGTAATCAAGAATCTGTGTTGCCATTTCATCCGCTAATTCTCTTGCAGTACGGAGCGAAATAAACTTATTTAAAATATTATTTTTTATCCATTCTGCCATGTAGTAAATCAATGTGTTGTCAAAGCCATCTGATCTTTTCCAGTATCCATTTTTACAATTAAGTTCATAGATTTCTGCATAAGCTTTCCCGGCCTGTTCATAAATATCTGGTAGAGTAGATTCCCAAGTTGTTCCACTAAATAACCTCATATATATTTGGTTGATTTTACTTTGATATTCTTTAGACATGATCTTTAACTCCTTATGTATTTTTCGACGTTCTGATGTTCATACAATTTTGTAATGTACTGGCTAACAGTATCTTTCCATAAGAACCGAGATTTTTCTGCTTGCTGGCAAATTTCTTGCCATTGAGATGGATTATTAAGTTTGACTTCAATCGCTTTTAAACAAGATAAAACCAAGTTATCTACTTGTTCTTCAACAGAATCACCTCCAAAAACAAAACCATTAAATCCGTCAATAACTGTATCTTTCAATCCACCAACTTTATGGACAAGACAAGGCTGACCATCACGCATAGCTAACATCTGACTAATGCCGCAAGGTTCATAGGAACTTGGCATCAGAAAAAAGTCGCCATTAGCATATAAGGCTGCCGCACAATCTTCTGAACCAAAACCGTTGAGAAACACGAAATTGTCAAACTGAGAAGTGATTTCAGTCAAAAATCTTTCATATTCTGTCTCACCAGTACCAAGTAATATGTAAATTCCCTGTTTTCCAAGTCCCTCTAAAACTCCACTAAGACCAGATATAAATTTATTTCCTGATGCCTTCATCAAATAGAGTTTTTGCTCTACAACCCGACACACGCTGGTTAATATTATTGGAGGTTTTTCTGAGAGATAGCTTAGTTCGGTTAACCGTTTATGGGCTAATGAGCAATTAGGGGAAAGATATTTTGCTGTTTGCTGCCATTGGATAATTTCTGCTTTTAATAGACTTATCAAGTCGGAAAAATTGAGCTTGGGAATAATCCGTTTGTCGGGATACTCACATCCCAGTAAAATTCCAAAGAGCCGACCTTGTTGGAAAGCCACTAAAAGCTCTTTTTCCAGTCCCTCACCACCGTAAAAACGAGGCGCTTCACTAGGGCAGAGGATTTCTTGAGCATAGGAGGGGGAGTCCGTACTGATGGCATCAGCCAACTGAATTCCAGCTTTCATTAGGTTAACGTGGTCTGACCATCTTGGATCTGCCAGCTTATCTGGGTCGTATTCTAAGTCTGGATACCAAGTCTCTAAGGAGGACGCAACTCCGGCAAACGGACGCACCCCCTGATAGGACAAATTATTGATAGTGTATACCGTTCGGATTTTCTGGAGAGTTTGGTAATTTGGGTGATAGGCACGGAGGATGAGAAGACAGGCAGAATGCCAGTCATTGAGATGGATACAGTCAAGATGTCCGAAAATTCCCTGTTCAATCCCTTGAGCTACGGCGATGCAGAAAAGAGCATACCTTGAAGCATCCGTTTGACAAGGTTCTGAATCTAAGTCGTGATGGTAAATTTCGTATCGACCGTTTTTATCCAATGAAACCAAACCTGGATGATGAATGACCAGTTGCTTGACCTGATTGGAGTTTTCCCCTACAACTTGGAAAACTTGGGCTTCCTCGTTCTTTCCAGAGAATTGGAAAGTAGTAGTGCCGAGAAATTGGGAACTTGGGGATTGATGGAGAAAGCCATAGGAAGGGATAACAACAGATACTTGACAGTCTTGTTCTAGCAGTTCTGATGAAAAGTCTTTAACAAAATCCCCAAGACCTCCTACCTTAGCACCCAAAAGATTTGCATTTTCTGAGCCAACTATAAGGATATTGAAAGATTTTTTTTGTCCCATATAACCCCCCAATTTAGTCGTAGCGTGACAGATAGACTGTTGTTTGTTGCAGGGAACCAATCGTTTCTAATATAGAAGATACTTAGTAATGACCTCACTTTCCTCCTTGATTAATTTTTTCAATTGATAAATATCATTTTTGTTCTGAACAAAAAACCATTGTGCCATTTTTTTCAATCCATCTTCAAGGGATGTTTTGGGTTTCCAATTGAGACGGGCGCAGGTATCATAACAGTTGATAGCCTGAAAGGGATTCTCATTGGGGGCATAATCAATAGCACTATCTTGATTAAGCCCAACATGGCAAACCCCCATCTCTTTACACCACTCTGAATTGGCATCCGCTACAATGGACTGAATCATTCGGGCAAGATTGCTAACTCTGATGAATGGTTCTCCGTTTTCGCTATAGTTGCCATAATCAGATAAAGCAAAATGAAAAGTTGGTGTCAAAGATTTTTCCTCTTTTCTCTCTAGAGAAGGACCTGATGATGTTTCGAGTTTTTGTTCATCTTGGTTAAGATATGAGGCCGCCCTTATGTAACCGGCAATGATATCAGTAATATAAATAAACTGACGACCATTGCGGGTATATTTTATGAAAATCTCATGAGGTACTTGGACGGCGGAGTTAATAAATTGGGGAATAATTCTTCTAGGTGCAGTATCACCGTATCCAAAAACATTCGATGCTCTTGTAATCCCAATAGCTGGCAATTGAGAGTAGTAAGTTTTGTGGTAGCACCGGACAGCTAACTCCATCGCACTTTTGGAGGTATCGTAAGGTCCGGCGTAACCGACTGGGCTACTTTCCAAAAAACCCTCTTTGGGAATCTGGCGATCACCAAATACATGATCGGTGGAAATGACTAATATTCTTTCTCCAATTTCTAGCTGCCGACAAGCTTCCAATATGTTAATCGTACCCATCGTATTGACCATGAATGCTCGTTTAGGATCGTGCTGAGCAACCGGCACCTGCGCTTTAGCAGCGAGGTGAAAAATAATATCTGGCCCCACTGCGTTAATAACATCAAAAACAAGTTGGCTATCTGATATGTCTAATGAAACTTCAACCACATCCTGACTCAGATCGAAAAGTTGGTAAGCTGAGTGGGGGTGTCTGACGTTGTGAATAGGAATAGTAGCATAAACCTGAGTGCCAAGCTCCAAAAGTGCTTTACATAACCAACTGCCTTTAAATCCCGAAGCTCCAGTCACCAGCACTTTTTTCCCAGACCACTGGTCTCCTAATAGTTGGGGGATAGGCGTTCCTTGCATGGCTATAACCTCCTTTTCTCTGAAAAAGTGCCTTATGAAGTTCTGACCTAATTCTATCGAGAAGCAGACTAAGTATAACTACTTAAGTAACAAAACTTAATATAACTTCGGTTGGGGATAGGCCGAAACGCTGCTGCTATCCCAGCCAGTCAACCTGATTTTTGGGTGGAATTGATGGCAAAATCTTCTTAGCCTCAACTAACTTTAATCAAGCCCAACAATTTCTCCCTTACCGGCAATCACTTCCCCGATTTGGTAGGCATTAATCCCAGAGGATTGTAGTTGATTAATAGTCAATTGCGCCAGATCTGATGGGACAATGATCACAAAACCGATACCCATATTAAAAGTATTAAACATGGCTTCGGCATTAACCGAACCCATCTGGGCTAACCAGTGAAAAATTGGCAAAACTGGCCAACTTTCGCGGTAAATCCGCACAGAATGCCCTTTACCCAAGCAGCGGGGCAAATTTTCCGGGATGCCACCCCCAGTAATGTGGGCCATGGCGTGAATATCTAACCCAGAGCGCAGCAGTTCTAGCACAGGTTTAACATAAAGTCTAGTGGGAGTTAACAAAACTTCACCTAAGCTAGAGCCGGAGAAAATTGCGGGGCAATCTTGCCAATTTAAGCCCTGGGTGTCGATAATCTTACGAACAAGACTAAAACCGTTACTGTGAACCCCACTACTGGCTAAACCGATAGCCACATCGCCGATTTGCACCTTACTGCCGTCGAGTAATTGACTTTTTTCGACAATACCGACGCAAAAACCCGCTAAATCGTACTCTCCCGCCGAATAAAACCCCGGCATCTCCGCCGTTTCCCCTCCCAAAAGAGTACAACCACTATCACGACAGGCACTAGCGATTCCCGATACCACCGCCGCTAACTGTGACGCTTCCAGTTTACCGGTGGCCAGATAATCCAAGAAAAATAAAGGTTCGGCCCCAGAGGTTAGGACATCGTTGACGCACATGGCCACGAGGTCAATTCCCACCGTATCATGGCAATTGAGACTATGGGCAATTTTCAGCTTGGTTCCCACACCATCAGTTCCCGATACTAACACCGGTTGCTGATAACCAGAAGGTAACTGAAAATAGCCTCCAAAACCGCCTAAACCGCCGATAACTTCGGGACGGAAGGTACTTTCCACATTTTGGCGAATTTTCTCGACGAAAGCGCGTCCCGCTTCCACATCCACGCCTGCTTCTTTATAATCCATGCCCAATTGACCGATTGTATCTCTCAAATTTTACCCGGATTTCGGTCCCAGGGGAATTATAAATTAGGAATTATGAATTGGGAAGTGAGGAGCAAGTAAACCGTAGATACTGTTTCTTAAGAGCTTTGCCTCTCGCTCTTCCTTAAGGTTTAAAACTAGGAGACCAAAACCTTTTGTCATGCTCAACTGCCAAGATATAACCCACTTTCCGCACTTCTTAACATTCAGTTGATAAGTTTTACTAATATATTGCTTACAACCTTTTGGCAGTAAAGATTATAGCCACAATGATCAAGGTGAAGAATTGTAAATTTTTTTCTCAGAAAAAATCAATTATAGCGGTATTCGCTTGAGTGAGATACAGACCATCGTCTTGCCTAGACTGACTTATAGCTTGTTGCACTATACCTCATTCGACTGCATACCGCTATAATATAGTAGCTATGGCTAAAAGTCTTACAGAGCTTGAGCTAAAGCAATGTAAAACCAATAAACTACTCTAGATACAGTCAATGGTACAGCAATACTTACCACTGCCGACTCTTAGTATTAGAGGCACTTCCATAGTGACAGAAGAGGGCTATAATTAATCTTAATAGAGAGTCGATTGAGAGAAACAATATGTTAAATGCAGTGGAATTTAAAGCCAAAATCAAACAAGGTATCATCGAAATTATCGCAGAATACCAAGAGGACTTGAGGGAAGACAGCGAAGTACAAGTTATTGTGATCAAACAAAATAAAAAAATATCAACACCTAGAATGATTGCCGAGCTAACTCAAAAACCCGTTGCTGTTCAAGGTATTCGTCAATTAAATCGGGAGGAAATTCATCAGCTATAATTATGACCAATTCTCCTTATTTTTGGGATTCTAATATCTGGCCATACCGTCTTTATAATGGCTCCAGATTGTAACGATACTCAAGAAAGGCGAAAAAGCGATCTAGCGAACGCTTGAACTAGCAGGGAAAATATCTTAATCAGTACGCAAATTATTAATAAAGTTTGCGCTGTCTTTGAGTAAAAAATGCAAGTTGTAGCCGTGCAAAGTATAGCAGGATTTCCCAGGGATTTTTACTTATCAGAGAAAGGTTAGAACTTGTCGTAAAGTGAAAGAGATAACTATTTTGGTTATAGTCATTTCAGATAAGTCTGATACAATCTAGACTGGTTGAATCCTTATGAACTCTGGCATTGATATTCTCAATCTTAATTGAAATGACTATATCTAGATTACCGACGGTCAAAATTTCCTTGACTGAATCGGGAATGGGCGGAGATTGTAACAAAAATTATCGATTTCTTGACAAAAAACACCGATCATGCTATCAACTGAACCTAAAATCAGCAATTCCGGACAAAAATATTTAGCCTATCAAGATTGTCTATCCCCGAATCAAACCCTGTTACCCCTGACAGCCAAGGTTAATAACCGCGATTGTCTAGAAATCGGTGGTTGCGATGTGACCACCCTAGTGGAACGTTTCGGTTCACCCTTGTATATTGTCGATGAAGTCACCCTCCGCACTGCCTGTGGTCAATACTTGCAAGGTTTCCAGACACATTATCCCGGAGAATCTAGGGTAATTTATGCCTCGAAAGCGTGGAATTGCCTGGCCCTATCGGCCGTGGTCGCTAGTGAAGGATTAGGTTTTGATGTGGTGTCGGCCGGAGAAATTCACACGGTGTTAACCGCTTTAGACCAGATCAATAAAACCGCTGTGCCGATATACTTTCATGGTAATAACAAATCGATCGCCGAGTTAGAATATGCGATCGAGCATAACTGCATTATTATCGTTGATAACTGGCTAGAGTTAGAAAATCTGGTTAAATTAGGCGAAAATCGTCCTGATACCCCTATTCCGATCCTGTTGCGGTTAACCCCCGGTATCGAGTGCCACACCCACGAATATATTCGCACGGGTCACTTAGACAGTAAATTTGGTTTTGACCCCCATCAAATCGAAGCGGTATTTGACTATGTTTTAGCTCATCCCCAGCTGAATTGTCTGGGTTTACACGCTCACATCGGTTCCCAGATTTTTGAACGTCAACCCCACCAAGACTTAGCCGCTGTGTTGGCAGATTGGTTTAAATTAGGTTTAGAACGGGGTTTACCCCTAGAGCAATTAAACATCGGCGGTGGTTTAGGGATTCGCTACCTCGAAAGTGATGACCCCCCAAGTATCGAGGAATGGGTGCAAGCGGTGTCCTTAGCAGTGGCCAAAGCTTGTCAGGAAAGAGGTATCGCTTATCCGCTGCTCATTGCCGAACCTGGACGCTCTCTAATTGCCACTGCTTGCGTAACAGCCTACACAGTGGGTAATCGCAAAGAAATCCCCGAAATCCGCACCTATATCGCCGTCGATGGCGGAATGTCTGATAATCCCCGACCGATTACCTATCAATCGGTTTACCGGGCCGTGGTCGCCAGTAAAATGGGTCAAGAATGTCAGGAAGTGGTGACAATAGCTGGAAAACATTGTGAATCTGGCGATATTCTAATTAAGGATATTGCGCTACCGAAAACCAACCCGGGGGATATTTTAGTGGTTTTAGCCACGGGAGCCTATAACTACAGTATGGCTTCTAATTACAACCGCTTACCCCGTCCGGCGGCGGTAATTGTCCAAAATGGAGAAGCTAATCTGATCCTTGAACGGGAAAATCTGGCGGATTTGCTCCGTCAAGACCGCTTACCCAATCGACTCTCCCTAATATAAACCTCATCGCTATTGTCCCCCCATGTCGGGTTTTTTTCTGGACCCTCGTCGGTTATTGTCCTGGATTCTCAGCCATGGTCTGTTATTCCTAGACTTTGGGTTAGTTCTCCTCCTTACCTATATGCTGCTGCTAATTATCGGCGAGCGGCGTACCTTTTGGATGGTGCGAGGACTAATCTATTTAATGCTGGCCTCGGTGATTAGCGATGCTCTAGGATTGCGCTTGCTGGGGTTAGTCCTAGAAAAATTGATTTTGGGGGCAGCCGTAGCGATCGCTGTGATTTTTCAGTCGGAATTCCGCCGTTTTTTGGAATTATTGGGCAAAGGTCAAGTGTGGGAATTATTTCAGAAAAGTTCCCCCACTCCCAAGACCGATAATGTTATTGATGAGTTAGTGGACGCGGTGAAGGATCTATCTCAAAATCGCACCGGTGCGCTGATGGTATTAGAAACCAGTGGCAATCTCGATACCAAGGTGTTTGTCAATCCAGGGGTGGCACTAAATGGCCAAGTGTCTAAGGAATTAATTCAAACTATTTTTCAAACTAAAACTCTACTGCACGATGGGGCCGTATTTATTCGGGGCGATCGAGTGGTGGCCGCTGGTGTGATTCTACCCCTATCGGAGCGCAGTACCTCTAGGCAATTAGGCACCCGTCATCGGGCAGCCATGGGTATTACCGAAAGGTTAGATAATTGTATCTGTATTGTGGTTTCTGAGGAAACTGGCTCGATTTCCCTCGCGTCTGGGGGTAATTTGGATCGGCCTTTAACCAGTAGTAAACTAAAAGAGCTTCTCGAAGCGAAGTTTTCTCCGTCGGGAGAAGGGGAAGTGGTCGCACCGAGTTGGGGGCGTTTAGGGCGTACAATTGGCTTAAAAGGCCGTCTAATCTTAGAAAAATTCTCCCGTTCGCCCAGAGCAACCCCGAAAGATAGAAAATGACTGTTAAACCGAGCTTGTCACCAGAATTACCTACGGATTTAGATAAAAACCGTTTGCCTCAGCACGTCGCAGTGATTATGGATGGGAACGGTCGTTGGGCGAAAAATCGTGGTTTACCCCGGATTATGGGCCATCAACGGGGAGTAGATGCACTCAAAGACTTGCTGCGCTGTTGTGGTGAGTGGGGGATTCCCGCTTTAACCGCTTACGCTTTTTCTACGGAAAATTGGGGTCGTCCCCTTGAGGAAGTAGAATTTTTAATGACTCTATTCGAGCGGGTTTTGCAGCGGGAATTGGAAGAAATGATGCAGAAAAATGTCAAAATTCGCTTTATTGGTAATTTATCAGCCTTGCCAGAGTCTTTAAGACTGGAAATTGCTAAATCTCAAGCAGAAACTAGCAAAAATTCCGGTATTCAATTTACGGTGGCTGCTAATTATGGTGGCCGAGAGGAGATCGTGCAAGCTTGTCAGGCGATCGCTCGTCAGGTGCAACAGGGTTTAGTCTCCCCAGATGCGATCGATGAATCTCTCTTTGCACAGTATCTTTATACTGCTGGGATTCCTAACCCAGACCTGTTAATTCGCAGTAGTGGGGAAATGCGAATTAGTAATTTTTTACTATGGCAAATGGCCTACGCAGAAATCTACGTTACTGACACCCTCTGGCCTGATTTCGATCGAGTGCAATTTCACCACGCTTTAAAAGATTATCAGGGTCGTCATCGTCGTTTTGGCAAATTATAAGGGCTGCAGCCCAAATTTAGCGAAATAGCCCCTGTGGAGCGGTTAAAGGACTATTTTTGATTTTTCACTTTTTATCTTAAACTCCCTGGGGCAACGGTTAAACCGGGACGAGAGGGCCCTTTGTGATCCTCTCGATTTTCCCAATACGGTAATCCGTAAATCGGCCAGAGCTAGACTTTTTCCCCGACTAAAATAAAATAGGGGGAAGAATAACTATCGACGATAAGCAGTTTTAAGATTATGGGATTCTTTGACTCAGAAGTGGTTCAACAGGAAGCTAGACAGCTATTTGAGGATTACCAGTCTCTCACACAACTAGGCAGCGAGTACGGGAAATTTGATCGAGAGGGTAAAATCATCTTTATCGATAGGATGGAGGAGTTAATGGAACGCTACAAGATATTTATGAAGCGTTTCGAGTTATCTGAGGATTTCTCCGCCCAAATGACCGTAGAACAGCTAAAAACCCAACTAGGTCAATTTGGTATGACTCCGCAAATGATGTTCGACCAAATGCAGCAAACCCTTGAGCGGATGAAGGCAGAAATTCGCTAAAATTGCCGATATTTATCGGGTATTGGCTGTCTTTTGCTCGATAATGCTCTCTCGCTGTTCACTGCTCGGAAAATTAGGGTTTCTGCGGTTTTTCGAGAACGATGATCTAATAATTTTAACTAGGTTAGCTGATGAACTCTAGGCCAGATTCACAAGAAAATATTGAGCCACCTCAGTATAGTGAAAAAACTAACCGCATTCAGGCAATTAGTCAACTGATTAAGGCGATCACCCCGTTAATTTGGGCTATAGTTGTTCTAGTGGTTATCGTGCCTCTTTTAGGGAAAATTTGGCTAGGAACGGCCAGCAATGAACCGTTAAAAACTAAGGTTGCTACCGAAACTAACCTAGAGATTCCCATCACTATACCCCAAAAATCTAACAGTAAAATCGATCAAGAAATTAGCCAAGCTTTACAGACAGCGAGAGCCAATTCTCAAAACTTCGCCCTAGGAGAAATTGAGGGATGGGTGGAGGAGTTGATGACACGAGTAGATCAGGGTTTTTTGCCTTGGTATTTTAACTATTTCAATCAAAAACAATTTGAGGGTAAGGCCTTTCTAAGCGGATTATACTCCTCGATCGCTCACTGGGTCAATACAGATAATCCACCCCCGGAGCAGGTGGTGGCAGAAAATTTGACCAAAACTATTCAAACCGAGTTTACTAAACGGGTAATTCGTCCCCAAGAGGCCCAATTGCGTCTAGAGAGAATTACTAGGGATGCCGTTAATTTATATGTCAGTAATTTAAGCAATGAATTAGAGAATATTCAGGCCAGTTATCAAATTCCCCAAGGCAAATGGGATCGTTATCTTAGTGACATAGCCATAACAATTCAAGATACCGAGGGCAATATTTCTAACACATCAATTAAACTTTTAGTCGGTGGTGCCACTGCTTTAGGAGTTAAATCCCTTATCCCAGTGGTGAAAGTGGGCAGCACAGTTTATTTGTCCCTAGCGGGAAAAACGGGGGCGAAAATTGCCACTAAAACCGGTGGAGCAGTAGCGAGTAGTTTTGGGGCAGAATTAATCGATCCAATCGTAGGAATTGGCTTGATAGTTTGGGATTTATGGGACTATCAGCACACGGTAAACATCGAAAAACCGATTCTGCGGGATGCCATTTTTAATTATTTAGAAGAAGTCAAATATGATCTAGTCAATAATCATCAAGGTAGCGTCCTTTCCTCTATTTATCAGATTGAAATCAGTGTCAATAAATCCCTAGGCCGAACCTAAATAAAATCATCTAAGTAGGTAGGCGTTAAAAATTATCAGACACCCCCCTTATCAAGGGGGGCAGGGTAGGGCTGTTTCATTCTCCCATCAGAATATCAAAAGTAAAAGCGATCACTATCAGGTAAAATGAAAAGTGACCGCCAACCTTTAAAAT
>JAADBR010000015.1 GCA_009995705.1 Microcystis aeruginosa W13-11
AAATTAAGGCTTTCAGCGTTTCTTAATGAGAATGAGCATTTGTCCATAATTCCCCTAAATGCTTACACAGCAAGGGGTTGACTGCTTTTTGTATGACCTGAATCCTTACAATTTTAGTTATTATGTACTACTTTAATGGCTTTTTTGATCTGTGACAGTTGAGGGTGCGGAATGTGGGTTTTAAGTTCACTGATGGGGTGCATCTTATATTTGTGATTTTGGTGAGCAGCAGCAGTTATTAAAAGAGGGCGAATGCAATTCGCCCCTACAATAATATTATTGAGATGCACCCCACTGTTCACTGAAACTTGCCACTTACTACTGGTCTTGAATATACGGTTGATTATTCTTGAGACAGTTGTATGCCTTTTGTAACTCGATTCCCAGATAACCGATATGTTCGGGAATAATTGCGGGATTGGTAGCGGCAAGCTTGCGGATTAATTGGAGGGGATTTTTGCCTTGATAACAAGCAACAATTTCCCCGCTGCCTGGAGTAGTTTGTTGGAGGAGAATTTGTTCTTTTTCCACGGAAATCAAAAAGTTACCGCTAGGGTCAAAAAAGTCGCGCTGCTTAATAATTTTATCGTACTGGGTGGCGATTAATCGTTCAACATTCTCCCAAGTATCATCGTATATATGGGCCGATTGACTAATAGTAATTAATGGACCTATTGATAAATTGTAGTCAGAGTGCTTGCTAATCTCATCCCTAATATGTTGCTGTAAAGCACGCAATCCCATGGCATTTGCTGGCCAAGCGGCAAACATATCATTACTTCTAAATACTGCGGTGAGAGATAATTCATTTTCCACCACTCGCACCCAAATATGATTTAAACAGGGACTACCTCCCTTTTCGTGGTCTTTCACATCCCAGAGGGACATGACTGCACTAGCTGCGTCAATTTCTGAGATTAATTTATTGATAACCTGTGCAATTTGATCCGGGCCAAACCAAGAGCGTAATCTTTGACCGTAGGTGTATTTAACTCCTTCTGTATAGGGAGAATCATCAAGAATTTGTCCGATATATTCGGTGAGAAAAGGTCTATCTATAGGCAAATAATTAGGTTCGGGAAAATAAAAGTCTGGGGGTTCATCGGTGACGACGGCCATTAGGTCAATTAATTCTTGCCATTTACCATCATATCCTGTGGGTCTAATTGTGCCAGTGGTTTTAATCTTTTGGAGAATTTTTACCCAAGTTTCGGCAATAGTTTTTCCTTCAATCCGATGACCGTATCTTGTCCCGGGTAGGAGAGAAGGAAGATTTTCTAAGAGGGGAAAGATTAAGGGTTCTCCCCAAGTTGGTAAGGGAGATTGTTCTGCATAACTTTTGACAATTTCAATCGCTTCTGGGATGGATTTAACCAGTTGATATTGAATCGATTGACGTAATTTTTCGAGGGTTTCTCGGTCAATTTCTTTGTCAATATATCCCGTGATAGAAGAATTAATTAGCCAACATTCTCTACCTGTGTCACTTTTTCCTAACTGAAATCCTTGACTAAAAAAGTCTAGCAAACACTGACAGCTACCGGAGTTTTTATCTTCCTTAGTCGCGTTGAGAATAACTAAATATCTAACGTGGGGATTTGCGATTAAGTTTCTCAGCAGGGGACTAATTCCTCGGGTGGGACTATAAAGATTACCAATTACCGCGTATTGGTCGGGATTTAAATGTTTAGCAAGGGACTGTTTTACTGTCCATCCCGTGATAATTGCCGTTTGTCCGTGACCGCAGATTAATTGATTGGGTTTATAGTGGGGTCGGTAGATGAATTTAGGAGGGGTTTCTATACTGAGCATGGATTTAAATTAATTGTTCAAGATAATTAATAATATTTTGGTGAAGGTGTTCTATTGTATCATTGCCATCCAGTTGTAAACAATTATCTTTATATTCTTTAAATATATTGAGAAACATCTGACGAACTTTCATTAATTTTTCTTGTTTTTCGTACACTTCTGTGATGGCTCTGTTTTTAATTCTCGCCAGAGAAATATCGGGAATAACATCGATATAAATGACTAAATCTGGATTGGGAAAATGTTGATTTAACTGCCGAACAAAAGCAAATTCTTCGGGATTATTGCAATTGTAGGCCAGGGAAGAAAAATAATAACGAGTAGTGATAACGTGGGTTTGTTCTTGGTGAATAAGTTTAAAAACGCCATCGTGATCATTATATAAGTGATAATGACGATCGGCTGCAAATAAATAGGCCATTTGTTGGTCAAATTTATTTTGATCTTGGATAGAAATAAGATTAGTTTGCATTATTTCTCGAATCAAACGACCGATGACTCCCTCGGAAGGTTCCGGACTTAAAATCGCTTTTTCCCCTCGCTTGAAAAAATATTCTTGTAGGAGTTTTGCTTGGGTACTTGTTCCCGATCCATCAATACCTTCAAAAACAATAAATTTCGCTTTCATAATTTAATCTTCTTTTTTTCTATCCAATTATCTAAATAATTTTTTTAGCCAAGTTAGCCAAGATTTTTTCTGGGGGATTAATTGCGTCATTTCTCCGATAATCTCTCCCATACTTCCCCAAATATAAATATTTTTATTTAGGGATTGTATGGTTAAATTTTCTTGTAAAGCTAAACCGATGATAGCGATTATTTCCGCTGCTTGATTACCGACTATCTGCGCTCCCAGCATTTTACCATCTTCTCTGTAGATTAATTGACAAAATCCCGTGGTTTCTCCCCAGATTTGCTGTGCCACTATATTTTTGATGGGATAGTTAATCATTTTTACCTTCTCACCATAGCTCTCCCAGGCTGCTTTTCCAGTTAAACCCACCCACGCAATAGCCGGATCAAAAGCAATAAATGAGGGAATTTGATCGGGATTAAAGTTAAATTTTTCTCCCGTGAGCAGATGCTTGACTAACCCAAAAGCAGCCCGGTGATTTAAAGTAGGATCTGGATAATTATTTCTGGGCAAATTTAGGGCATAAATACGGGAATTATCGGTTTGTAATTGCTGATTAACCCTGATTAGTCCTTGCTCTAATTTAACTCCCACCCCGGCCAAATTTAATCCCTGTTCATCGACTTGATAATTATCAGCAAAAATCAGATCATCAACTTGGATAACACGATTGCCTAATTGTAGCCATTTTTGAGCCTCGATCGCTTTCACTTGACTAGGATAATAGCCTAGTAAAATCTTAATTCCTTCCGCTTCTAAAATGGCAGTAACTAAATGGGAAATTTCCCGATCAATATCCGGCAGTAGATAACTATCCTCGATAATTAAGCTAATTTCTTTCCCCAAACGTCGGAGAATTTGCGCTAAACTCACAGCCATGCTGCTGTTACCAATAATCGCTAAATGTTGTCCCAACTTGTCTAAATTTGGCTCTTGCCAAAGGGTTTGAGCGATAAAATAATTAACCTCATCTAAGCCGAAAATTTTCGGGACTTGCGGATAAAAACCCGGGGCGATAAGATAGTGTTTAGCCAACAATTGCCGACCGTTAACCACGAATCCTAAATGGGGCAGCCGAACAAATTCCCCCCCCCCCGGGATCACATCTATTCCTTCCGTGGCTAATCTTGCCAAAGAATGATGTTTATTAATAGTTTTATCCACTTCCTCCAACCATTGCCGCAACCGTTGCCATTGGGGATAAATGGCCGTTTCTTGCCAATGATTCAGCAGTTTATAGAGATGGATAATTTGGCTGTATCCCTTGCTAAAAATATCCTCAGATGCCTCTAAATTGTCGCTAGAAGGCTGTTGCACTAAAGCCACCCTTTTTTTGAGGTGAACAGCCAACAAAGCCGCTTCTATCCCCGCAGGAGTGGCACCGATAATTACTAAGTCGTAAACCACAAATATAAAGTAGGAGTCAGGAGACGGTATTCAGGAATCGGAAACTGATAACTGATAACTGATAACTGATTACCGGCGCCGGTCCTGCAGTTTTTTATAGACATCTCGCAGGGGGACTTGATGATAGGCGAGAGCGACGAGAGTATGATAAAAAAGATCGGCCACTTCTGCAGCAATAGCATCGCCATCATTATCTTTGCAGGCCATGACCACTTCTGCCGATTCTTCGCCGATTTTCTTGAGAATTTTGTTATCTCCCCCGGCCAAAAGTTTACAGGTGTAGGATTCCGGATGAGGATCGTCTCTGCGATCGCAAATTACCTTAAACAATTCCGAGAGGGTGTCGGCCGCTGGCGGTGATTTTTGCCAATTTACTTGGTGAAAACAGCTTCTTTCGCCGGTATGACAGGCTATATCACCGATTTGCTCAATAGTCAGCAAGATAGCATCACTATCGCAATCGTAGCGAATTTGACGCACTTTTTGGATATGGCCCGAGGTGGCTCCCTTGTGCCATAATTCTTGACGAGAACGACTCCAATACCACGCTTCCCCGGTGGTGAGGGTTTTTTCGAGAGATTCCCGATTCATCCAGGCCATCATTAACACTGTAGCATCAAGATAGTCTTGAGCGATCGCTGGTACTAAACCCTGGGGATTATAAGCGATTGCGTCGAGGGGAATAGCGGAGAGTAAAGAGGACATCGGTTTTTTGCGGTCAAGAATTATGGTGGGACAAATTGCCCAAAGCTTAATTATATAGCCTTAACGTTGAGCAATTTCCACAGTGCCATCCTTACTAAAGGAATCCACCACAATAATATGATCTATACCCAAGCTTTTTGGTGAAAGTTGGACAAATAAACAGGCTCTAGTTTTAAAAAATCTCTCAAGTGGAGATGATTTGTGACGGTGGATTGGAATGTCTAGTTTTAATCCATCTGGAAAGTGTTGACCGCTTTTGTCATGATTTTATTTTGGGTTTGTGCGGTCTCTTTAAAATCCAAGTCGTTCTCCTCAATCAATCCCAGGAATCGATTGCAGCTGAGGATTTAGTGGACGATCTGCAAGCCCTCGTCAGCATCTGTTACAATCGTCTCTACCCGCTACATAACCCAGATCATCAGCAATTACTGGAATACCCAAGGGAGCTTAAGAAGATCCGTGTGGGTTAAAATTACCCTTGCCGTGGGTTTCTTAGGGATCTTTTTAGTTGTCTGATGCCGGCTCTGCTATTCCCCCAACAAGGGCGAAAAATAGTAATATTTTAGCTGACGGCTGACGGCTATCATAACTCTACATTGACGGCAGATGAAACTAGAAACTACGGCGATTAAACGGATTCTTGATGCTAACCTTGACCGCGCTAGAGAAGGACTGCGAATTATCGAAGAATGGTGTCGTTTTGGCTTAGATAATCCCGATTTAGCCCAAGAATGTAAAGAAATGCGCCATCAATTAGCTAGTTGGCACTCGATCGATCTTAAACGACATCGGGACACAGCCAGCGATATCGGCAGGGATTTAAGCCATCCCAGGGAAGAAATCCGGGAGACTGTCGAGGGACTGCTGCAGGCCAATCTCGCTCGCGTACAGGAGGCTTTTCGGGTTTTAGAAGAATACGGTAAACTCTATGATCTGGAGCTAGGGATAGCCTGTAAACAGCTGCGCTATCAGGTTTATCAGCTAGAGAGTAAACTATTAATCTCTCCACCCCTAGAAAAACTGCAAGCATCTCCCCTCTATCTAGTCACTTCTCCCGCCGAAAATCTCTTAGAAATCGTTGAATTAGCCCTAAAAGGAGGTTTAAAATTGGTGCAGTACCGCCATAAAACCGCCGTTGATACCATTCGTTTAGAAGAGGCCGCTAAACTGTGTGAGTTATGCCACCGTTACGATGCTTTATTTATTATGAACGATCGCGTCGATATTGCTAAGGCCGTTCATGCCGATGGTGTTCATCTCGGCCAACAGGATCTACCGATTTCCCTAACGCGGCAATTTCTCGGCCCCACGGCAATTATCGGCAGGTCCACCACTAATCCTCAAGAGATGGCCAAAGCAATCCAAGAAAAGGCCGATTATGTGGGAGTTGGTCCAGTTTATGCCACCCCCACCAAAGCCGGAAAAACCCCCGCAGGATTGGAATACGTCCGTTATGCACGGGAAAATTGCCCTTTACCCTGGTTTGCGATCGGTGGTATTGATAGTAGTAACATTAAAGAGGTTTTAGAGGCAGGAGCGCAACGGGTAGCTGTAGTCCGGTCCATCATGGAAGCGCAGCAACCCGATGTGGTGACACAACAATTATTAACCCAATTAAAGTAGGGTGTGGGGTGTGGAAAGAATGAATAAAAATAATCTCCTGTCTCGGAGAATACTGTCTCCTATCTCCTCCGATTAACTTGATTCGTTCATATCCAAATCCATGTCAGAAATAACCTTGCAAATCAACGGCAAAACTCAAACCTGTTTACCAGCAACTAAACTACCGCAAATGCTAGAAAATTTCGGCATGAATCCTCGGTTAGTGGCAGTGGAATATAACGGGGAAATCCTCCATCGTCAGTATTGGGAAAACACGGAAATTAAGGAGGGGGATCAACTAGAAATTGTTACTATTGTCGGGGGGGGATAAAATAATCAACAATCGACAGTTGAGGGAAAAAACTTGTTAGTTATCGGTTTAATCAGTGGCACATCGGTGGATGGTATCGATACCGCTTTAGTGGAGATTAGCGGTACAGTGGAATCTCCACAGGTGCAGTTATTAGCTGGGGAAACCTATCCCTATTCCCCCCGATTACGAGAGACAATTTTGCAAGTCTGTGGGGGAGAAAAGCTATCTATTGAAGCTTTAGCCAGCTTAGATGATGACATAGCCGCAGAATTCGCCCAAGCCGCCTTAAATATCCAAAAAGAAGCCCCAAAAGCCCAATTAATCGGCAGTCACGGTCAAACCGTTTTTCATCGACCCCCCAAAAACGATCGCCTCGGTTACACGGTACAATTAGGACGGGGAGCAGCGATCGCAAAAATTACCAGTATTCCCACCATTAGTAATTTTCGCGCTGCCGATATCGCCCAAGCTGGTCACGGTGCGCCCCTAGTGCCGAAAATTGACGCTTATCTGCTTTCTCACCCCACTAAAGCCCGCTGCGTCCAAAACATCGGCGGTATTGGCAATTTAACCTATTTACCCCCCCGACAAAGGGAAAATTGGCAGCAAAAAATTTTCGGTTGGGATACCGGCCCCGGCAATGTCCTCATCGATTTGGCCGTACAATTTTTGAGCCAAGGGCAACAAACCTACGACTATAACGGTCAATGGTCGGCCCAGGGTCAACCCTGCCCCGAGTTAGTTCATAAATGGCTACAGGAGCCTTATTTTCAACAATATCCCCCTAAATCCACTGGCAGAGAGTTATTTAGTCCCGCCTATCTAGCCCAATTGCACGAGGATGCCCAAGCTTATTCCCTCAGTGATGCCGACTGGTTGGCCAGTTTAACTGATTTAACCGCCATTTCGATCGCCCACAGCTATCAAACCTTTTTGCCAGAAATGCCTGCGGAGGTGCTGCTCTGTGGTGGTGGCGCTCGTAATGCCTACCTGTGCCAACGACTCCTAGCACATTTGGGGTCAAATGTCAAGCTTTTGACCACCGATGAGGTAGGATTAAATAGCGATTTTAAAGAAGCGATCGCTTTTGCCCTTTTAGCCTATTGGCGCTGGCACGATTTCCCCGGTAATTTACCGAAAGTCACGGGAGCAAAAGAGGAGGTTTTATTAGGAGAAATTTATCTATGAGCAGCAGCTATGAAATATTTTCAACGATTCAACGCCAAAGGGTCAGCGATGGGCAAATATTGCCAATTTTAAGCGATTGTGCCGACTATAAACGTCTTTTAATTCTTGTTTGGCCGCAATTGGGAGATTTTGACAGTCTCGAATACGCTTGGTGGTTAGAAAAAGAGGCGGCCCTTTGGCAAAATGCCGGGATCACCATTCGTGCCATCGGTATCGGCGATCGCAATTCAGGTTTAAAATTCGCTGAATATACGAAATTTCGGCAAGATTGGCTTTTTGTTGACCCCACAGCCGAATTACACAATTTATTAGGACTTTATCGGGGTTTATCGTTAAAATTACCCGGATTTTCTCCAGGACAAAATGCCTGGTTAAATCTAATTTTGATGTGTGCGGGTGTGGGTAGTCCGGGGACTCTGGCCGAAGTGCTGCGGGGTTATCGTGGCGATCGCAAAGCTCCCCAATTAATTGCCGAGGAGGAAACAATACAAGCGCGGCCTTTACCAGCTTTCCGGGGTTCCCTATTCAATCTTGCTGGGGGTCAAGGTTTTCAGCGGCCATTTGAATTAGCCACCCTAAGACTGCGTAATATGACTCAAGTTTTGGGCAATTGGTCAACCTATGTCCCCGATAGTAGTTATCTCACCCAACGGGGAGGGACTTTTTTATTTGATAATCAAGGAAATTTACTCTATGAGCATCGAGATGGAGGTATCTTGGGCTTTGCTGAGAATATGAGTTATCCCCTCGCTTTTTTGCGGGATTAAGCTTTTTTCTTCTCCATATAATGATACCAGTGCAAAAATTTAACTCTTCCCTGTTTTTTCATCGGGAATTATCATCTTGCCTTGGCAGACTAGAACTGATGCACCACCCACAGAAACTTCCGTAATTTCCAGGCTGTTTTTCTGAAACTTTAATTGTAAACTGCTGGGTCTGCCCATTTCCACTCCTTGGATTATCGTCCATTGATTCATCCCTTCCCTAGAAGATTCTAAAGCCCCTAGGTAGCCCGCTAAAGCGGCCACAGCCGAACCGGTGGCGGGATCTTCCATAACTCCTAAACCGGGGGCAAACATTCGGCCATAGAGACGAGATAGGGGAGATTCTGGGTCAAAACAGCAGACAAAAAGGGAATTAGCGGGGGATTGACCTAATAATGATGACCAGAGAGTTAGATTTAGTGTTATTTTACCCAAAATATCTCGGTTTTTAACGGGGATGAATAAAAAAGGGAGACCGCAGGAAAAGGCCCGGGGGGGATAACCGGGTAAGAAATCAGCAACGCTTAGGGAAAGAATCGCGGCTAAATCATCGAGAGCATAAGTATCCGTCACTAATTCTGGCAATTGTGCCACTTTTAACTCACTATAGACCGGTTTTTCCCCCTCCATGATAATTTTCACCGGTACTAAACCGACTCCTTCCTCCAGATAAATCGTAGTTTCTTGGTAGGGGGGAATAGCACCGATTAGGGCTAAAATATAGGCTGTACCGACGGTAGGATGACCAGCAAAGGGTAATTCGGTACTGGGGGTGAAAATCCGGACTTTTTTAGTGCCTTGGGGCGTTTCTGGCGGAAAAACGAAGACTGTCTCCGAGAAGTTAAATTCGGCGGCGATTTTTTGCATCTGGGTGCGGGTTAATCCAGACGCTTCCGGAAAAACTGCCAGGGGATTACCGCCAAAAATGCGATCGCTAAAAACATCGGCGGTATAGTAGGAATAGGTAGGCACGCGGGAGATAGGGCAACAGTTATCGGAGAATTTTTTGATCTTACACCTAATTTTCACCCCTGACCGCCCCAGTGGTCTGTCTAGGGATAGATACTCCTTGTCGATCCTGTTAGTCTTTCTTAAGAAATAATTATAGAGTTTTTCATAAAGATAAGGTATATCTTGAATCGTCTCGGAGTCTCCTAATAACTGCTATAGGCTCTACTACTCATCCGCTTCTAATCTGGCTAATAAACTGACTAACTTATCTCTGACGGAATTGTGGGTGTATTCGTCTTCAGGGTGAGGTTTTTGATGGGGTTGTTGAAAATAGGGACGTTCCCCGTATAATTGTCCCCATTTCACATCGACTCGGTGTACTAATTCATAGAGTAATTCTTGATTGTCTAAAATTTCCTTTAGGATTAACTGTAAAGCTTGAACGGGATTATCTAAATTTTGACTGACTTTGGTTAATTCTTCATCGACAATAAGCTGTAAAATTATCTGCAAAGCTCCCGAAGAATCCCCTAAATTAGCGGCAATAAATTGTTTCATCTCTGTGGTAACTTGCACCAATTTGGGGACAGGAGATTCCCCTTTGAGGAAATTCGCTCCCTCTTGAGCGATAAAATCTGCTAGGGTAAACTCGCGCCTTTCGATGATATCTTGGGAAAAATCTGGTTCTTCAGGGGTCATAAACTTAAAAATATTAGCGATAATAGACTCTAAGACTTATTGTGACATTTTTAGGAATATCTATGGGCATCGATCGCAGGGAGTTTCAACACCGTCGTCAGCAGGTAATGGAAAAAATCGGCAATGGAACCGCAATTTTTCGCAGTGCGCCCATGGCGGTCATGCACAATGACGTAGAATACACCTATCGTCAGGATAGTGACTTTTTTTACCTGACAGGATTTAATGAACCGGAGGCGGTGGCGGTTTTAGCACCCCATCACCCTGAACACCAGTTTATCCTGTTCGTGCAGCCAAAAGACCCAGAAAAAGAAACCTGGACCGGCTATCTCCAGGGTGTGGAAGGAGCAAAGGAGATTTTTGCTGCTGATGAGGCCTATTCTATCCAAGAACTGGACGAAAAATTACCCCAATATCTCGAAAAAGCCGACCGAATTTATTATCATCTCGGCCGGGACAAAACTTTTAATACAAATGTTCTCAAGCACTGGCAAAAATTAATCGCCACTTTTCCCCGTCGCGGCACTGGACCGACTGCTATAGAGGATACTAATTTTATTCTCCATCCTTTGCGCTTACTGAAAACCGAGGCCGAATTGGACAATATTCGCCAAGCAACCGCTATTTCGTCCCTGGCACATAATCGGGCCAGAGAATTCACCAAAGTTGGTCACTACGAGTATCAAATTCAAGCGGAAATTGAGCATACTTTTCGCCTAGAAGGGGGTATGGGTCCGGCTTATCCTTCTATTGTCGCTAGTGGTGCTAATGCCTGTATTCTGCACTATATTAACAATAATCGTCAAGTACAAGAAAATGAGCTTTTGTTAATTGATGCCGGTTGTGCCTACAATTACTATAACGGTGATATTACCCGCACTTTTCCCGTCAATGGTAAATTTACCCCCGAACAAAAAATTATCTATGAAATTGTTCTGGAAGCTCAATTAAAGGCGATTGAAGTGGTAAAAACTGGTAATCCTTATAATCTTTTTCATGACACGGCCGTGAGGACAATTGTGGAGGGATTAGTGGATTTAGGGCTATTGGTCGGCGACATTGATGAGATAATTAAAGAGGAAAAATATAAGCCTTTTTATATGCACAGAACTGGCCATTGGTTAGGATTAGATGTCCATGATGCGGGAGGTTATAAAGTTAACGAAGAAACTTGGCAAACTTTGCAGCCTGGTCATGTTTTAACCGTGGAACCGGGGATTTATATCTCTCCCGATATTAAACCTGCTGAAGGACAGCCGGAAGTGCCGGAAAAATGGCGAGGTATCGGTATCCGTATCGAAGATGATGTGTTAGTTACTGCCACAGGAAATGAGGTTTTAACTGCAACGGTTCCCAAAAAAGTTGAGGATATCGAATCTTAAGTAAAAAGCTAGGTGTTAAAAATTGTCAGATTCCCCCTAACTTATTAAGGGGGTATCAAAGGCAAGATTTATCTTCAAAGGAGATTCAATTAAGTTTTTTCTAGAGGTTATCATGATTACTACCCGACAAAAAATATATACCTTTGCGGAATATTTAAATTATCAGGACTCCACAGATAATAAATACGAATTATTTAACGGAGAATTAATTTCCATGCCTCCCGCTAGTGGCTTTCATTCTTTGATACTTAGATATATATTTAAGGTGTTAGAAAGGGAAATAGAGAGGCTACAATTAGACTGGCAAGTTATGCCCGCTACCGTGGGAATTCGCACCGATAAAGCTAAATCGAGAATCCCAGACTTAATGATTTTAACTGCCGAACAATGTCAAGAGATTAGAAATATGACCACAGCAGTGATTGAATTTCCTCCCCTGTTAGTTGTAGAAATTGTTAGCCCCAATAATGCTGATGATGACTACCGTTATAAACGTTCAGAATACGCAGTGAGAGGCATTCCTGAATACTGGATTATCGATCCTATTGCCCTAAAAATATCGGTTTTAAACCTAATTTCGGGATTTTATGAACTGGCAGAATTTAACAACGAAGATAGGATAATATCGGTGACATTTCCCGATTTACAATTAACTCCTCAAATGGTCTTTGCACAGTAAAATCTTAGCTGGAGACTTTTATGATTGCTACCCAACAAAAAATATATACCTTTGCGGAATATTTAAATTATCAGGACTGCACGGATGATAAATACGAATTATTTAACGGAGAATTAATTTCCATGCCTCCCGCTAGTGGCTTTCATGCTTTAATTATTGCCTTTCTTTATGATTATTTAATGGCAGAAATTAAAAGATTAAATCTAACTTGGAAAGTCATGCCTGCTACCGTGGGAATTCGCACCGATAAAGCTAAATCGAGAATTCCAGACTTAATGATTTTAACTGCCGAACAATGTCAAGAGATTAGAAATATGACCACAGCAGTGATTGAATTTCCTCCCCTCTTAGTTGTAGAAATTGTTAGCCCCAATAATGCTGATGATGACTACCGTTATAAGCGTTCAGAATATGCGGTAAGAGGCATTCCTGAATACTGGATTATCGATCCTATTACTCTAAAAATATCGGTTTTAAACCTGATTTCGGGATTTTATGAACTGGTAGAATTTCACAACGAAGATAGGATAATATCGGTAACATTTCCCGATTTACAATTAACTCCTCAAATGGTCTTTGCACAGTAGCATTATTAACGATTATGACTATCCCCTTAGAAATCCAACAACGTTGCCAACAACTAAAAACAGAACTACAAAGGGCCAGTTATGCTTATTATGTTCTTGATGATCCTTTTATATCCGATAGCGTTTATGATCAACTTTATCGGGAATTAGAAGACATAGAAAAGCGTTATCCCCAATTAATCACCCCTGATAGTCCCACCCAAAGAGTCGGGGATAAAATCTCTAGTCAATTCGTTTCTGTCCGTCATAATATTCCCCTGTATAGTCTCGAAAATGCCTTTAACCTCGAAGAATTAAATAAATGGGGCAACCGTTGGCAAAGATATGTAAATGAAACCCAAGACACGGAATATGTGTGTGAACTAAAAATCGATGGTTCTGCGTTAGCTTTAACCTACGAAAACGGCTTTTTAGTCAGAGGTGTTACTAGAGGGGATGGAGTCACCGGCGAAGATATTACCCCCAATGTGCGGACAATTCGCTCTATTCCTTTACGCTTAAATATAGATAATCCCCCAGCAATTGTGGAAGTGCGCGGTGAAGCCTTTTTACCCCTCGATACCTTCGATAAAATCAATCAAGAAAGAGAAGAAAAAGGGGAATCTCTCTTTGCTAATCCCCGCAATGCGGCAGCAGGAACCCTACGACAATTAGATTCGAAAATAGTTGATAAAAGACGCTTACAATTTTTTGCCTATACCCTGCATTTAGACGATAACCATATCACCACTCAATGGCAATCCTTAGATAGATTAGAAACCATGGGATTTCTGGTTAATCCCCACCGTCAACTCTGTCCATCCCTGCAAGAAGTGGCGCAATACTATCAAGATTGGCAAGAAAAACGTCATCAATTAGCCTACATGACCGATGGTGTCGTAGTCAAAATCAACGATTTACAGCGACAAAATCGCTTAGGATTCACCCAAAAATTCCCCCGGTGGGCCATCGCTTTAAAATATCCTGCCGAAGAAGTCCCCACGGTAGTTAAAGATATTATCGTCAATGTGGGACGCACCGGCGCAGTCACACCCATGGCGGTGATGGAACCGGTACAGGTAGCAGGGACCACCGTACAAAGAGCTACTTTACATAATAGCGATCGAGTGGCCGAATTAGATATCCGCATCGGTGACACGGTAATTATCCGCAAAGCGGGGGAAATTATTCCGGAAGTGGTGAGAATCCTGCCAGAATTGCGGCCTAGCCAGACTTTACCCTTCCAGATGCCCACTCATTGCCCTGAATGTCAATCTCCCCTAGTCCGTCCGGTGGGGGAAGCGGTGACGCGCTGTGTTAATAGTTCCTGTCCGGCGATTTTGCGGGGAAGTATAGTACATTGGGCCAGTCGCGATGCTCTCGATATTCGGGGATTGGGGGAAAAAGTGGTGATTTTACTGATTGAACAGGGATTAGTTACCGCAATTTCTGACCTCTACAGCCTCGAAAAAACGGAAATTGCCAAATTAGACCGAATGGGCGAGAAATCCGCCTTAAATTTGATTACAGCTATGGCTCAGAGCAAAAATCAAAGCTGGTCGAGGGTACTTTATGGGCTAGGGATTCGCTATGTGGGCAGCGTTAACGCCAAAATTCTCGCCGAAAGTTTTCGGACAGTGGAGGAGTTAGCTAACGCCAGCGTGACTGATTTAGCTTCTGTCTATGGTATTGGTGAAGAAATCGCCCAATCGGTCTATGATTGGTTTAGAATCGAGGCTAATCGGGATTTAGTCGCTAAATTACAAGCGGCTGGTTTACAGTTGGCCGCAGAAATAAAAACTACTCCCCAAAAAGCCACCTTAGCAGGGAAAACCTTTGTGATTACTGGCACTTTACCAACTCTCAAACGGGAGGAGGCTAAGGAATTAATCGAAAAAGCTGGGGGGAAAGTGACGGGTTCTGTGAGCAAAAAAACCGATTATTTAGTGCTAGGAGAAGCGGCGGGTTCTAAGCTAGAAAAAGCCCTAGAATTGGGCATTACTCAGCTAACTGAAGCACAATTACTCGAATTAATCGGGGATTAAATACAATTATTTGACGTTAAAAAGACTTGTTCTGAGAAAATATTACGGAAGCAAAGTTAAATAATTTTACATACCATTTAGAGGCAAATGTAATTGTTTATATTCTATAGAGGAGTTAATCTTATGAGAGCTTTTATCTCGTGGTATAGTTAATGTATTATATCTTCTTTCTAGCAATCGAGTAAAAGTAAGCCAAGAAATCACCCTAGAACGATAATCTCTAAGGGTTTTATTTGTGGGTCGTTTACCAGAAGTAGAAGTACAGATACTAGCAATAATTTCTTCTACTCGCCAGGGGGTTATTGACTTATGAATTTCTAATTCTTTATAGATTTTTTGTATAAGAATATGTTTTTTGAGGGCGAATGATAAATATTGAGAAATATCATCTTCTCCTTTACCTATAAGCTCTCTTGCCGCTAAGATTTTTTTCTCATGATTGATGAATATCATGTCAAAATTTTCCAAATCCCAAATAAGACTATTAATTGTTGTGTCTCTTCGTTCTAATTTTTGCTTAAGTTCTTTTTTGGTTATACCTTTATAGCCACTTGTTTGAATTATTTTTAATGCTTCGATTACTGTAGTAATTGAATTTCGTACCATATAAGTTGATAAGGAAGGTTTATCTACTAGAAATTCTAAACTTAGAGATAAAGTTAGCTGTTCGTATTTGGGTTTGTAATTATTATGTTCTTGTTTTAGTAAAAGGTTGAATTCATAACGAGTAATAAAGTTTTCTACCGACCAAAGAGATAAATTTTGTTTAGTAAAGACATATTTTTGGGGAGATTGAGTAATAATTGCATCAACTGGTATGGGCAAACCACACTCTACTTCGATGGCTGATTCAATATCTGAATCGTATTGACGCGCATTCTGAAAAATAGTAGCTGAACCTTCACAGATATGAAATCTAGACTCCAGAAGATTAATCAATTTATCAGCATCTTTTGATGAATTCATACTGCTCAGGGTATAAACCTTTTCAACGCACGGCCTAGTTATATAAAAAATTATTTCTTGAGATTGATGGGGACTTTTAATAACCTCCCAAAGCTTCCTACCCGACTCACATGATTTATTAACTGTACGATTAAGCAATATTTCTGTGATTAAATATTGGTCAATTAAAACTTTCATTAGTTACACTCCTCTCTACTGATATATTCGGAGTTAACTTTTTTCTCTATTACTTCAACAGGATTTTCAGTACCCATAAGTTTAAATAAATTATCTATTTCTGGGATATTTGGATGAGTAAAACTATCCAAATCTACGGAAGTATTATCGATTAACTGAGCAACAGCATCAAGATAATCCTTAAGTTCCATTTTATGAGCTTGAGCAAATAAATTAAGGGTTTCTACCTTTGTTCCTTCTCCCTGTTCAATGCGTCTCACTTGACGCTCGGATACTCCTATAATATCTGATTGTCGCAGTTGATGCTGTTTGCGTAAAGAGGCAATTGCTTGACCAATAATCCGATCATGTTTTAATTTAATCGCTGCAAATTTTTGTTTTGTTGCCGGTTCAATTACACTCAAAAAAGCCGCTATATCAAGATGAATGTCCACCACTGGCCAATGAATATAACTACCATCTTCTGCTATAATAAAATTCTCTCTTTCTTCTAGAGGAATACGCTGTAAAGCTGGCATAGATGCAAAGGGAATTTCTAGCTCATCGAGATCACAGCGACTGATTAATAAACTTTCCCCAATCACTAAAGCTGTGGCGATTAAATGCTCTTGCGCTCCCCAAATCCAAGCATTAATCACCCTTGTTGGTAAAGTAAAATCTCGATAAACGAGGGTATTTCGCAGGGTGCGTAAATTGGCCCGTTTAAATAGTTGCGGCAAGCAGATAGAATCAATGTCTGCTCGGACAAAAAGACCTCGCAGATGATGTTTATCATTAGCGGTTCTGACAATATCTGACACTGCTTTTAAACTGGTCAAAGAAGTACAAATAAAGATGTTTTTTAAAGAATCAATATTCTTTAAATCTGGTAAAGAAAGAATCTGCACAGATTGAGACTCTGGCAAGAAATTATAACTTTCTTTATCCTCAATTATAACAGTAATTTCTGGCTTATTTAACATGATTAATTCCCCTGCGTACAGACTTTTGCCTCCCATTCAATTAGGAGCGCAGAACGATTGGCTAAAACGTGGTCGAGTATTTGCTTTTTTTCCTTACTAGATATTTTGGCATTGGCGGGCTATTTCACCTGAAAATTTAGAACATTTTCTTGATTACAAAGTAAGAAAAAAACTCTAATTTCCCATTGCCCCGGTTTACGAACATGAAAATGAGGTGGCAAATGATCGTGAGAATTGAAAAACAGATCTAAGCCATCTAAATTAAAGGATTCCACCTTGCCCAAATGTTCACCTCGCCTACCTCAACTCTGGTCACTTAATGCTATTATACACTTAACCAGACATTTTGTCCTTAAATTCTGAAATATAATGTCTGCTTAATCTAGAACGATCAAAGCGTTAGATTAGAAAGAGTCCTTTTTTGAGAAATATTTAAACCTGATGGTCTGGCCTTTTAAACCGAAAACCCGCAAACAAATCGCTCGAATAGAAATTACAGGTGCAATTGCCTCCGATACCCGCCAAAGAGTCTTAAAAGCCCTAGAAATCGTCAAAGAAAGGCAATATCCCGCCCTACTTCTCCGCATTGACTCCCCCGGGGGAACCGTGGGGGATTCCCAAGAAATTTATGAAGCATTGAAGCGGTTACAAAAAACCACCAAAATAATCGCTAGTTTTGGCAATATTTCCGCCTCTGGCGGCGTTTATATCGGTATGGGGGCTAATTATATTATGGCTAACCCCGGCACGATTACCGGCTCGATCGGTGTTATCCTGAGAGGGAACAATCTAGAAAAATTGTTGGATAAGGTGGGAGTTTCGTTTAAAGTGATTAAATCAGGCCCTTATAAAGATATTCTCTCCTTCGATCGAGAATTAACTGATGAAGAGGAAAGAATTCTCCAAGATATGATCGATACCAGTTATCAGCAATTTCTGCAAACCGTCGCCGGAGCCAGAAATTTAGATGTCAATCAGGTGAAAAGTTTTGCCGATGGGCGCATTTTTACCGGTCAACAGGCGTTAGAATTGGGAGTGGTTGATCGCTTGGGAACCGAGGAAGATGCCCGACTTTGGGCGCTAGAATTGGCAGGATTACCCCTAGATAAAACTAAATGTCAGACTATCGAAGAACCGAAACCCCTCCTCAGTCGTCTGACAGGCAATCGTTCCCAAATACCCCCAGGATTACAAAAAACCCTACAGCGTCTAGAATTTGAATTGGAAGTGAACGGACAACTGTTGTGGTTATACCGACCCTGATGGTTAGATTAAAATCGAGAAAAAGGGCGCGTTAACCCCTAAAATTGACTCATCAGGATTAGCGGAGGATGACAATCGTGCAGTGGAAGGTTCGAGCCATTCGGGGAGCGACGACGGTGACGGTTAATACTATTGAAGCTATACGAGAAGCAGTGACAGAACTCCTCGAAGCGATCGAAACTCACAATAGTCTCGATCCCGATGATATTGTTAGTATTATCTTTACGGCAACTCAGGATTTAGACGCGATTTTCCCCGCTGCTATCGCTCGTGAACGTCCCCACTGGCAAAATGTCCCCCTCCTCGATGTGCAACAGATGCAGGTCGTTGGTAGTCTGGAAAAGTGTGTTCGCATAATTCTCCACGTTAATACTCCCAAACTACAAGGGGAAATGCAGCACGTCTATCTCCGGGGGGCGAAAAATCTTCGCCCCGATTGGCAGATTTCTCCAGTAACTATTAATCGCTAAAATCTTCGATAACTGACTAAATCCCCATTTCCGACAGCCAACTCAAAATTAATTGATTAACTTTTTCGGGATGTTCATCGTGGGGACAGTGACCAGCTTTGGCAATCGGATAAAATTGGGTATTATTTCCCATTTTAGCTCTTTCTTGGTAAATTACCGAACCAGCGATCGGTGTCCAAGGGTCATCCTCTCCCCAGAGTACCAATAAAGGGCGATCGATTGGCGGTAATAATTCCTGGGGAGAAGGTCCGGGGGGTGCTGTCAACACCGATGCAAACACTCCCCACGCACCCGCATCACAGGAGGGTTGATAGAGAATTTCGACTAATTCCTCGGTAATCGCAGTATGGTCGCGATAAACCTGTTTTAAGGTGTTCCGGATGCGATTTTTCTGTCTTACCTGTTCAAAAATAAACTTTCCTGTCACCGGAGAACTAACTAAACCGGTAAAGGCAGCCATAATTAAACGCAAAGGGAAATTTAATTCTTCGGGACGATGGTTTAATCCTCCGGCACAGTTAATAATTACGCCTCCGGCAGTGATTTCGGGAGATTCTGCCATCAGCATTAAGGCAATCAGTCCCCCGATGGAATTACCAATAAATACGGTCGGTTTTGCGATTTTTTCCCGCCAAAAGTCTTGTATTTGCCGCTGCCAAAGGTTGAGACTATAATCTAAATCGGGCTTATCCGCACCCCCAAATCCCAAGAGATCTAGGGCATAGACTTGATAGCCATTTTCCGCTAAAACGGGGATATTTTTGCGCCAATGACCGATAGATGCACCAAAACCGTGAATTAATACTAGGGGTTGTCCTTCTCCCCGCACAGTGTAGGGGATGGTGTGACCTTGCCATGTCCAAGACAATTGCTCTAAGCTAGTGGCAGTAAGCGGTGATTGTAGTGCCATTGTATGAAGTTTTATTAAGTGATATTTAAATTATAGAGTAAAAATCAGCCGAGAATTTATGCCACAACGCCAGACTTTTACCAATAACTCGATGGCAATTTCCTATTTACAATGGAGCGATCGAGGTATGCCTCTATTATTATTGCACGGCATGGCGGATCATGCTTTGGTTTGGTCAAGTTTGGGCGATTATTTAATCTCAAATTATCAAGTTATTGCCCCAGATTTGCGGGGACATGGAGAAAGCAGTAAACCCGCAACCGGTTATCACTTTCAGGATTATATCGGCGATTTAAGGGCTTTAATTAATCATTTAGGTTGGACGCAAGCACATATTTTAGGTCATTCTTGGAGTGCTAAAATAGCGGCGATTTGGGCAACTCAACAGCCGGAAGTATTTAAGAGTTTAATTTTAGTCGATCCCTTTTTTATCGATAAAATGCCTAGTTTGATTAGGATAACTTTTCCGATTCTCTATCAGGTTTTGCCCTTTTTAAAGATTACTCGTTCCTTTGATAGTTATCAGAGCATAGAAGCGATCGCTCGTCAATTAAAACAATATAAAGGTTGGTCAAATTTACAGCAAGAGGTGTTTAAAAATGCCATCGAACAAAAAGCTGATGGCAGTTGGAGCAGTAAATTTACTTTATCGGCACGGGGGGAAATTTTTGAGGATGTCATGGGGTTTGCTGGATTAACTAAAACTTTAGATATTCCCAGTTTATTAATCCTTCCCCAACAGGGATTAAATCGCACTGCTTGGCAAATTCAATCCTATAAAAAGTATTTAACTTCTCTAGAGATTAAAAAGATACCGGGTAATCATTGGGCATTTTTAGGGGAACATGAAACTTTTAATCAAGCGGTGGCCGAGTTTTTATCTGTTCGGGAAAATGATGATGGTTAATGAAAAGGTAATTGAGCTAATTTTAAGCTGGATTACGCTGCGCTAGGTAGGTATTAAAAACTTTCAGATTCCCCCCTTATCAAGGGGGGGCAGGGGGGATCGAACCTAAAATCCATTTTTAATTTAATTATAACCAGCTACTTAACACCCTAATTTCATATAAATTTCCTCGGCAATATTTCTGCTACCTCCAGACTCTCCCACTCTAATTTTACCATTCTCTAAACATCTTTGTAAATAAGAAGAATCTGCCAAAATATCGATAATTTTAACCGCAGCATTTTTAAATAAATTTACCTGCGTAGGTTTCTGTCCAATAGTGATCACCGATTCCCCTAATAAGCGCATTTGTGCCTCAGCAAAAGGATAGGTAAATTGGGGACCAAAACCTGGTATTTGGATGACGGGTTTTCCTAATCCTACCGCTTGTTCTACTGCTGTTCCCGCCATGGCTAAACAAGCGTCACAATGGTGTAAAATATCGGCAAAAGCATCACGATAACAGTACAATAAAGCCCCATTTTTCTCTAATTTTCCCGCTCCTAAATAATGCCATCCCTCTTGTTCAGCTAAATTTTCTAAGTCGGTTTCTCTGATACTAGGAACGATGGCAGCTCGAAACTGCATCGGTTTAATTTTAACTATTTCCTCACAGACTTGTAACTGTAGAGCTAAATTACTCAAAGCTTCGGGTAAACGACTCCCCGCTAATAAAGCAATCATGGAAATTTGACTATCTAATTCCAAATCTTTACCCGTTGGTGTTAACACATCCATAATCGGATAACCAGCAAAAATTGCTTTTTTAATACCCCGATTTTGTAAATCTGTTGCTGTATATTTATCCCTAGTAAAAACCCTTAAACACTTGTCTGATCTTAAACATAATTCTGTCAGTAAAGGTAATTTAATTGTACCTTCGTAATAACTGGAAGTAGAAACAATAAAAGCCACAAAAGGACGACCAGTTAAATGAGCGATCACAATCGGCACGATATCCCCCACTGCTATCAATAAATCACAATCCTTGCTAACTTTAAAAGCTGCCTGAATTTGTTTAATAGTTAGACCGATTAATCCCGCACCAATATCCTTAATCCAATTAAAAGGATTAGTATAAATAATTCCCCCCGATGGCATAGTGGCAGTAGGGCTAATAATTGATACTTGCAATTTTTGATAAGCTTTTCCCTCTCCCACGAAAGGCAAAGCAGCTATAGATAATTGGGGCTGAATTTTTTTTAATTCCCCCAGAATTAAACTAGCATTTAAATCCTCGCCATGACCATTACTAAGAAATAAAACCTGTTTAAGCATCGATTTAGTATCCTCTATATTCCCTTGCTGCCAAAGAAACCGCCACCGTCACCGATTTGGCTTCTATTTGCTTGCTAACTAGCAAAATCTCGCCCATTTTTAAAGCGGCAGCCTCAGCGACGCTAGGGGTTCCCCCTTGCTTGTTGACAATGGCTGAGGGATTGGGGACATTAATATCTCTCAACTCCTCGGCAGTAAAGATTTTTAGGGGCAATCCTTTCTCCTGAGAGTAGGCAATTAAACCCGGTTCATTAGCTTTGATGTCAAGGGTGGCGATACCAGCAACAGCGGCTAAAGAGAGGTGATAACGCTGAAAAACAGCCCTAATTGCCCTATCTATGACCGCTTTCTCCGTCCCACGGATGCAACCTATGCCTAGCCATAATACTCGTCCATGGCACTGCACTTTTACCCCAGAAGGATCGGGGGAAAAACGACCTTGACTAAAACCTGTCCACAGGGGACCGAACCCAATTAAATCGATTGCGGGTGGGTGGAAAGCAGGGGAGGCGCCAGTCATCATCGGTGTTGCCTCTAATTGTTGCGGGATTAGGTTTGCCAACGGGGAGAATCACCTTGGGGCTGTTTAGTCAGCCAAAAAACAGTTAAGAGAGGGTTCGTAAATTGATGTAAAGAAGATGGATTGTTTCTCGCCGCTCCCCGATACCTTTTAAACAGGATTTATTCTAATACATCTGTGCTATTAAGGCGCAGAATCTGCGCCCTAGATAGCTTAATATCTTAGCGGGTTAAGGCCGCGCCTCTTTCGTACAAAGTGCGGGCGTAATCCGTCCAAGTACCCTGGCCCCAATAACGGAAACAACTGGTTTGCACGAGCAAATTGTAAAGCAGTGCCTCCAGATAATCCGGTCGTCGGGTGAAGCTAGGATCCGCCTGTACTAAAGGATCATATTTCTCGTGGAATTGAGCGCTTAATTGGTTCATCGGTTCGAGGACATTTTCGTAACCGCGCACCCAACTGAGATCATTTGTCCAAGATGCCCCATCCATGCTAAAACGGTGGTCGGACTGTTTTAACTCAGCGATCGCCTGTTCTACCGCTTCCAGGGTAGCGGCATCGGGATTAACTCGCTGCCAGATTTTATGCTGGTGTACGGCTTGAATTGGGGGATAATCTTGGGGATTAACGCCAGCGGCCTCGATTAACTCCAGATATTCCGTACCGTTAAATCCTGCCACACTGGAACCCCCCTGCATTTCCCGCCAAGGATTGGGAAAATCGCGAGGAAATTCATTCATCATCACGCCACCATTTTCACCGTCGGCAATCTGGGAACCTAGGGAAGGAACCCAAACGCCGCCGATTTGCTGTTTACTGCGGCATTTGGCCTCGTGGTAGGGTTGCATTTGGGCAACTAATTTCGTGTCGGAACCCTGGGTTTTAATCAAAGCAGTAATCGCAATCACTTCACCCCGAGAATTGCGTGCCACCAGGCGATTAGGAATATATTTTTGTTCCTGACTCAATCCCGAACCGTCGAGATTTTCCACCGAGTGTTCCTGTACCAATAACCAACGATAGCCGCATTCTTTCAGAGCTTTAATATACTCGTAGAGGGTATCGGGATGGTTAGGAAGGTGCATTTCTGGGGGAGAGAACCCTTTGACTCGTTTCAGAGCATCCGGTCCAAAAATCGAGGCAAAATAGGTTTGCCATGCTTGCATCTGTAATTTTAGATCGGGAATCGGTGTGGAAGGAGCCACCGCATGACTCCACATCGTCCCCAACCATCCCACATAGGGTTGATATTGACTGTTACAGGTGATTAATTTGAGTTTATCGAGGATATCCTGCCGTCCCATCTGCACCAAACCCCAGAGGAGATTGCCAGAATAATCCAGCATAATCCGGGGATTACAGCCTTCTGCCACCAATTCCGCGATAAAATCGCCCATGCGACTGTAACACCAGGCAAAAACGCTGGCATTATGGTTATCGCCATCCCCAAGATTTTCGAACATATGCTGGAGATTGCAGATTAATTCCCCGTTAACACCCGCCGGGATAGTGGGTTGGTGCATATGCAAGGCACAGGCAAAACCAGCGTTGATATGGTCTAATTTGAGATTTGTTGTCGGTAAAAAGATCGGATCATCGTGATTGACAATCGCTGCAATTTCCTGTTCCCAACCGCAAATAGTTGGTAGTCCGGGGCGTATTTCCGTGATAGGGTTCGATTTCGATGATACGGGCGTAGCGATCATAATTTTTCAGGCGAATGGATTGAGATAGTTTGTCCCCACTCTCCCAGGGACAACTTTTTTTACTGGCAACAGGTCACTCCTGACTGTTCACTGCTAACTGAGCTAAGAGTGCGGACTTGATCCTATCCCATTTATACTGGGAGTAACCCCCTCCAGACACAAGCCTTCGTAACTCGTTAAAAATCAAGATGATTCTTTACTGAACTTAACCGATCCTCGCACTATGATACAAACAACTATCCGCCCTTTTACCTGTAAATTTTAACCATGTTCTCGGCGACTACCGAAATTCTTGTTATTTTTTTCCTCATCCTCCTCAATGGAGTCTTTGCTCTCTCGGAAATTGCTATTGTCTCGGCCCGCAAAATCCGTTTGGAACAATTAGCCAGAGATGATCGACGGGCGGCGGTGGCCTTAAAATTGGCCAATGATCCCAATCAAATTTTATCGACGGTGCAGATTGGCATTACCCTCGTGGGTATCTTTGCTGGGGCCTACGGAGGAGCTAATTTATCGGTCAGTGTGGCGCAATTATTGGCCCAAGTTCCCGTTTTAGCCCCCTATAGTCAAGCTTTGGGATTAGGATTAGTGGTGTTAATTATTACCTATCTATCCCTAGTGGTAGGGGAATTGGTGCCGAAACGGTTAGGTTTAAGTAATCCCGAAAAAATCGCTATCCTCGTTGCTGGTCCTCTGGATAGGTTATCAAAAATTGTTTCGCCCGTTGTCCATCTTTTGAGTCAATCGACTAATCTGATTCTCGGTTTGTTGGGGATTAGCGGCAATAGCAATGATTCCCCAATTACGGAAGAAGAATTGAAAATTATGCTTAAACAGGGAACCGAAGCGGGAACCTTTGAGGAAGCAGAACAGGATATGGTGGAAAGGGTGTTAGGATTGAGCGATCGCCGAGTAAGTCAGATTATGACCACGCGTCCGGATGTTGTTTGGTTAGATTTGGAAGATAGTGCCGAAATTAACCGCCAGAAGCTAATTGAGAGCAATCATACCCGTTTTCCTGTGTGTCAGGGCAGTTTAGATGAGGTTTTGGGGGTAATTGAAGTCACAGACTTATTAAGTGATTGTTTAACTGGTGAAAGTTTCGACCTAACGAAGGATTTACAGCAGCCGCTTTTTGTGCCGGAAAGCACCAGGGGTTTAAAGGTTTTAGAATTGGTGCAGCAAAGTGGTCATCATATTGCCTTGGTAGTGGATGAGTACGGGGTGATTCAAGGATTGGTGACGCGCCAAGATATTTTAGAGGCAATTGTCGGCGATTTACCCCAATTAGATAATATTGAAGATGCACAGATCGTGCAGCGGGAAGATGGTTCTTGGTTGATTGATGGCACAGTGGCGATCGAAGATTTTAAAGAATTATTTGAAATCAGTGAATTACCGGGGGAAAAACAGGGCAATTATCACACTCTAGGGGGTTTTATTATTACCCATCTTGGTAGGATTCCGGGGGCTGCCGATCATTTTGAATGGCAAAGGTTGCGCTTGGAAGTGGTGGATATGGACGGTAATCGCGTCGATAAGGTGTTAGTAACGCTCTTGTTGGATGATTTGTAAGTAAGTAGCTGGTTATATAGCGTTTCCTAAGCTGGTGAGGTACGCCTATTTTTCTTCCCTTTTGCCTAAAACCCATAACTTTTGTACCTCAGCAGACGGAAAAACGCTATATAACACCTAACAGCTGATGAGATGCACCCGAAGGGACTATTTTTGCAAGCTTGAGCGGCCAAGTCATTAGCCAATTTTGCCACAAACCCCTAAGTAGCATCATGCTCAACGGATTTAGGATGATTATTTTTCTAGTCCGAAAAGCTCGCTCTTGAAAAAGGGGACAATTGTTAATTATTATTAAAAGTATATTTACTAATTAACCAAAATACCAGTGAAACTAGCTCAAGCTCAGACGATATTAACAGACACTTTAACCGTATTTTGGGGAGAATGGCTAGATTTACGGGCGAGAGTCCTTCAGATCGCCGCCACCGGTCTAGTTTCTCCCCTAATCTATATTATCGGTTTCGGGTTGGGGTTGGGAAGCGCCCTCGATCGCTCGATGAAACCCTCGATCGGTGATTCTTATCTAGAATTTATTTTACCCGGAATGGTGGCCCTGTCCTCAATGGCGATCAGTTTCGGGGGAACCACCTTTTCGATCTGCGGTGATCGCTTATTTAGTAAAACCTTCGAGGAATTATTATTACTTCCCGTCCATCCCCTCTCATTATTTTTAGGCAAAGTTTTCGCAGGAATTTTGCGAGGTGTCATGACTTCCGCATCAGTGATTCTCGTTGCTATTTTATTTACAGGAAAATTTGTCAGTTTTCTCAATCCCCTGTTTTTATTAGTTTTAATCTTAAATTGTGCCGTCTTTGCCAGTTTAGGAGCAATTGTCGGATTGCGAGTTACATCCATCGAAAGTGTCGGTCTGTATAATAACTTTATAATCGTGCCGATGTCTTTTTTAGGAGCAACTTTTTTCGATCCCCAAACCTTACCCTGGCCATTAAAAATTATTGTTTATGCCTTGCCCCTCACCTATGCTAGTCTAGGATTAAGAGCCGCAGCCTACGATATCAATCAATTTCCTTGGTTTGCTATCCCCATTTTATTAATCGTCGCTATTCTTCTCTCGATTGTCGGCGCTTATCAATTCTCCCATCAACGGGATTAAATCAGTTATCAGTAATCAGTGGTCAGATTTTAGTTTTCGGTGAACAGTATTAAGTGGCAAGTTTTGAGATTTCTTTTCACGGATTACTGTTGACTGATAAAAGCAAAAAGCTCCTATCTCCTGACTACTTTTTCCCTTGAATAAATATATCCTTTTTTATAAACCCTACGATGTATTATGTCAGTTTACTGATGAAAATGGGCGCTCGACTTTAAAAGATTATATTCCCATCCCAAATATCTATTCTGTCGGTCGTTTAGATAGGGACAGCGAGGGATTATTATTACTCACAGATAACGGTCAATTACAGCATCGTTTGGGTCATCGTCAATTTGCTCATCCGCGCACCTATTGGGTACAAGTCGAAAGAATTCCAGACCTAAACGCTTTAGAAAAATTGCGTCAAGGTCTTCCTATTCAGGATTATCGCACTCGACCAGCAATAGTTAATTTACTAGATTTTGAACCAGATTTACCCCCCAGAGAGCCACCGATTCGTTATCGAAAATCTGTCCCCACCGCTTGGTTAGAAATTACCTTAACTGAGGGAAGAAATCGTCAGGTAAGAAGGATGACGGCTGCCGTTGGTTATCCCACTTTAAGATTAATTAGAACAGCCATTACTATTGACAAAAACAATAAATTATGCTTAACAGGATTACAACCCGGTCAATGGCGAGAAGTGACTGAAAAAGAGAGAAAAGCCTTAGAAAAGTTATAATTTCTGTAAGTAACCTTGACAACCAAAGTTGAATGTATAGTGTGGGACTTGATCAAATAATCCACAATTATCTATAATCGTGAATATTAAACCTAAGACAAACATGAAAGTTAAAATTAAAAATCTTGGCATTTTAAAACAGGCAGAATTTAGTCTAGGCGACCTCACAATTATCTGTGGTCGTAATAATACAGGTAAAACTTATGCTACCTACGCTTTATTCGGTTTTTTAGACAATTGGCGAAGACTATTAACGGGGCTAAGATTTGGCCTCAAAGAAAAAATTGAGCAACTACTTTCTGATGGTGTAATTAGTCTCGATCTACAGGAGTATGTTCAACAGTGTGAAAGTATTCTTACTACAGGTTGTCAAAGATATATACAACAAATACCTGAAGTTTTTGCTGCCAACGAGGAGAGGTTTAAAAATGTTGATTTTCAGATAGAATTAAATTTTGACAATATTCAATTTCAAAATAAGTATGAAAGGAAAATTAGTACAGCAACATTGGAAATTATCTCGATTAGCAAACCTGAAGATGAGCCTTATTTATCCATTACATTATTAACAGAAACAGAAAAAATAAATCTGCCAGTGCATTTTCTTGAGGATATCATTTACGACAGCATCCAAGATATAATTTTCTCTCAGTTTTTTCCCAGGCCATTTATTGCCAGTGCAGAAAGGACAGGAGCGGCAATTTTTCGCAAAGAGTTAAATTTTGCTCGTAATCGTTTACTGGAAGAAATTAGTAAAAATAGCAATTTTAATCCTAGGGAACTGTTATTTAATGTTTCTCAGGATTATGCGCTACCGGTCAAAAAAAATGTAGATTTTACTAGAAAAATAGAAACAATTGTCAAAAAAACTAGCTTTATCGCCGAAAATCATCCCAGTATTTTAGAAGATTTTGCCGATATTATTGGTGGTCAATATATGATTACTACCAATGATGAACTTTATTACATTCCTAAAGGAAAAAAACTGAGACTATCGATGGATGAAAGTTCTAGTGCTGTACGTTCTCTTTTAGACATTGGCTTTTATTTAAGACACGAAGCTCAAATCGGAGATTTGTTGATAGTAGATGAACCTGAATTAAATCTCCATCCAGAAAATCAACGCCGTATCGCTAAACTTTTCGCTCGACTGATCAACATTGGTATTAAAGTTTTTATCACTACTCACAGTGATTATATTATCAAAGAAATCAACACATTAATTATGCTCAACCATGATAAACCACCCCTGAAACAAATTGCAGCGGAAGAAGGCTATAGACAGGAGGAATTATTATCGGTTAATCAAGTTAAAGTCTATATTGCTGAAGAAGCTTTAGAGATGTTAAAAGGACAAAAAAGAAAAACCAAATTTAACACTTTAACTACCGCTAAAATTGATCACGAAATGGGTATCGAAGCACGCAGTTTTGATACTACTATAGAAAATATGAATCGTATTCAAACGGCTATTATTTGGGGTGAGGAGTAATGTCTGATATTGCTATCCTCAAAGAAATGATTAGCAAGTGTGCGATAGTAGATTTGGAATATAAAAAAGAATACAAACGAGATAGCTATTTACTGAAACTGACAGAAAATCAAGATAACTATTCGTTTGTGGTTAATGGAATGCCGAAACCCGATGAGGTTATTGTGATCAAGCTAGATAATTTTTTTGATGTCTGCAAAATTTTTACTGGTAGTAAAGGTGAGTGTAAGCGTGCAGATTTTATAATTATCGCTAATACCCCTACTGAAAAAGTTATCCTTTGTTTGGAAATGAAGAAAGGCAGAGATTCTAATCCATCGATAACCAAACAATTAAAAGGAGCCGAATGCTTTGTCTCCTATTGTCGTGAAATCGGACGCTTATTTTGGGATCAACCCGATTTTCTTCAGGACTATCAATATCGCTTTGTTAGTATTAAAAATATCAGTATTTCTAAAACAAACACCAGCAGCCCTAAATTTTCTCAAAAAAGTGAGATTCATGATTAACCAGAAAAAATGTTAAAAATTTCCGCTCAAGCCAAGCACTTTCAAGAATTAATTTAGTCCTATAGCTTGACATTAAGACTGATTTAATCTCGATCGAATAACGATCTTTTGCCGAGAGTGCCGAAAGAGCCTTATCGATGCTCATTTTTAAAAACTTCAAACACCTGCCGGCTGAAATATTTTAACTTATCAGCCACCTTAGCAGAAGGTTGATAATTACCCACTAATTGCCAATTTTCTACCGTAGATAGTCGCCAAGCGGTTCCTTGATGGTTAAAAGCCTGCATTTCTAAGCCAATCAAACGCTGATGCTGATCCTCGCTATCGAGATGAAAACGAATTTGTACCAGAATACTGCGCCCTTGAATTCTGGGACTCCAACCGGGAAAATGGAAAGCGATATCGATCGAGTCGGGATCCGTTAACTCTCTTGTGTGGGGATCATTGCGCCAAGGTTTCAGATCTGCCTTTGCATCGGGGAATTGTTGTTTAAACAGGTTGACGAGTGTGGCGATCTTCGCCGTTAATTCTAATCCTTTTGCCTGTTCCGACGCATTCATGCTCACCTCTGATAATTGCGTATAAAGTAACTATTTATACAGTTTAGCCCTGCTTTTTGCGACTATTGGAACAATTATAACGATATTTTCTCGATCGAGTCCAAAATGCCGCACCTGTCAATCTAGATAGCCGCTGCCAAAAAGACAAAATCAAAACTACACTAGAAAAGAGGACAATCGAGAGGAACAGTATTTTCTATGAATCCCCAAGAGTCTCTATTACAATCGATCGAAAAATTAGGCTATCGGGTTACGGTGGGTGATGTGGCGGCAAAATCAGGTTTAGAGATTAACGCTGCACAACAGGGATTATTAGCTTTAGCTGCGGAAGCAGGGGGACATTTACAGGTAGCAGATACGGGGGAGATTATCTATCTTTTCCCCGAGAATTTTCGCTCGATTCTCCTGAATAAATATTGGCAATTGCAGTTAAAAGCTTTCGCCAGTAAAATCTGGAAAGTAGTTTTTTATGTTATTCGCATTTCCTTCGGCATTGTTTTAATTATTTCGATTTTAATCCTCTTGCTTGCTATCCTAGCAATCCTGATCGGCTTAATGTTCAAAGATAGTGACTCGGATAACAATTCTGGAAATAACAACATTAATATTAACTTCTTTCCCACGGACTTTTTCTGGATTTTTTATCCCGATTTTGGCAATAACTACTACGAAAGAAGGGATAGGGAAGTTAAGGCAGAAAAACCTCCCAGTAAGATGAATTTTCTCGAGGCAGTTTTTTCTTTTCTTTTTGGCGATGGCGATCCTAATTTCAATTTAGAGGAGAGACGCTGGCAAACTATCGGGAAAGTAATTCAAAATAATCGTGGCTCGATTATTGCTCCACAAATTGCCCCCTATCTCGATAGTATTACCCCTAGTCATGAGGAGACAGAAGACTATATACTCCCAGTTTTAACCCGCTTTAATGGGTTGCCGCAAGTGTCCGATCGAGGTGATATTATCTATTATTTTCCTGATCTACAGGTGACAACCAAAGAGAGAAAATTACAAACAGTTTCCCCCTATCTAAAGGAAAAACGCTGGAAGTTTAGCGAAGCAGATAGCGGTCAAATTATCCTAGCTTTAGGTTTAGGGGTGGTTAACTTTATCCTCGCTTTAGTTTTAGGATTTTTGCTCAACAGTGATAGTGTGGATTTGAGCGGTTCTCTGGGGTCGATAGTCACAGGAATCTACGGTTTTCTCCTCAGTTATGCTGGTGCTTTTTTGGGGATTCCCCTCGGTCGTTATTTCTTTTTACAGTGGAGAAATGAGCGGGTTAATCAACGTAATCAACAGCGAGAAAAAAGGGCAGATTTATTAGCTCAAGGTAATCCTGAATTGGAGCAAAAACTGGACTACTCTCGTCAATTTGCTGACCAAAAAGTGATTACAGACGCTGATATTAGTTATTCTACCGATCAAGACTATCTCGAACAGGAGATCGAGCGCTCGGATAAAATCGATCAAGAATGGCAAAAACGCTTAGAATCGCCCGATTAATCGCTCAAACCCCCACCAGTAAGTTTACTAAAAAGAGGACGAAGGCAATTCGCCCCGACCAGAAAAAATGCTCTTTAAGTAAGTAGTTATAATTCAATTGAAGATAGATTCTGCCCAGTGCATCTCACATTTGCAGAAATAACGACAATCAGCAATTATCAGGGACTCTTAAATGATTACAAATGTGTCAGCAGCTGCCTGTAAGCATCCCACCGAAAAACTAATGCGCGGGGGGTTGGGGGGTAGAACCCCCCAAAGGCTTGGATTGAGTGATAAAATCGGAAGTAATGCCAAATTTTAGCCGAGAGTTTCTGACAATTTTTAACACCTACCTACTTAACTTAAACGATCAAGAGTGCGATACTGAATTGCTTCGGCAACGTGGGAACTTTTCAGCATTTCACTATCTCCTAAATCGGCAATGGTGCGGGCAACTTTGAGAATGCGATCCATTGCTCGGGCCGATAAACCCAATTTTCGGATTGCCCCTTCTAAAATATGGCGACTGCTATCATCCAGAGCGCAAAAACGCCGCAAATGCTCGGAATTCATCTCCGCATTAGAGCGAATCCCGCTATTCTGAAAGCGATCGCTGGCCTTTTGTCTGGCCCCTTCTACCCGTTGCCGCACCTGCTCAGAAGCTTCTCCCCGACTCTCTTGGGTCATTTCTTCGGGTTTCAGGCGATTTACCGTCACTTGTAGGTCAATACGGTCTAAAAGCGGACCCGATAATTTCGCCCAATACTGTTCCCGTTGTCGCGGTGAACAGCTGCAGGGTTGAACCGAATCGCCGTAATAACCACAGGGACAGGGATTTGTACTTGCCACTAGGGTAAAACGGGCCGGAAAAGCGACGGAAAGACGAGTGCGAGAAATGCTCACATACCCATCCTCTAGGGGTTGTCGGAGATATTCCAAGACACTGCGCTTAAATTCCGTTAATTCGTCCAAAAATAAAATACCACGGTGAGAAAGGGAGATTTCTCCCGGTCGGGGATAAGTGCCGCCTCCCACCAGCGCCGCTCCGGAAGCGGAGTGATGGGGACTGCGAAAAGGACGCTCGCGCACCAGAGAACCTCGATCCTTCAGTAATCCAGCGACGGAATGAATCTGGGAGACTTCTAGGGATTCGGCAAAGGTAAGCTGGGGCAGAATCCCGGGTAAACGTCGCGCTAACATGGTTTTACCGCTGCCCGGTGGCCCGACAAAAATTAGGTTATGACCTCCAGCTGCGGCAATTTCTAGGGCCCGCCGGCCAATTGCTTGACCTTTAACATCCTTGAGATCGGGGAGATTTACCTGCGATCGCCCAAATTCCTCAGCAGCGTTAAAAGTCATTGGTAAATAGCGATCGGGTTCATTTAAGAAATTTACCACTTCCGATAGATGACGAAACCCATACACTTGTACGCCTTTGACCACGGCCGCTTCTTTGGCATTATCGGCGGGAACCACTAAACCCTTAATCCCCATTTTTTCAGCAGCGGCAGCAATGGGTAAAACCCCCGCCACGGGACGCAAACTACCATCGAGGGATAATTCACCTAAAAAGAGAAAATCCCCCAATAAATCGGCTTCTAACTGTTCGGAAGCCCCTAAAATGCCGATACTAATCGGTAAATCATAAATTGGCCCCTCTTTGCGGATATCGGCGGGACTTAAATTGATGACAATTTTGCGGATGGGAAAGGCAAATCCAGCATTTTTTAGAGAAGCTTTTACCCTTTCTTTCGACTCCTGCACGGCGGTATCGGGTAAACCCACCACGGCAATTCCGGGTAATCCCCCCGATACATCCACCTCTACCCCGATTTTAATGGCATCGATGCCGATAATTGCCGCACTCCAAACCCTTGCTAACATTTTGGCTCAAGTAAAAATAAAGTGAGTTCTTAGGAAAATAAAACAGGATGTTCGGTTAGTTTTCCGCGTAAAAATGCTTTTATTTGGAAATTTAACCTGAAAATCGCCCTATTTCTAGGGATAACCTAGCCAGAAAAGCTGAGAGCTTAATGGTATAGTTGAAAAAAAAGTAATCTGTCTATGAGTGAGACTATTTTTAGCAAAATTATCCGGAAAGAAATTCCAGCCTCGATCGTCTATGAAGATGATCTGGTTCTCGCTTTTCGAGATGTTAATCCCCAAGCACCCACCCATATCCTCATTATCCCCAAAAAACCGATTCCGAAACTAGAGGAAGCCAGCGAAGGCGATCGAGATTTATTGGGACATTTGTTACTAACTGTTAAAAAGGTGGCCGCCGAGGCTAAATTAAGTCAAGGTTATCGAGTAGTGATCAATAATGGGGAACATGGGGGTCAAACCGTCGCTCATCTTCATGTCCATCTCTTAGGCGATCGCTCAATGGCTTGGCCTCCGGGTTAAACCCTCTTATTTTCCCGCATTTTTGGGGAATTTTAGAACTAGAAGCGTTCTTTTCCGAGTCGGTCTTCTCGATGTTGAACCCATGAATAAGTCTCTTTCTGCGATCGCATTGACCAGCACCCTGCTGTTATTTCCCCTCACCCCTACGACTCTCGCTCAATCGGAATGCTTTCTCCAAAGAGCAGATGGACAACACATAGATCTTAGCCGTCTCTGTGGCGGTTCATCTAGAAATAGGAAAAATTCCCCGCAAGTTTATCAGCTACCGATTCAACGCCGGGTTAACGGCATTCCCACGGTGATGGTAGTTTTTAATAACCGTCACTCCTATGAAATGCTTTTTGATACAGGTGCTAGTGGTATCGTCCTCACCGATGCCATGGCGAAAGCAATGAAAGTCAAACGGGAAAAGGAAGTACTCGCTCATACCGCCGGCGGTGTCGTTACTGTTTATCTTGGTCGCATTAATTCTGTTAAAGTTGGTCAGGTGGCTTTATCTAATCAGATTGTTGGTATTTCTCCCCAAATGAAAGGGTTAGGACTCTTGGGACAAACCTTTTTTGGTTCCTATGATGTCACGATCAAAAAAGATGTGATTGAATTACGTTATCGTCCATAGTCCCATGGGAAAAATGCTCGCTTTTCTGATTCTAATCTAAAGTTCCTCGCTGTATTTGTTCCCGTTCGATCGCTTCAAATAAGGCCTGGAAGTTGCCTTCTCCAAAACCTCTAGCGGCATGACGGCGCTCGATTAATTCAAAAAAGAAAGTCGGCTGGGAAAAAATTGGTTTAGTGAAAATTTGCAGTAAAGTTGGCTTTTCCGTGGGGGAATGACTATTTTGTTCAAAATCAATGAGAATTTCCTGTTTTTTAATTTCTAACCATTCCCAATCAGCAATATTAAAATCTGTTTTTTGATGGCTAATTTGTTGATAATAACTGTTGGGAACTGACAAAAATTCTACATTTCTTTCTTTTAATTTTTGAGTTAATCTTAAAATATTTTCTGTTTTTAAAGCAATGTGTTGAATGCCAGATTTTTGATTAATATCTAAAAATTCTTGAATTTGAGAACTGTTACTATCTGGTTCATTAATTGGTAATTTTAATTCGGTTTCGGGGTGAACAAGTACCTGCGAATAAAGACCAGAACGCTCCGTTTTAATAGTAAAAGTTTGCCTTTTTTTAAAGCCTAAATTTTCCTCATACCAATTGGCTGTTAACTCTAAATTCCCCTGAAAAACATTTAAAACTAAATGATCAATTGCCAGAATATCCTGATTATATTGTTCCTTGCTATCATACTCAATCAGATTAGGATCGGCTAAAATTGGCGTGATTCCCTGTCTTTCAATTAATGTATGTTTGAGATTAGCAATGCTAGAGATTTGACAGCTTTTTATCTTCCCCCTAGAAAAAGCACTTTCTTGAATAAAAATATCCTGTTTAATTCTCCTAGCTAAAGCGTCCAAATCCTCGACTTGAAAAGCTACATCCGCCACCCCTTCAGGATATTTACCTAAAAATTCCGCCACGGGACTAAGAGAATTTAAAGGAGAAGATAAGATAAAAATAATCTGTTTAGTTTTATCTTTTTGGATGCCATTGCCAACTATTTCCGTGTGCGTATGGAGATTAACTAAACTTGCGATCACATGAAAGTCCATCACCCGCACAAACCAATCTCGCCATTTTTTGGCCGATTCTACATAAAAATGAATATGATCAACAAACATAGATAAAGTCAAAAAAGTGGTTGAGTGTTAGGAATCACGAATTATAAAGTGGGGGATGGGGGAGTGGGGAATGGGGGAATTTCAACTAATACCCCAAAACCCTAAAACCCCAACGGGTGCATCCACATTTGCAGAAACACCGACAATCAGCAATTATCAGTGACCCTTAGATTATTACAGATATATCAGCAGCTGCGTGTGAGTATCCCACCGAGAAACTAATGCGCGGGGGGTTTGGGGGGTTCTACCCCCCAAAAGCTTGGATTGAGTGATAAAATCAGAAGTAACACCCGATTTTAGTAGAAAGAAAGTTTCCCTTTGAAAATCCCAACTTAGTAGATTGACAAAAATGAGATGTACCCAACCCCAACTCCTAACTCCTGAGGACTAAAAAAAGAGATGACTATCGGGTTGAATATTAATTTCCATGGGGACGGCTTGGGGTTCAGCATTCATGGCAAAATAGATAGCATCGGCTGCGGTTTGAGCGGTTAACATTTTATTGCGATCAACCTTTAAGCTCACCTGATCCCAAAAAGGAGTATCCACACCACCAAAATAGAATAAAGTCATTTTAATACCATAGCGTTTTAACTCATCAGCCAAACATTTACTAAAACCGACCACCCCGTACTTAGAAGCACAATAAGCGGCAGCCATAGCCATAGAATGCTTACCCAAAATTCCCACCACATTACAGATATGACCGGCCTTATTTTCCTTCATCACATTAGCGGCAGCCTGACAGGTATAAAAACTCCCCTTCAGATTGAGGTCGAGCATTTTATCTAAATCTTCCGGCGTGATTTTATTATATTGTTTCATCACCCCGGCTCCGGCCGCATTAACCAACACATCCAACCGGCCGTAATGGGAGATAATTTTTTCCATCAAAGTTTCCACCTGAGTCGGATTAGTGATATCCGTCGGCACAATTAAAGAGGGACAACCCAACTCACCCGCTAAATTAGATAAATTATCGGCATTTCTCGCCACTAATACGAGTTTATGACCATTAACAGCTAGTTTACGGGCTAATGCCCCACCGATACCCCCCGTAGCACCGACAATCAAGACAACTTTTTCGCTCATAATTATTTATAAATTTTTACAAATCTTATTGTAAACGGTTCCAACTGGAAAATCATCGCTAGTCCCAACCCCTTGATTAAGGGTTGGGGAGTTTGGGGATAGATAGGAACATAGATACGCTTGATCGCCTTGGGAATATTAACGGGTAAATTATACTAAATTCGTTGAGTATAGGCTACTTATCAGGATAAGTAAGAGGCTTCATCCGCAAGACTTCGGCGTGATCTCAGGCTTCCAGTCAGTAGCTATTGAGCCTTCCGAAGATCGTCGCAGTAACCGAATTCTTCCTTGCTAAGGATAATCAACGATATTAGCAGTGGCAAGTACGGTTCTGGGCAGAAAAACCCTATTCAACAATTTTCCCCAGATAAACGGCTTATTTAAGCTTTATATAGAACTTGACAACATTTGAAACACAACTTAACATAAGTTCACATCTTAAAAATAAACACAACATTAAGTTAGTACTTCTTAGAGTTCATCGAGAAGGCGAAAGAATTGGCCTTCAGCTGTTTTCACTTATTCCCTAACTACTGACTAAGAAAACTACTTAACGGAATCCTATGGCATCCCTTTTGATTGCTAGTCTTCTGACGTTGTGATATTGCCTAAGGGCTAAGGTGAAACATCAGCAAATTTTTCCCTAACCAGAAATGCTGTAAAAATCTTGGTCAATGGTTATAACTATTGGCTTTATGTTTTCTTGAAAAGACTAAATCGGAGGTTTGTAACTAATGGCAATTTTCTTTGGAACTACACTTAACGACAACTTTGTCGGAACCAGTTTTAACGATACGTTGATCGGTAGTAGCGGCAACGACACATTTAATGGTGGCAGTGGTTTTGACACTGCTGACTACAGGAATCTTCGCACCTTTTCTTCCGCTCCACAGAGTATTACTATTTTGCCCACCGGCGGAATCTCGAAAGGTAGTCTCGGCACTGATCAACTGACTTCTGTTGAAAGAATTATTGCCAATCCTTTTGCTAGTAATAATTTAATCGATGCTTCCACGGCCACTGCCCCCTCATTTATCGAGGTTGATCTCAGCATCTCCCGTTTAATCGTCAGAAATATTCCTCTTCTCGGTGCTCTAAACTTTACTGTTAACAACTTCGATGATGTCTCGGGAACTAATCAAGATGACTTCATAAAAGGTGATAGTCAAAATAATCGTTTGCAAGGAAATGGAGGTAATGACACCTTTTTCGGCACGACGGGAAACGATACCCTCGACGGGGGAACAGGCAATGATACCGCCGACTATCGGGGATTAAGAAGAGCGATTACTCTCAAACCGACGGGAATCGTTGAGAAAAGGTTTGCCGGGGTCGATGATACGATCAGTATGGAGACGATTATTGCCGATCCTCTGGTGGCCGGCAACATCATTGATTCCAGCACTGCTTCGTTGGGAGCTTCCTTTTCTATCAATCTCTCCACTGGTGCGGCCTCTGTTTTTGGTCCGTTTCCTACCATCAATCGGACTTTTCTCAATTTCGATGATGTCGTCGGGACTAGCGGCAATGATACAATTACTGGCGATTTTCAAGCCAACGTTCTCAACGGTAGTAGCGGGGATGATGAGATCAGCGCTGGTGGCGGTAACGATACTCTTGTGGGTGGTGCTGGGGCAGATACTCTCGCTGGGGGAACGGGGACTAACACTTACATCTACAATTCGCCTTCTGAAGGAGTAGATTTGATCACTGATTTCATCTCTATTGATCGAATTCAGTTAAGATCTTCTGGTTTTGCAGGATTATCTCGCGGTAGCCTCTCCGCTCGTCGCTACGGTGAAGGTAACTCCCTAGTTGCTGCCGCCGCTGCCGCCCTTTCTGCTGGGGCATCCTCTAATGCAGCAATTTTGGGTGTTGGCACGGCTGCAGGGGTACAGGTGTGGTACACTAATAATGCTTTTAATACCACCGTATCCGGTACAGGTGCTGACCTTCTGGCCACCTTAAGTTCTACCTCTACCAGTCTGGCCACAGTCAGCCGAACCAACTTCAGTGTAATTGCCTAATATCTAAATTTTTCAATCTAAAGTAAGAGCTTGTACTGAAACAGTACAAGCCTTTTTATTGGAATCCCATAGAGCTTTAACCAACTTCTGATAGGATCAACCGTGATAATGCAAAGAAATTTTTATGACTGTACTGACCGAAGGAATTGCGCCCCACGGTGGGCAATTAATTAATCGTATTGCTACTGCTGCCGAAAAAGCCGAATTTCTGGCCCTAGCTGCAAAACTACCGCGAGTTTCCTTAGATCAACGATCGCTCTCGGATTTGGTTATGATTGCTATTGGTGGTTTTAGTCCCCTCAAAGGCTTTATGGAACAGGACGACTACGAAAAAGTCGTCGATGATATGCGTCTAATCAATGGCCTACCCTGGGCAATTCCCGTGACTCTTTCCGTTAGCGAAGAAGTGGCGGATCCTCTCAAAGAAGGCAACTGGATTCGTTTAGATGACAGCGCAGGTAACTTTGTCGGAGTCCTGGAACTAACCCAAAAATACCGTTATAATAAGGCCCACGAAGCAGTTAACGTCTATCGTACCGACGACCAGAAACACCCTGGGGTAAAAGTCCTCTATGAACAGGGAGAAATTAATCTCGCAGGTCCAATATGGTTACTTCAGCGCGATCCTCATCCTCAGTTTCCCAAATATCAGATCGATCCTCTGCAATCGCGCAAGATGTTCCACGAAAAAGCTTGGAAAACTATCGTCGGTTTTCAAACCCGTAATCCCATCCACCGGGCCCACGAATACATTCAAAAATGCGCCCTAGAAGTGGTAGATGGTTTATTCTTGCATCCCCTTGTCGGTGCTACCAAAAGCGATGATGTGCCGGCCGATGTGCGGATGCGTTGCTATGAGATCATGATGGATAAATACTTCCCCCAAGATCGCGTTATTCTGGCTATCAACCCCTCAGCTATGCGTTATGCAGGCCCCCGGGAAGCAATTTTCCACGCTATTATCCGTAAAAACTACGGTTGTACCCATTTTATCGTCGGTCGTGACCATGCCGGAGTCGGAGACTACTACGGAACCTACGATGCTCAGTATATCTTTGATGAGTTCGAGCCGGGGGAATTGGGAATCGTGCCGATGAAGTTTGAACACGCTTTCTACTGTACCCGCACTTCGGGAATGGCAACCACCAAAACTAGCCCCAGTTTACCGGAAGAAAGAATCCACCTTTCGGGAACAAAAGTCCGGGAACTGCTGCGTAAAGGAGAATTACCACCTCCAGAATTTTCCCGTCCGGAAGTGGCTGCCGAATTAATCCGGGCCATGCAAGGATCATGAACATAACTAGGCGAGAATTGATCCAGCAGACAGGTTGGGGGTTGCTGACTTTGGCTATTAGTCAAGGAACCCTTAACCGTCATTTGGCTGCTCTCGCCGCTCCTAATCCCCGAAAATTAGCTCTTTTAGTCGGTATTGACCAGTATGGGGCGAATATTCCGCCGCTGCCCGGTTGTCTTACCGATGTGGAGTTACAAAAAGACCTTCTCCGTTATCGTTTTGGTTTTCAGGATGCTGATATAGTGACTTTAACGGGACAAAAAGCCAGTGGAGAAGCGATCAAAGCGGCTTTTTTAGAACACCTGATCGCCCAAGCTAAAACGGGGGATGTGGTCATTTTTCACTTTAGCGGTTATGGCAGTGTTGGGGCAGCAAAAGAGGTTTTTATTACTGCTGATGGGGCAGAAAATGCTTTACTGAAGGAAAATATCCTGCTGATGGCTCGCTGTCTAGCTACGGATAAGTTTAGCTTGGTTTTTGATAGTAGTCATCTTCCCCAACCTCAGCCCTATCTCGGTAATCTTCGCGTTCGCTCCTATTCTAGAACCATTACTGATCTTAACCCCGCCGAATTGACTTTCGCTGCCGATATTAAAACCCGTTTTAACCTCAAAAATAAGCCTAGTAACGGCGTTGTTCTCGCTGCCGCTAAACCGGAGCAAATCGCCCTGGAATTGAGCGGTAATAGCCCCAATGCTGGCTTATTCACCTATGATCTCACGCAGTATCTCTGGCAAGCTTCCCCCAGTCCGACAATTGCGATCGCTTTTCCCCATCTCCGTAATCTTGTCGCTAATCACAGCAGTGAACAACAGCAGCCGGCAATCCTAACCAGTAATCAAAAAAATAATTCTGCGCCGCCTTATCATACAACGTCAGAAACGTCAAGGGGTGGGGCGGCAATTGTTACAAATCTTATTGATGAACGCACCCTAGAAGTCAGTCTGGTAGGCCTGCCCTTAGAAATCCTAGAAAATTACGGAATTAACTCCTGTTTAAGCTGTATTGAGGCGACTGGGCAGGAAATCAGCCTACAAATTCTCTCCCGTCAGGGTTTAAAAGCGAAAGCCCAGTTATTATCACCAACCGCCTCCCTAGAAATAGGACAGATTCTACAGGAAAAATTGCGGGTTTTTCCGAGTAAAATCGGTTTAATCGTCGGTTTGGATAGTAACTTAACCCGGATTGAACGGGTAGATGCCACCAGTACCTTTGCCAGTTTACCCGATGTGGCCGCCGTGGTTAACATTGGTGAACAAACGGTAGATTGTCTCTTAAGTCGAGTTGGTAGCGAAGAAACTGGCAATTATCAGTTATTATCTGCCAATGGCTCCCTAATTATCGGTAGTTTAGGGGCGGCCAACGAAGCAATTAAATCGGGAATCAAACGACTGCAATCGCAACTAGAAACCCTGCTGGCCTGCAAATTGTGGCACTTGTTGATCAATCAAGAATCCTCCGGTTTAGCCGTCATTGTCACCCTAGAAAGCCTCGATCAAACCTATATCGACCCGGTACAAACCCAAAAAATTGCGGGTAGCAAGGGGAATAATACCGCTAAAAATGACTTAATTCTGCCCGTCGGGACAGAAATTCGCTATCAAATCGAGAATCAAGAAGAACAACCTCTCTACGCAATGATCCTTGTCCTCAGCAGCGATCGCCAACCGCTTTTATACTGTTCCCGTCCCGAAAACCCCGATAATTTCAGCAATTCTAGCTCATTAGCCCCCTTTGTCGTGGCGGCCAAAACCAAGGCTACCATTCCCAATGACCGCCAAGGACATTGGAAAATTGGTCAACCCAAGGGCATCAGAGAGAATATACTGATCCTCAGTCGCCATCCTTTCCCGAACACCTTGACCCTTCTCAATGCCACTCAAAGCCTCAAGGGAGAAGCAACCCAACTGCTCACCCTGACTAACCCCCTAGAAATAGCCAGAGCATTCGGTCGCGATCTGAAATTAGATTTAGGCTTAAAAATGGATAATTCTGGCAGTGTAATTGATGAATACGCCTTTGATCTGGGAACTTGGTCAGGTTTCCGGTTTATCTATCAGGTTATGGACTAAATCGATAGAATAATTCTTATGGAATCCTTGAAAAGAAAAGGTTAAAATCCTAACACAGCTACCCCTAAATTTCCCGATGAATCTTCTGCCCCGGACAACCCAAAGCCGCCTCAAAAAAATCCCACAAATTCCCAGTGTTTGGGAAGGAGATCGTCGTGCTTTATCCTTATCCGAGAAAATGCCCCGGGCCACCCTAGAACCAAATCAAGAAAGCGGTGGCGAGTGCGTGATCTGGGTGGACGGTAGCGAGGGCTGTGTACGCTCTATGGAAGTAGTCTCCCCCGAAACCGGTCCGGAGGCCATGGTGAGAACCTTAATCCGCGCCATCGAAACACCGCAAAGTCCCGCCCGGCCAGCCAGACCGAAAAAAATTATCGTCCGCGATCGAGAAACACAGTTTTTTCTGCGCGGGGTACTACAAGATCTCGATATCACCATCGATTATGTCCCCAATTTGCCCCTGATCGATGATCTCTTTCGTGGGTTCGAGGAATTCCAAAATAACCGCCCTCCGGCAATTCCCCCCGCTTGGCAGTCCGCTTTAGTGAAAACTGCTCACGAAATTTGGAAAGCTGAACCCTGGTCCTGTTTGGCTGATTACGATATTTTGGAAATTAAGATTGATCGCCCCGATTTCCCGCATCTTTACGCCTGTATCATGGGAATGCTCGGTCGGGAATACGGAGTCATTCTCTATCGTTCCCTAGCATCCCTCAAACAATTCCGGCAGGCCGCTTTAGAAGAAAAATCGATGGAAAGATTAGAAAAGGCCTTTCTTTCCCAAGATTGCTGGTTTTTGAGCTACGAGTTGGCCGATGATGATGAGGACGATGATGAGGATGACTACGATCTGGCCTCGGCTGCCCCCTCCCAAATCCATCCAGTTTTCGGCAGCGTGCATCCCTACGAAGGTATTCGCCCCTACTTGGATGAAGAAGAAGCAATCACAGTATATTTGGCTTTAATATCTCTGTTGCGCTTTTTTAAAGGCAATCAATCCGCTTTATCCGAAGAACCGATCGGAGAATTACAGCGTCGTTTTCGCATTCCCCTCGACCCCGAACAAGCAAAAGGGGAAACCGTGGCCGTGACGGTGGCCACGATGCCCGATCTATGTGCGGAATTTATGCAACTCTTAGAGGAGGAGAACGACGATGAGGATGATGAGGATGATGAGGATGAATCCGTACTCAAGGAAAATCTAGTCCCTGATAATGCACATCTCAGTCTGGGAATGGTTCCCTGGCAATTATTAGATAAAATTCGCAGTCGTCCAAAAATCCATTATCAACCCCAATCTGTACCCACAAAAGGGGAGGGTTTCCCCGTGGTGATGATCCAGACCTCCCGACCAAAAGCCAAGGAAATTATCGAAAAAATCGAACAAGCTGGCGGTTTGGCAGCCATTGGTTTTAACCCCGGCGAAGATCCCTTAGAAGATACCCGTTATGATCTGGGGGTTCTGAAAATGGCTAACGGTGATCTCTATCTATTTGGGGAATTCGAGGAAGATGATCCCGACCACCGTAACGCGCGCCGCAATTGGCAAAAACGCATCAAAAATACCGAGGGTTATTGTGGTTTGATTATTGCCATGGGCGTAACCGGTTCCTCCTGCGGTAATCCCCAATTAAACGATATGTTGGCTCTCTATGAGGCGACATCGATCAATAGTAAAGATTTAGACTTGGGAGTTTTGACTCTTATGCCTCACTTCGGTTAATTTGAACGGGCAGCGGCGGCTTTTTTTCAGTAATCAGTAATCAGTAATCAGTAATCAGTAATCAGTCATCAGTCATCAGTCATCAGTAATCAGTAATCAGTAATCAGTTTGCTTGGCAAATTCAGTAATAATTTTGGCCGCATCTTCTCTAAACTCTTGCGGGCAGTTTTCATCCACGAGATCTGGCCACAACGCCGCACAAATTACCGCCCGACACGCAGCCAGTGGTCGCCTTGCCCACCAGATATGAAGTGTAGAAATATGCCCATGACGAATCGATTTTTACCGCCACCCATGGGCAGGAATTCGCTTAATGGGTAGGTCAACTTCAATGAGGCGTTTAGGGTAGGTCATCATGGTTAAAATTTTACAATTTGGTTAAAAAATCCCACTCATTAAACCAAGTTGAGCGATCAACAAGATTGAGTAATGAAATAAAATCTTGCTCAATATTGAACTCTATATTATAAGCTTTGGTCACTTGATTAATAATTGCTTCAACGTCATCTTTATCAGCCATTTTATAAAATTCACGATTGTCATTGATGGTTATTAAATACCTCCTAAATAGAGTATTTAGACTAATATCATTTTCTTTAATAGGATTTTGGTTATTCAAAAAATCCCTTTTACTTAGTTGTTCCCTGACGTTGGCATACCGATGGCAAGTCTCATTAATATATTTATCATCAAGACTCTTTAGCTTTTCTTGCATAATTGTTAAATAATGATTCTCTAGGGATTGTACCAAAGCAGATCGATCAACATTAATATCATCTTTTTTGGCTTCTAGCCATTTTTTTAGTAGATGAGATAACTTGATCAAATCCATTAATAAAATTGACTCAAAAGTATAAGACGGAGTGATATACGTTGGAATTTTAACATGACTACCCAGTGCTTCAATAAGCTTATCACGGTGATCATCTTCAATAAAATCACGATCAAAGACGAGAAAAGCCTTACTCCAAAGCGTTTCTTGATTTCTAATTAACTGAAAGATCTTTTTATAACTAGGTAAATCCTTAAAAATTTTAGAGACTCCACCCATCACCCAGAAAGAATATTTTTTTGTATTTATACCAATAGTATTCTTTTGTAATAACGTATAAATTGCTTTTGCATCATCCTGACCTTCGACAAAAATGATTTTATCCGCTTCAACTGCATTAATAAAATCTAAACCATTGCTATTCCCTAAAGAACTAATAATAGGATTTAGCGCAGAGGGATAAATTCCTTTAAAGCGTGGCTCTACGAAAAGTTCTTGTCGAGATAAAGCATTATAATTATATTGAGGTCTATTTTCCAGATGAAATAATTGATGTAAAGAAACCTGTCGAATTAAACTTTCATTATGAGTTGTTAAAAAAATTTGTGTTGTCTCAGAGAATCTAAGCAGTGTATTGATTAGCCGACTCTGTATGTCACGATGAATATGACTATCAGGCTCATCAAAAAGAATCAAATTGAGATCATTTCTTTGCCCAAAAGAATATAAATTTAATAAAATTACAATAATCTGTATTGTGCCACTTCCCAGTAAAGAAATATGTAAGGATTCAGGTGTCTCAAATGCAGTCACAGAGCGGCTTCTAAAATCTCAGAACTCGCTAAACTAACAGTTTTATTCTCAATAAGCACGAAAATTAAGGCTTTCAGCGTCTGCTTTTTGTATGACCTGAATCCTTACAGAAATATCTTTTTCTATATCACGATTATCAATTTTGTAATTAATAATAACTTTGACATCATCCCGAAAATCACTGGAAGTAAAAAAGCTGATTTGTGTACTAGAGCTATCAAAGAGAATATACGACAAATCGCGCTTAAATGTCTCATACAATTGAGGATCTGCTTGATCACTATGAAGAGTGTATAGACGATTACGAATGACTTCAACCGATTCTCGTTTTTGAATTGCTTCTAGCACTTGTGGAGTAGTCAAAAACCTCTCATCCGCTCTAATCGTAGCAACAGGAGAAGCGAAAGAACAGGCAATTGCTTTAGGGAAATTATGAAATATTTGGTTAAACTGAAAAAAATCAAAATCTTGACGATTTAAAAATTCTAGCTTGTAGCTGTTGCCATGGGAATTTGTAATTGAAAAACCAATCTTTAATAATGGGTTTGCTCTTTGCTCAGAAGATATATCTTGAAAGATAAAAATTAATTCAATTTTTTGACTTTTATCGCACTGATAAAATAAGTCATCAATATTAGAACTACGAACCGTTTTTATATCTGTGTAAAGTAAATACTGAGTATCTTTAAAAACATAATCCCCCGCTCGATAACGTTCAGGTTTAGCACGAATTGCTTGGTATAACAAGAAGTTAAAGCACTCATGCCAAAGGGCGATCGCCTCTAGCAAATTGGTTTTTCCTGAATTATTAACCCCAGTAAAGACATTAAAATCAGGATCTAGATCTACGGTAACATCTTGAAAAGACTTAAAATTTTTAATCTGAATTTTGCTGATCTTCATTCCCGTTCATCCTGCCGTAGAATTGCCTCTAGTCCAAGCTGATAATGTTCAATGCTTGTAACAGGTTGCCGTCCTAGCGTAACCGCATCTCGAATGACATAAACTTCCGACATCATCCCACAGTTAAACACCCTATAGAGCCAATAGTCCCGCTTTAATCGTTCGGCTGTTTTATACTTATCTCTGATGCTAACACAATTTGGAAGTAGGTTAGCCCAATTAAATCTAATTAGGGAGCAGTCTCGTAGATTGGTTTGAGCGAAACAATACTTGGGAGAAAACGTATTAATTCGATTGAAAAAGCGAAACCCAACAACCCCAACGCTTACTGCTTAACTCTCAAAGTAATTGGCTGATAGCATTTTTCTTTATTCGTGGCAGGCATTTTACTCGCTTCTCCCCTTCTGGGAGAGGGGTTGGGGGGAAGGTAAATTAACCATCTCTGCCATTACTTTAGAAAAATGGTATCAGTAGATTGACAAAAATTGAGCTGCCGCCTCAGTTCTGATCACCGATCACTGAAATCCCTAAAATTAAGCGATAATGTAAAGTAAAGTCAAACTTTCTGGACAAATTATTAATTATGGTGTTATTCGGATTCGGAAAAAAATTAACTTTGCCCACAGTAAGGGAGGCACTACCCGGGCGATCGGAAAAAATGCCCGTACCTAGCGGCCACTACGTTAACGGTCATCCCTTGCAGCCCCCCTTTCCCGCCGGCATGGAAAGCGCAATGTTTGGTTTAGGCTGTTTTTGGGGAGCAGAGCGGAAATTTTGGCAATTAGAAGGTGTTTACACCACGGCCGTAGGTTATGCGGCTGGTGTCACCCCCAATCCCACCTATCAGGAAGTGTGTACCGGCATGACTGGGCATAATGAAGTGGTCTTAGTGGTCTATGATCCCACTGTAATTTCCTACGAACAACTGTTAAAGGTTTTCTGGGAAAGTCATAATCCCACCCAAGGGATGCGTCAGGGTAATGATACGGGAACCCAGTATCGATCGGGTATCTATACCTATAGTCCCCAGCAAAGGCAATTAGCGGAAAAATCTCGATCGATCTATCAAGAAGCTCTCAATAAAGCGGGCCATGGTCAAATTGCCACGGAAATTCTCGACGCACCTGAATTTTATTATGCTGAAGTTTATCATCAGCAGTATTTAGCGAAAAACCCCGGCGGTTACTGCGGTTTAGGGGGAACGAAAGTTGAATGTCCGATCGCTCTTGATCTGAAGTTAACTTAAGTAGGGTTAGTTATCAGTTATCAGTTATCATTCATAATTTAGATCATAAAATATCTTTTCTTTTTTGCAACCAATAGGTAAGGAGAAAATAAATAAGGGAATGAAGAATTAATACTCCCCAATTCAATAACAAATTATTGATAGATAATTGATAAACTTGATTGGTATCCTCAAAGGGTAAAGGGATATTAAGACTTTTTGCTTGTGCAATCATATCTTCCACCTCTACTAATACCCCGTAGGCACCAATCGACCAGCGACTAATCATCAACCATGATAGATATTTCCCCAGACCTTCTAAGCTAAATAATACCCCAGCAAAGATAATCTGAGGAATTAAAATTAAAGGTAAGGCACTATTTGCTTGGGTGATATTACTAACCCCAGCAGAAATTAATAAACCGAGATTAATCGCCGCAAATATAGTTAAAAATGTGGTAATAAAACAGCCAATTAACCAGGTCATTAATTCCGGTTGCGGGTCAGTAAATCCCCAAAATATCACGCAGGTAATTACAATTGTTTGCAGAAAAGCTAAGGCTGCTAAAACCAGAATTTTTGAGAATAAATAGGGTAATAATCCCAGATTAACTAATCTTTCTCGCTGATAAATTGCTGATTCTTTGACAATTTCCTGTAGGGAACAGGCAAAACCTACCCACAATTCCGCGCAGGTAAACACAAAGAGAGTTTTTAAGGCTAAAGTTGCCGATTCGATAGCATCTTCACGGCTAGCATTATCTCCCAAAAATAAAGGATCTTTGTCCCCTAAAACCATAGCCATTAAGAAAATTCCAATCGGGGCGGTTAATAGGTATAAAATTAAACTAAATCGATCACGGATAATTAACTTGCTATAGCGTTGACATAAAACCTGTAGTTGTGTCCAAAAAGATTGTTGAACCTGTTGCGGCCTACTATGATTTTGCTGAAATATTTTACCGATTCTTGCTTCAATATTATTTTTGTAGTAGTCGGATTGTTGAAAACGTTGGCATTCTTGCTCAACTTTTTCCCTAGTTTCCAGATGAATATAAATATCGGCAAAATCCCCCTGAGGTAAAGAGAAAAAATTTAAGGCCTCCCCCGGAGAACCAAAATAACATAAATTGCCTCCTTGACCCAGGAAAACTAATTGATCGCAGAGATTGATATTATTAGTAGCATGGGTGACTAGGAGAATTGTTCTGCCTTCTTTGGCCAATTTTGCCAGCAATTCCATCATCTTTTTATCTAAACCGGGGTCTAATCCCGAGGTGGGTTCATCTAAAAAGAATAATTTGGGATTGGCTAATAATTCTACCGCAATACTCACCCTTTTTAATTGACCACCGCTTAAGTCTTTGACTAAAGTATTTCTTCTTTCTAATAACTCCACCTGCTGCAGGGTTTTCTCGATCACTTCTTGGCAATTAAGATCGGGAGGTAGCCTTAATTTAGAAGCGTAATATAACACTTCTCCCACGGTTAAATCCCTGTGAACGATATCGTATTGGGGAACATAACCGATTTGGGTGCGATAGATATTAAAATTCTGGCGAAGCTCTTCCCCATTCAGATAAACAGTTCCCGATGTGGTGGGTTCAATTCCCAATAAAGTCTTTAAGAAAGTCGATTTTCCCGCACCACTTCCCCCGACAATCGCTACTAATTGACTCGGTTCGATCGGTAGAGAGATATGATTGAGAATTATTAAAGGTTGTTTCTTTTTATCCCGCACCATCCTGACGATATTTTCGGCATCCAGACGGATATTATCCCCTGTATCTAATAAAACTAAGTCATCTCCCTGCAAACGAAAACTATAGGGTCCGATTCTCACCGTACAACCATTGGTTAAAATGGCACTACCCGATACTTTTTCTCCGTCGATAAAGACTCCATTGGTGCTTTTGTCGTAGAGAATATAACGATTTTGGTTATCGCTGTCGATAATTGCGTGTTGTCGGGAAATTGTCGGCGCGTCTAAAACCACAGTCGCGGTATTATCTCGTCCTAAAACTACACTGCGATTGCTTAGGGAAACCGATTTAAAAGCTAAAGGTGGGCTTTTTACCTGTTGGTTAGGATGATAATAGGTAATCTTGACCCAATTTTTGACATCTTGACCGATATTAATCTCATCCCCATTTCGTAAAAGATAGCCCTCTTTGGGAGTAATGACGCGATTGTTGATAAAAAGTTGATTGGAACTAGGATTAGTCCCGTCTCCATCGTAGATATAGTAATCATCTCCCTGACGACGAAAACAAGCTTGGACTCGACTCACCACCGTCCAGTGTTGGGGAACAACTAAATCCACCTGTTGACCATCCCGACCCAATTTATAATTAGGACGACTCAGATTAATAGAAGGGAGAATTTCTCCCTGATTGTTAAGAATAATGTAGGGTTCTTGACTAATAACCGTTTTAATGTTAGGAGAATTGGTCATAAAAAGTTGATCGGTAGATGGCGTTTGCGGGGGACGGTAAGAAGTTAAGATAGAATTGATGTCTCGATCGCTACTGTTAACCTCAGAGTCTGGAACGAACTCTAGAGATCATCTTAGTAAAACTTCTTAGGATCGATCGAGCTTGCCTAAATTCCTATTCCTAAGACCTATCCACAGGTTATCGTGCTGTTAGACGATGGTTACAACTCCTATTTCTCCTATCGCCAAGGTTTCTAAAGTCGAAGGTATCAAAGAACGTAGTAATTATCTACGAGAACCTTTGGCCAGTGAACTCCTCGAAGATACAACCCATTTTACCGATGCTGCGGTGCAGATCCTCAAATTTCACGGTTCCTATCAACAGGATAATCGCGACAATAGAGCCAAAGGTCAAGAAAAAGACTATCAAATGATGTTGCGTACCCGCAGTCCGGGGGGTTTTATTCCCGCGCAACTATATCTTACCCTCGATAGTTTGTCCGATCGCTACGGTAACGGCACTTTACGGGTGACAACTCGCCAAGGCTTCCAATTACACGGCATTTTAAAGAAAAATCTCAAGGCAACCCTCGGGGAAATTATCCGCAGTATGGGCTCCACTTTAGCGGCCTGTGGTGATGTTAACCGCAATGTCACCGCAGCGCCAGCCCCCTACAAAAATCGCCCCGAATACGGCTATGCTTGGGAATATGCCAATAATATCGCCGATTTGCTCACTCCCCAAACTGGAGCTTACTACGAAATTTGGCTCGATGGCGAAAAGGTGATCAGTGCAGAAGAAGCGCCAGAAGTCAAGGCATCGAGACAAAAAGATACAAATGGCATTAACAAAAACGATCCCATCGAACCGATCTACGGTCAACATTATATGCCCCGTAAGTTCAAGATCGGTGTCACCGTGCCGGGAGACAACTCCATCGATATCTACACCAATGACCTCGGTTTGGTGGTGATTACCGACGCAAATGGTCAATTACAGGGTTTTAACGTCCTTGCGGGGGGTGGACTGGGAAGAACCCACAATAAGGAAGAAACTTTCCCCAGAATGGCCGATGCGATCGGTTATGTGAGTAAAGAGGGGGTATATGATCTAGTAAAAGCGATCGTGGCAACCCAAAGAGATTACGGCGATCGCGGCGATCGTCGTCATGCGAGAATGAAATATATCCTCGAAGAATGGGGAGTAGAAAAATTCCGCAGCACTGTTGAGGGTTATTTCGGCCAAAAAATCGCCCCCTACCAACCCCTCCCCGATTGGAAATATCAAGACTTTTTGGGATGGAATGAACAGGGAGACGGAAAATTATTTTATGGTCTTCATGTAGAAAATGGCCGGGTCAAAAATGAGGGCAGTTTTCAGCTAAAAACCGCCTTAAAAGTGATTATCGAGCGTTTTCAGTTGCCCATGCGCTTGACGGCTAACCATAATATCATTCTCTACGAAATTGAACCCAAGGATCAGGAAGCGATGGAGGCAATCCTGAAAGAACAGGGAATTATCACCAATCCCGCCGAAATTGACCCTTTAACCCGTTATGCCATGGCCTGTCCCGCATGGCCCACCTGTGGATTAGCGATTACTGAGTCAGAAAGAATTTTACCCAGCGTGATTGAACGCATTCGCACCCTGCTTAATCGCTTAGGATTAAGCAAAGAGGAATTTGTCATCCGCATGACAGGATGTCCCAATGGCTGCGCGCGTCCCTATATGGCAGAATTAGGATTTGTGGGTAGCGCTCCCAATTCCTACCAACTCTGGTTAGGGGGAACAGCCGATCAAACTCGACTAGCGCGCCCCTATTTGGATAAAATGGCGATCGATGATCTAGAAAAGGTCTTAGAACCGATTTTCGTTTACTTCCAACAGGATCAACAAAATAACGAAACCTTCGGAGAATTCTGTCACCGAGTCAATTTCCCTGCTTTACAAGCATTTTCAGCCACCTACACACCTAAAATGACCGAAACTACTACTACTGAATCAAAACCCAAACGCGTCCGTAAAAATCAAAACCGTGTCAGCGTCCCCGATGATATGTTTGTCCGTCTCAAGGAAGCTTCGGAAGCGGAAAAACGGCCGATGAATCAAATCATCAATGAGGCGCTAGAGGCCTATTTCAGCCAAAAATCCTAAGTTATCAAGGTGGGTTAAATCCCACCTTTTTTTATTAGTATATTCATAGGGTCGGTCTGTCGAAAACATTATAGTCCATCACATCAACACATCAATCTCAATCACAGCAATGAATGAACAACGCGCTCAAGCTTATGTGAATTTAATTGCACAGTTGCTCACTTGTGCCGATGGTGAGGAACTCAATAATATTCTGCAAGCTAATCAGGAATTGATTGACCCCCAATTTTTGCAGGTGATGGAAAACTATGCAACGGGGTTAGAACAACAAGGAAATAATAATCCTGCTGCTTGGTTACGCGATATGGTGCAACAGTTGGGGCAGTTTCTCAACCTTGAAGCGGTAAGTATAGAGGAATATCAGAAGTTTTTATCAGAAGTCTTACAAGCAGAATATGAGAGTGATGGTAATCCCACGGTGGTTTATCCTATCCTACAACGCCGCCAACATCTGTTAGATGATACTTTTGCCCAACTGTTGCAACAATGGGCTAGATATAGGTTTTCTCAAGGAAAGGCTGAAGAAGTGGCAGTTATTGCCGCGGTGATTGGAGATTTATGTAATAAACTTCAAGAGTTTCCCTTGGGAAGTCGAGCTAATAATCTAGAAATTGCTATTACAGGCTATCAAACGGTTTTAGAAGTATATACCCGTGATGCTTTTCCTCAAACATGGGCAGCAACACAAAATAATCTGGGGAATGCTTATAGTGATCGTATCAGAGGGGAAAGAGCAGAAAATTTAGAGTTAGCTATTGTTGCTTATAACCAGTCTTTAGAAGTCTATACCCGTGATGCTTTTCCTGAAAATTGGGCAGCAACACAAAATAATCTGGGGAATGCTTATAGATATCGCATCAGAGGGGAAAGGGCAGATAATACAACCAGTCTTTAGAAGTCTATACCCGTGATGCTTTTCCTGAAAATTGGGCAGCAACACAAAATAATCTGGGGTCTGCTTACATAAACAGAATCAAAGGAGACATAGTAGAGAATATAGAAACCGCAATTTTCTGTTATCAAGAAGCCTTAAAAATTCGTACTTTTGATGTCTTTCCTCTTGACTGGGCAACTACTCAAAATAATTTAGGCAATGCTTATAGTGAACGAATTAGAGGGAATAAAGCCGAGAATATCGAAAATGCAATTGTCTGTTATCAAGAAGTCTTACAAATTTTTACCCGTCAAGCCTTTCCAGGAAATTGGGCAGAGACACAATATAATTTAGCAAATACTCTCAGAGAACGATTTAAACTTCTTGGTAAAGTGGCAGACATTCAACAAGCAATTAACTCTTATAAACAAGCTGGAGAAATTATTGAAAAAACCGAAGACAAAACCTTATATTTTAACTATTCCTATCAATTAGGAAAAGCTTTATTTGAGGGCGGATATTATACAGAAGCTATTGAACATTTAGAAAATTGTCAACAACTTTATCAAAAACAAAAAGATATCAGCAGTTTAGCCCCAATTTTATTGGAACTTGCCCGTCTTTATCATCGCACTGGTAGGCTCGAACAGGCAAGACTTTATTTTAAAGATTCTTTACGTCTATTCCGTCGTTTGGGTGATCAAGATAATGTGGCTTCTGTGACAACTGCACTGGGCAATCTAGAAATACAAATTGGCAAGATTTCCCAAGCTTGTAGTCATTTAAAAGAGGCACAAACATATTATCAAGAAAACAATAATTCAGAACGACTAGAGGAAATTAATCATCTACTAAAAATTCTACAATCAGCTTAAAATGACAAGACTCAGCCGTTATCAATCAACTCTCAAAAAATGGGGACTTATAGCAAATCCTTTTCGACCAAATCCCCCCGATGATCCCGAAAAATTAGCAAAGATTTTTTATGGACGCGATCAAGTTTTAGATATAGTTATTCCGACCCTCTATGAAGGACGTAATATCTTAGTTAGGGGAGCTTGGGGTATTGGTAAAACTGCCTTAATTTTTAATTTAATTCATCAGTTACAACAGGAAGTAGCGGAACTAAATGAAAAAATGTTAGTGCTTTATTTGAGTAGCATTCCTGGGGAAAGTTCCACGGAATTTTATCGTGCTTTATTATTAGCTGTAGCCGATAGTTTAGCGGATAGTGATCAAGAATCAAAAGACATTGCTAATACACTTTTAGGGTATTCCATCCAACGCAATAAAACCACTACTGAGGGACAAGTTAAATTAGGCTTTTTATCCTTTGGCAAAAAGGAAGAATCCCCTGCTAATCAACTGACTCCCACTGCCAATGCTGATCCCTATCCTTTACTCATTCGGTTATTAGATAGAGCCGAAGAAATTTATTCTCGTATTGTTATTGCTATTGATGATTTTGACAAAAAAGACCCCATTGTTGTCCAAACAATTTTAGAAAGTAGTTTAGATTTATTTCGGATGGGAAAACATCGAGGATTTATCATGACGGGAAGGGGCTTTACCGAGCTTCAAGAAGCAACTTTAAAAGCCCTTGGTATCTTTTCTGAAGATATTCCCCTTGAACCCATGAGTCAAGATGATTTACGTCACATTGCTATTAATTATCTTAATAGTGCCAGAAACGAACAGCGAAATGATCCCTATCCTTTCACAGAACAAGTCATCAATTTAATTACGGGTTACGCTCAAGGAATTCCTCGAGAATTGAATACTATCTGTGAAAAAGTATTACGGCAAGCTGCTTCAGCAGGATATGAAATTATTGATGAAACTGCTTTTGATTCAATTTGGCAAATCCTTCAAAAAGACTTTACTGATTATTTAAGTCCTCAGTTTCGTCATTTATTATACGTTGCTCATCAAGCCGGTGGCATTAGTGAGAATATTTCTGATCAAACTTTGGATAAACTTGATGCTATAACCTTTGTTTCTCTCTTGCCCCAACTTAAATCGATGGAAGAACAAGGATTATTAATTCGTCAAGAAGATCAAAGCGGTTTTCGTTTTGTTCCTTCCCAATTATTTCAACCTAAGTTACTCCCTGAGTCTCAGTCTGAGTAAATAATAATTGAAGCCATTAGGGGAGTTATAAAAATTGATCGAGCAAAAAAGCAACTAGGTAATGATTGGGTAGTAGTGGTGAGCCATGGTGCTTATCTTGTATGAAGTGTGTAAAATATTTGTTAATAACAATAATTTGCTCAACTTACTATCTTTCTCTAAAAAAATGGAGAATCCCGTTGGGGCTATTTGATACTTTATTTATGACTAAGATAACCAACAAAGCAAAGCGTTAAACCTTCGTCCCCACTCGCCAACCCCTCACTGATTACTAATTACTGTTTACTGAAAAATCTCTTGTCTCTTAATCAAATTCTGCTTTTAGATCCCGACGCATTAATTCATAAACGGCAACTTGGGGAGAAATTTCCCCGCGCAAAAGACGATCAACTTGACAGGTAATCGGTACATATAAATTTTTTTCTTGGGCAATTCTCATCAAAACTTCTGTGGTATTTATTCCCTCGGCAGTTCCCTCTAATTTCGCTAAAATTTCTGGCAAAGATAAACCTAAAGCTAATTGATAACCCACTTGATAATTGCGAGATAAAGGACTATTACAGGTGGCTAATAAATCCCCTAAACCCGATAAACCGAAGAAAGTTTCTTGACAACCTCCTAGACAAGTTCCCACCCGAATTATTTCCGGTAAAGCGCGAGTTAACAGGGCAGATTTGGCATTAGTACCTAACTGTAAACCATCACAAACCCCAGAAGCGATCGCCATGACATTTTTGAGAGTGCCACCTAACTCTGTTCCCAAGGGATCGCTATTCAGATAAACCCGAAAAGATTCCCCAGATAATAATTTTTGTAACAATATCGCCGCTTTTTGCACATAACTTGCTACCACCGTCGCAGCGGGTAAACCTTGATTAATTTCTTTAGCTAAATTGGGACCGGAAAGAACCACAAGGGGATGAGCGGGAAAAGCTTGATTCCACAGATGAAAAGGTGTACGAGTGGTGATTGGATCTAATCCTTTAGTAGCGGTGACGATAATTGTGGGAGAATTTAATTGTAATTGCTGTAATTTTTTGATCGTTGGAACAACTCCTTTAATCGAAACTGCTGAAATAATTACCTCGGTATCTGCTATAATAGCCCCTAAATCTTCCCCACTATGACGCGACCAAACCCTAACAGTTAACTGATTACGTCTGGCCAAATTAGCGAGAGTTTGTCCCCAAATTCCCCCACCTATAACCGTAACTTTCTTGACATTTTCTAACAACTTTTATTCTCCTCCTTATTAGTGATCCCTGATCAGTGACTGGTTAGAAATGATTCGATTTCAAGGTTATGAGTCTTAAATGAAATTATTCACTGATTACTGATAAGTAGGTAGGTGTTAAAAGTTGTCAGATCCCCTCCTTATCAAGGGGGGACTAAGGGGGGATCGGCACCCCCCTTATCAAGGGGGGCAGGGGGGATCAGAGGCAAAATCTATCTTCAATTTAATTATAACTACTACTTAACTGTTCACTGATAACTGAAAAAAATGACAACCTATCGCAATCCTGCCCCCACTGTTGATATTATCATCGAACTGATCGACTCGCCCCACCGTCCGATCGTACTAATTGAGAGAAAAAATCCGCCTTTTGGTTGGGCAATTCCGGGGGGATTCGTGGACTACGGTGAATCGGTGGAAACGGCGGCCATTCGGGAAGCTTACGAGGAAATCAGCTTGCAGGTGCAGTTAATCGAGCAATTTCACGTCTATTCCGATCCTAACCGCGATCCACGTCAACACACCATTAGTATTGTTTTTATCGCCACGGCAAAAGGCCAACCGATCGCTGCCGATGATGCCAAAAAAGTCGGGATTTTTCATCTCTGGGAATTCCCCCAACCCTTATGCTTTGATCACGATCGCATTCTCAATGATTATCGTCGTTATCGGGATTATCACATTCGTCCCACACATTAGAAAAATGCCGCCATAAAAGCAATCCTTGCCCAAAACCTCCCCGAAAAGAAGTTAAAAAATTACACACTTCTGAGGGCGACAATCGGTGGCAATTTAGAGGCACGATAAGCGGGAAAAACGCCAAAAAAGAGACCAATACCCGTGGAAACACTCAAAGACAGGGCGACGGCGCTGGCGGAAACAGTGGCAGCCAGGGGAGAGAAACTGGAGACTAGAACGATCGCTCCTGCACCGACGAGAATACCAAGCGCACCGCCGGCAATGGAAACGAGAGTTGATTCAATCAGAAATTGTAAGAGAATATCCTGTTCTCTGGCTCCGATCGCTTTTCTTAGTCCGATTTCCCCGGTTCTTTCCGAAACCGAAACGAGCATAATATTCATCACCCCGATACCACCGACAATCAGGGAAATACCGGCGATTAGAGCCAAAAGTAGAGTTAGACCCTGGGTAATCGTGGCGAAGATTTCGATTATTTGTTTAGCAGTTTCGACGCGAAAATCATCCTCAGCCACGATTTTATGGCGTAAACGCAGAAGATTCTGGATTTGGAACTTAGCGGCGCGGATTTCCTCCCCCGATCGCGCGGTGAGACTAATCCAACTCAACTCGACACCGTAGGGGCCGGTTTTGCCCACCAGTTGCGAGTTCATGGTGCTGAGGGGAATAATCAGCATTTCATCCTGATTATTGCCAAAAAAGGAGCCTTTCGCCTCTAAAATCCCGATCACCTCAAAACTGAGATTTTTGATCCGCAGCTGTTGACCGAGAGGATTTTGGGTGGGGAAAAGTTGTGCTGCCACTTCACGGCCGATTACCGTTACCCGTTTGTTGCGGGCTAGATCGATATTATTGATAAAACGACCTTTTTCTAGGGTAAAATTGCGGACAGAAGCGTATTCTGGGGTGCTTCCCGTCACTAGAGCCGTCATGTTGCGATTACGATAGGAAATCAGGAAACGAGCGTTTATTTCCGGGGCGACTTCGGCAACGGTGGGAACCTGTTTGGCGATCGCCTGAGCATCGGCTAAAACTAGGGTTTTCGGTAAATTAACGGTGGTATTGCGTGCTTGTCGCGACCCCGGCACCACAAAAATGGTATTGGGTCCCAAGTTAGCAAACTGGTCATTGGCTAAGGTTTGCGCCCCTTCGCCAATACCGATCATGGCCACCACCGAAGCGTTACCGATGATAATTCCTAGCATGGTTAGACCGCTACGCACTTTATTGGCCCTTAGGGTGGAGACGGCCATTTTTAAACTTTCGATGATAAACATATCAGTTATCAGATTTTAGTTTTTGAGGTATCTTGGGCCCCTTCGGGGAGATCGATAAAGACCTTTTCTCCAGCTTCCAAACCTGATAAAATTTGAGTTTTATCGTCTAAGACCAAACCGATCGAAACGGGTTTAAAACTGGGTTTATTTGCGGCATCGGGAACTAAAACCCCTGACTTGCCTTCCCGGGTGACAATGGCAACAGTCGGCACGACCAGAGCATTATCTAACTGCTGGCCGACAAAAGTTACATCCACATTCATTTTTGATTTGAGTTTGTCCCGTCCCGTCACCAAACCAATTCTGACCTCAAAAGAAGTAACATTATCCTCGATAATTGCTTCGGGAGCCACGAGAATAACTCGACCTTCAAAGACTTCTTCAGGAAAAGCATCAGCCACAATTCGCACGGGTTGGCCGCGCTGTAATAAACCCACATCTACTTCTGGCACTTTAGCAATCACTTCCAATCCCGATGCTAGGGCGATAATCGAGGTGGAAGTGGCGGAAGCGGTACTAGAGGCCGAAGTGGTGGGAGTGACAAAAGAACCCTCGGTGGCGTATTTTTGGGTGACTATGCCATCAAAGGGAGCAGTAATAACCGTATCGCGGTATTGAATCTTAATTTGCTCTAAACTGGCCCTAGCAGCCGCTACAGATGATTCTAGTCGAGCCAGCTCCGTTTCTTGGGTTTTTTGGCGTTGTTCGAGGGCAAATTTCGCTTCCGCGATCGCTGCCGCCGCTCGGATCATTTCCTGCTCAATTCCAGCTACTTCTGGGGAAGCGGTTTTATCCGCTTGTTCCAAACGGCGGATCGATTCGTCTAAATTGGCTTTAGCATTGAGATATTCATTGAGGACGGCATCAAATTGGTCTTGAGCGATCGCCCCTTCCCGGACTAAATTTTCATTGCGTTTAACCCGATTTTCTGCTAGTCGAAACCGGGATTGGGCCGCTTGTACCTGAGCTTGCAGCTGGTCTAAATCTTTGGGAATTCTTTCTTTGGCCTGAGCTAAACGGGCTTCTAATTGCTTATAACTGGCCTGGGCCTGATAAAATCGGGCTTGTAATTGCCGGATATCTTCGGGAATACTGCGTTTGGCCTGTTCCAGACTGGCTAGAGCTTCCCGCAGTCGCGCTTCTGACTGCATTCCTTGGGCATATACCTCTAAATTATCCATGACGGCGAGGGTTTGTCCCTTTTTAACGATCATGCCCTGATCTACCAATAAGCGCACTAATCGGCCGGGGTTTTTCGGGCTAATGTTGACACTTTGGATTGGTTCCACCCTACCACTAGCTTTAATTTCCACAGCGAGGGTTTCCCGTTGAGCAGGAACGGTCATTTCCGCCAATTCTACGCCAGGAGGAGGAGTTTGCAACAAACGATAAGAAACCACTCCCACCGCCAGAAAACTACTAGCCATGAGTCCGAATATCCAAAATAGGGGGCGATTTGATTTTCCCAACACGGTTATTGCCATCGATGAGCCGAAAGTTAATTGGTTATATACTAACGTCTCTAGAGTTGCCTTTGTGGTTTCTTTAGCCAACAACTCCCAAGCGAGATAGACTGATTAAAAAAGGCCTATCCCAGGGGTAAACTGTGCCAAAACTTCGATTAATCATTTCTTTGCTCATTTTTTTCGTCGCTGGCAGCCCGCCAGCTTTTTCCCAAGCGCTACTCCCCTACGCCATCGAACCGGAGTTAGAACAGATGGAACAAGCGGGAATTGAAATGGCTGAGGATGCTATCCAATTAGCTCGTTTTCGCCGTACCGATGCGGCCCTTGGACGGGCTAGGTTAGCGGTGCAGTTGGCCCCCCATCTCTATCAAACTTGGTTTATTCTCGGTAGTTTATATCTGCAAGACGATCAGGTGCAACCCGGTATCCAGGCATTAAATCAATCTTTGTCCCTTGCTCCCGCCGATGCCCACGCTAATATTAAATTTTCTCTCGGTAGTGCTTATTTTCAGAATCAAGATTACCAGTCTGCTATTGCCCAGATTGAAGCGGGTTTGCAAATTAAACCCGATGTCTCCCCCGCTCTTTTTGATCTCGGTAATTCCTATCTCAAGTTAGCACAATATCCTGATGCGATCGCAGCTTACGAAAAAGCTGTTAGTCAAGATAAAAATTTTTGGCCCGCTATTAATAATATTGGTTTAGTTAAATACGAACAGGGTGATAAGGAAGCCGCTCTTAAAGATTGGCGGGCCGCTTTGAAAATTGATCCTAAACAGCCGGAACCTCAGTTAGCTATTGCGGTGGCTATTTATAGTCAAGGAAAAACTGAGGAGGGCATCAAATTAGCTCAGGCCGCTCTCACTAGCGATAGTCGTTATGTCAGTCTAAAATTTTTAGAGGAAAATCTCTGGGGTCAACGTCTTCTGCAAGACACGGAGAAAATGTTTAATCATCCTAAAATGAAAGATTTTATCGCTCGTTTACCACAACCAACCCCAGAAGCGGACGAAGAAAATTAAGCTGATGGCAGCAAGCATTAAGATAACCCCTTAGTTAATTGGCTAGGAATTCTTGAGGCTTGCTCTAACTAATTAGGGCTGGCTGAATATCGTTAGCAGCTTTGCTAAAAAATGGTTTTGGGACTTTATTAGCAAAACAACAAATTTTTTGCCGCAAACCCCAAATACAGTACAATTATTACAGTTAAGGGTTTGAAAGGCCTGGGATGATGGCAAAGCAATCAAGGGCGATCGCGGTAACAGAACATGATAATAAATGTCCCGAATGTCTGCACCTGGAGATTTCGGGAGAACCGGTTGCGTCTGAGTCTAAGGGTGTTTTTCCCCGTTTCAAAAAGTCTGAACCAGAGGCGTTTTCCCTATCGGTGCGGATTAATTTTAATGAGCAGTGGCTTGATTTTCGCTTTGGACGGGTTAAGCTTGGTTTGCGGGGGGGAGAGTTGCGCTTAAAACTGGAGAATGGCCAAATGCCTTCTGAGTTGAGAAATGAAGCGTTGAAAAAGATTTTAGCAAGGGAATTAGAGATTGAACGTCAGTTAGGGGGAGAACAGGAAAGCAAGTTTCAACTAGAAGGAACTGTAACTCCTGATTTATCGAAAGCAAGCTTAAAGGGAGTTAGAGAACAGCGTCGGAAAGAGTCCCAGGGGGATAAGTTTCAGCTTAAAATAGCGCAAATTAGTCACAAGGGAGCAAATAATCAGCCTGTGTGGGTGTTCGAGAATAGGACAGGTGAGCCTGTTTTGATTGGGGAATTAGCGGATTCCCTGGGTAAAATGTTAATTGCGGGTGTTCCCTGGAGCGTTGAAGCGACATTTACTCATGAAATGCGTCAGGTTGTGATTACGGGTTTAGAAAATTTATTTAAAGATGATATTTCTGGACACAAATTAAACGTATTTGAGTTAGCCTTAGCTAAGTTATTTTTAAAGCATAAAACCCAACCCTATCTAAGTCGTCAGGTATTACGTTATGAGTGATGCAGATTTTATTCGAGAAGTTGAAGAACTGTACCTGCGTCTTGCTAATGCAGATACAGATGATCTGGTTGAGTTAGCTAAACTTGCGGGTTTAGACCCTAAAACAGATTTAGCCGACTCTGTTTGGGTTCCCTATCCCAGCTTTGGGGAATTTCGCCAAAACACCTTAGCGGCGGCGGTGCTGACAGATTATCTAGAAGAGCATGGGATAGAGGTAGATGCTGCGGCGGCTGATAATGCTCAAGTGGTACTACCCAAGCTAGGTAAACTAGAAGCTGTATTGATTCCCCAAGACTCTGGCGAAGAAATGTTAGATTTAAGCCAAATTAGGGTCGAAATTGACCTAAATCCAGCAACATTGGCCTATATTTTAATCGAGTTAGGGGAAGGAGGAGCTTGGTTAACTGGGGTTCTGTTGAGTTCGGATCTGCGTCAGGATTTCCCAGAAGGCGGCGCGGTGTCCTTGGCGATGAGGAAACCTATGTCGGCGCTGTGGGAAGCTTACCGTCGGTGGGAAAACTGTCAGCAAATCATGGCGCAGTATATCGATAAACAAGGCTGGTCAGCGGAACAGCGAGCGGAGGTAATCACAGTGTTAAACTGGGTCTGGGACTATCGGCAGGACTATGAGCGTCCGACGCTATTAAAGGAGTTTTTAGAAGAGAAGGCCAGCGAGAATCATGAGAATTTTAAACCCTTAGTCTCGCGTCCGGAAGGGGTAAAGGAAGCAACGCCTGAGCCGTCTTCAGAGGGTGCGGTGGACTGGCTAGAGGTGGCGATGGATTTGCTTGATGAATTGGGAAAATGTATTTAAAAAATAATTATGAAAAGCATTAAAATAATTGTCGAAAAACACCCAGATGGCTATATTGCTTATCCTTTAGGTATTGAAGGTGTTGTCATTGGCGAAGGCGAATCATATCAAGAAGTGCTAGAAGATGCGAAATCAGCACTCCGTTTTCATATTGAAACCTTTGGAGTAGAAGTTTTAGATACTGAATATTCTGTCTTAGAAGCGTCTATTATAGTAAGGTGATCATTAACAAAGAGGTCAACAGATGCAAAACTTGCATCAGGTTTCTTTACTAACAAGTGGACAAGAGCAAGTCTTAACGATTCCTCCTGAACTTGCCCTATCAAGCACAGAGGTTTTGTTACGCAAAGAAGGTCATCGCTTAATCATTGAGCCAATTTCTTCTGGTTCTCTACTTTCTTTGCTGACTACTTTGCCAGACATTACAGACAATTTTCCTGATATAGATGAAGGGTTGCTTCCCCTTGATGACATCAAATTTTAGAATGAAATAGCCCTGAAATTTTATTGTTATAAATAGATTCGTTCAAAAGGTTCTTTTCGATAACGGCGATAAATATCAAAGTCACTATCTAAGGTAATAATTGCAGAAATATTAAGTCTTTCAGAAATAGTAATTAAGGATAGATCTGCAAAATCTCCCGGTAGGTCAGCGTATTGTTCATTCAGTTGTATAATCCGGGCAAAATCCTGTGGTAAAAGGGGAATACATTGATAAAGCTGGTGGGATAAATCACTTAAAAATTCATTTTGTGTTCGATAATCATGGCTTAAAAGATACATTACTTCTGTTATACAAGCAACAGTTGTAATCAAGTCGCTGGAACATTGTTCAAAAAAGTTGACGACAGCCCAATGATAATTATCTTGGGAACTGTAATAGGCGAATATAATACTGCTATCTGTAATAATTTTGGGAGGATAATTTGTCATGAATGATCTTGCTGATGATGGTTTTGTATATATTCTGCCACTACTTTTTTGCGGTTTTCTCGCAATGATAAATCAGGTGGAGCATTTTCTAAAAGATGCTGAGGATGACCTCCCCGGCGTTGTGATAAAGTTTTACGCGGTTTTAAGCTTTGCCAATGTTCGTAAATGAGTTTTTTCAGAAGTTCTTCTGAGCTAATATTCTCTTCGGAAATGATGTCTGCTAGATAGCTCTCGGTTTCTCGATCTAGATTAATCGATAACATTGTTACTTCATGGGATAAATCAACATCTTTGATTATAGCTTAAAATCCATGATCGCACTCACCCCCCATCCCCAATTGAGTTTGCTATAGAAAAATTCGGGGTACGGGCGAAGCATTCGGATAGGAAATCTAGGGTTTCAGCAATAGGTTATTGTCCGAATGCTTCGCCCCTACTCAATCATCTAACAATCCGTCGTAACGCACCACATCTATCATTAATTTAACTACTACTTGGTGCGTTACGCTATCGAAGAGCGCACCCTACTAATACTGCTTTTTCTAAGGACTTAATTGCTATTAAATGATTTATTCCTGGAAGTTTTGGCATGATTATCCAACTTCTACATAAAGAGATTCGGCAACAACATAATGAGTAGGAGATGCTCTAATTCGATAAACCGTATCCTCGATAGCATTGATAAATGCCTGTGCAACCTCAACCCGTTGCCCTGTATAGTATTGAACCGCTTCAGCATATTCAGTGAGAGCTTCAGGGTGAAATACATACCTCATGGCTCAATCAGTCGTCTAACTTGAGCCAGAGCTTCTTCCCCCGAAATTGGCTGCACAGAGCCATCCCGAACCTCGCCTCTTCGTCTTTTTGCTTCAGTTACCCAAACTGCCTGAATTGTTGAATCGGTATCGAATTCTAAGCTTTCTACTAACTTGTCTGCAAGCAGCGCCCTTGATACACTAGGTAAGGACAATATCTCTTCTGTCAGTTGCTCAATTGATCCCATAGCCCGTCGCAGAATAATAAACTCTAAGTATTATCATTCTATAGCAAAATCGACTAAGTTAGTTCTTTTTTGATAAATCTTTAATTAATCTGCTATGGGCAGTGCGTTAAGCTATCGAAGAGCGCACCCTACTATAATTAGACTAGAATTGAGTTTGCTAGAGAAAAATTCGGGGTACGGGCGAAGCATTCGGATAGGAAATCTAGGGTTTCAGTAATAGGTTATTGTCCGAATGCTTCGCCCCTACTCAATCATCTAACAATCCGTCGTAACGCACCACATCTATCATTAACTTAACTTCATTATAAGTAGGTAGGCGTTAAAAATTATCAGATGCCCCCCTTATCAAGGGGGGACTAAGGGGGGATCAACACCCCCCTTATCAAGGGGGGACTAAGGGGGGATCAACACCCCCCTTATCAAGGGGGGCAGGGGGGATCGAACCCAAAATCTATCTTCAATTTAATTAGAACCACTACTACTAAAAACAATCATGAACGAAGCAAGAATAGAAGCTTACTTAGCACTAATCCAAGCACTACTCCAGTGCGAAAATGGTCAAGAACCAGCGCTATTACAGGCTAACGCGGAATTAGTTGATGCCGGCTTAGTCGCTGTGATGGGTCAGTATGCAGACTTCTTAGAACAGCAAGGAGACAGCAATAACGGGAGATGGTTGAGGAATATGGCGCAACAGTTAGGACAATTTTTAGACGCGCCAAGGGATAATCAAAACCCCTACATCAGTTTTTTACAAACCCTACTGGAAACTGTCGAGGAAAGTGACGGAAACCCCCAAGCAATTTATCCCCTGCTTGACAATAACCTCCATCTCTTAGATGAAAACTTAGTTAACCTCCTCCGTGCTTGGGGAAATCAAGCCAAGGAACAAGCCAGTCCAGAAGAAACCTACCAACTAGCGGCAGTCCTCTTTCGTCTTGCTTATGCTTTTGATGAGTTTCCTAAAGGTAATCCACTCATTAACCTAGCCATTGCCATCTATGGATACGAAGTTTGCGCGGCCATCCGTCGCCAACTGGGATTAGAAAGGGATTTAGCCCAAACCCTCAATAATCTGGGCATAGCCTACTGGACCCAAGCCGAATTGGGTCAAGAGCCGGTAGCCAACCTAGAACGGGCGATCGCCAACCACACCGAAGCCGCCACCATCCGCCGCCAACTTGGATTAGAAAGGGATTTAGCCCAAACCCTGACTAATCTGGGCATAGCCTACTGGACCCAAGCCGAATTGGGTCAAGAGCCGGTAGCCAACCTAGAACGGGCGATCGCCAACTACACCGAAGCCGCCACCATCTGCCGCCAACCCGGATTAGAAAGGGAATTAGCCCAA
>JAADBR010000016.1 GCA_009995705.1 Microcystis aeruginosa W13-11
TCAAGATGATGTGGATGAATTTATCGAAAAATTGACTCGTTTTAAAATCGCTTTCCCCCATTATCAAAACTATCGAGCCTACGGTGCAGTGGCAGGAATTGAAATCAACGAGGGAATTGATCGATACGCTTATAAAAAAGGTCTATTTGTGATTAAACCCTCCGGGGATACGGTGGCTATTATTAATGATGCCGACTTTCAACCGAATACTTGGTAATCTCTCTAGTCAAAACAATCGCTATGGTTAACCTTTCCTACAATAAAAATCGCCTTCTTCCTAGCATCGAGAGGAAAGGGCGATCGCTGCTCAAGCAGGTTTCGCCAAACAGGAAGCGGAACAAAAAGCCCAACGACTAGCGGAAAGACTAAGAGCACTGGGTATCAACCCCGATGAAGTTTAGGGGTTGCTCCCCAGCAATTTTAGGGGATTAATCGCGTAATAATTCCGGTTCGGTCAATTCGTCGGTCATTTCCATCAGGGCCCGTTGAACGGGTTTAATCATCGGGTCATCGATATTTTCTACGGTATCGTAGCGGACGCGCTTGGCCCGTCTAGCGACTTGCACGACGATCGAGTAACGATTACTGGCCACATTCATCAGTTTATCGGTGAGATAAATCATCTCGGAGGAGTCGAATTTAAACCGTTTGGACATAGTTATATTTAGCCTTCTGGTGGTGAATTTGGCAGTTGTCACTGATAATAGGTTAGTGAGCAGTTTTATTACTCAGTCCACCTTACCACATTTTGTCAACCTTAAGGATAGGGTGACATTTGGTCTCGATCAGATTTTGTCAACTACTTTTTACAAAACTTAAATCAATTTTATACAAGTTTAAAAATATACAAATAAAGAGATAAATTTTGAAGTAAATAAACCCAAAAAAGGGACACAATTGCGGGGGCTGTAAATACACTTGAACATATAACTTCCCCCTCGATTTAGCTTCCAGTGATGCTATTGCCATGGCCTTGACAGTGCTGGCGATCGATGGTTAAAAATAAACAGATGCTGGATCCCCATCCAACATCCGCATTCTAACTCTGCACACATTTTGCTAAGTTCTCATGATAAGTTAAAAAACGCTTCCTTTTTGGGGGCGTTTTTATTTATTCGATTGAAAAAACCGATGACAATCATTACTAAAGCTGATAAGAAAGTGGGGAAGTAGGGTGTGGGGAGAATAAATAAAATAATCTCCTACCTCCTATCTCCTGACTCCTGACTCCTGACTCCTAACCCAATGGTAGATGTGGGATTTTTGCAGGAGTTCTATTTTCCGACAAAGATAAGTAAAAATTATTTATTGACCGTAAAAACTTGAGAATATTTAAATTAACATTCCGCAATATTTATAAATTCTTAAGAATTAATTGAGAAAGATTATTATTTAACAACGATGTTATGCTGGTTACAGCGATTTGATATAATTTCATAGTGGGTTATTCTGTGCTTTTTTGGTCAGCAATGGTTGAAACCCTTGTCAAACCTAGAAGGTGATCCTAATTAAAACGGGTAAATCAGTCAATTTCACCCACAACGATGATCTTTTTTTTATGTAGTTTTATTGCAAAAAAAAAGTTTTTTTGACAAAAAGCCCAAAGTATGATAGGCATTCAAGGTGTTTCTGGTTGCGAGTAATTATTGTAGAGGGGGGGGAGATGGGAGAATAAATAAAAGCAATCTCCTGCCGACCGCCTCCTGATAACTGATAACTGATAACTGATGAAAAGATTAGCTTGGTTCGATCGCTTAGTGTTAGCGAGTATTTTGGCTTTAATTGCCGCGATATCGTCGATTTTGATCCAGGGAAATCAAGTTCCTACCCGAGGGGAGAATTTTAGCTGGCAAGGGCGAAAAATCGGCGTTAGGGACAATTATTTTACTTTAAGTTTTAATCGACCGATTGACCGTTCCGACATAGAAACCAGCTTGGTGATCAATCCTCCCTTACCGGGTAAAATTAGCTGGGCTGGCGATCGCTTGACCTATACCTTGACGGAATTACCCATCTACGGCAAAAAATATCAAGTAAAGTTACCCATTGCTCAAGGGGAGGACTTTATCGGCGAATTTTACAGCCATGATCGAGCTTTTGCCTATATTGGAGTCAACCAAGAGGAAAGAGGCCGTTTAATCGTCTGTAATATCATTCAGGGGGCAAATAACCTCACAGAACTGAAAAAAACCATCCTTACCCCTGGGGATTTGGTGGTCACGGATTTTCAAATCTATCCGACAGGGGATAAAATTTTATTCTCGGCCTTCGATCGCTCCGACTTAGGACGAGATACCCCAAAACAGCAAATTTACACAATTACCACGGGTTTAAATCATGCTGAAAATGGTCAAAATTTGCCTAGTGGTCGTATAGAAAGGTTTTTAGATGCGAAAATCTATCAAAATCTGCGCTTTAATCTCTCAGATAACGGCAAAACCCTAATCGTGCAGAGAATTAATCATGGGAATCCGGGGGATGCCAGTTTATGGGTAATCAGCGATGATGGACAATCGCGACCGTTAGGAATACAAGGGGATATTTTTTTACTATCTCCCGACGGTAAAAAAGCGGTTGTCAGTCAAAAGGGAGGGGTAGCGGTGATTCCTTTGGATGTTCAAGGGGGAAAACCGCAATTTTTGCCCACCTACGAGAAAATACTCGCTTTTTCCCGGGATGGTCGCCAAAAACTCATGGTGAAATCGGAACCTGATAATCAGCGATCGCTATTTTTGCTCAACGATCAGGGAGAGTCAAGACTACTGCTAAGAACAGCTAATCCGATTATTAGCTGTGAATTTGAACCGCGACAGGAAAAAACCCTTTACTGTCTGAAAAGCGATCTGGTTATGGGCAGCGATGGCAAGGTGAAAGAAGAACCATTTTTAGCGATTATTGAGCTAAAAACGGGTAAAATGATCCCCCTGCTGGCCTTGCCTAATTATCGTGACGTGCAGATGAGTATGTCTCCTGATGGCGTGGCTTTATTATTTGATCAGTTAGCAACCATACCCTTTGGAGTCGGAAATGATTTAGTCACTGGGGAGGGGTCGAGTATTGCCGATGGTCGTCTCTGGTTATTACCGCTTCCTGATCAATTCAGTCCCAATAGCATCCCGAAAATTTTGCCTCAAGAACTCAACGCTGGTTTTAAACCCCGTTGGCTGCCCTAAAATTATTGATCGGTAGCTATGTTATCAGGTTCCAGAGTTAAGTTTTTAGTGAATTTATGCTAGTTCAGCGATTTGGTTTTTTATTGCGTCCTAGTGGCGATATCGAGATCGAGCGGGGGATTCGGACTTTATTAGCGATCGCAGTCCCGATTATGATCGGTGAGATTTTAAAGCAGTCGAAATTGGGGTTAATGGTGGGTTTAGCGGCTCAAATCTTGATTTTGGCCGATGTGGGGGAACTTTACTGCCTGAGAGCGAAAACCCTAGTCGCTACGACTATCGGGATGGCTCTGGCTTTGATTATCGGTACATTAGCCAGTGCTTGGCTAGGATTGACCGTCGTGATAGTTTTTTGCGGTTTGTTCCTAGCGGGTTATTTGACGGTTTACGGGGAAAATGGGGGGTTAGCTGGGGTAGTAATTGGTTTATTGCTGCTTTTTGCTGTTTATCTCCCATCGGGAGATATCATCGTCGCTTTACAACGGGCCGGAATCGTTGTGTTGGGGGGGGGATGGACAATTTTTTTAGCCCTGTTTATCTGGCCTTTTCGACCTAATCAGCCTTTACGTCAGGTAACGGCGGAAAATTTTCAGGTTATCGCCACTCATCTCCGCTCTTTGCCTTTACACTCTCGTTCTAATGCTAATGAGGAGCCATATTTTGACAAAATCCGGCAACTGTTGCTACGTTCGAGGAAAACTGTCACCTTGACGCGTCGGGGACGTTGGGGAAAGAGTGAGCTGCGGGAATTGTTAATCGTCTTGATCGAAGATAGCGATCGCATTAATACCAGCTTAACTGCACTGCGAGAATTGCTTCATCTTCATCCCTTGCCACAACTGACCACGGTGGGTATTTTATTGGAAGATATTCTCGTGCAAGTGGCAGAAATTAGCGAAGATATTGCCGGGTTAATTTTGGGTAAAAATAAACAACCGGATTGTGAGCGCTTGCAGCTATTACTCAAGGCGATCGAGCAACAAAAAAATCTGCAAGCTAAAGTTTTAGAAAATGCCCAGGATGATTATAGCAGTTATGTGGCAATTTCTCAATTAAATAATCGTTTAAAAAAATTATTTAAACAGCTAAAAATAGCCAGTGAAACGGCGCAACATTTGCAGCAAAGCGAGAGCTTTTCAGATAAAAAAAATTCCTGGCAGCGGAACTTTGAAGGGATAGAAAAAGAGTGCGGTCAAGAAAAAGCTTGGTGGGAACCATTAAAATCTAATTTTAATCTAGAATCGCCCCTATTTCGTCATGGTTTACGCTTGGGTTTGGGAAGTGCGCTAGGAGTCTTGATTTACAATAAGCTAGGAATTACCCATAGTTTTTGGATTGGTTTAACCTTAGTTATTGTGTTAAAACCAGATTTTAGCTTGACTTTTCAACGCTTTTTTAATCGGGTATTTGGTACGATTTTAGGCTCGTTTTTTGTTTCGGTCTTGTTGCCAATTATAGATAATTCGATCTGGTTAGAAATTATTGGGGTGATTTCTATAGCGATTGCTTTAGCTTTGGTGCGATTTCACTATAGTTTAGCCGTATTTTTTATCACAATTTTTGCTTTAATTATCAGTCGTCTCGATGCCAGCAATGACGGGATTGATTTAGAGTATATCAGAATAGTTTATACTTTAATTGGTAGTGCTTTAGCTTTTGTACTTTCCTTCGGTTTTCTACGGGTTAATGAAGATGAACGTTTTTCCCTCGCTGCCATTAAAGCATTAGAAGCTAATCAAATATATTTTCAGTCAGTTATGGCAGTTTATTTAGGAGAATCATCCTATCAAACTGCAATTTTATCTTCCCATCGCAATAAAGCTCGACGAGCAAATACAACTATGCAAACGGCCCTACAAAGATTAATTGATGATCCTAGCACACCTTTTCCACAAATGGAACCGGCAATCACTTTAAGTAATTATATTCCCCGTTTTGGTCGCGCGGTGACAGTTTTATTGACGGAATTGGAACAATATCGCGGTAGTCCTCCCCATCCTAATCTGAGTCTGTTCACGCAACAAATAACCCAAGCTTTGACGCAATTAACCCAAGCTTTGCAAACAAATAATCCTCCTTCTCCCTTACCTCCCCTCGAAGATACTTTAGAAAATATCCTCGATTATTTGCAGGAATTGCGAGAGGAAAGGTTAGTGGAAATTGGCGATCAAAAAGAGGGAACTAATCTCCAGAAATATTTAGGGGATTATAATATTGTCACCACGGAACTTGTGGAATTATCTAGTCGTGTTGGGGTAATGAACACAGCAATTGATCGTTTTATTAGAAGTTAAAATTTAGTTATTATAACAAGGGTGTATCTGATTTTTGTAAATCTACTGAGTTGGGTATTTTTAAAGGGAAACTGTCTTCTAACATTGGTCATTACTTCCGATTTATCACTCAATCCAAGCCTTTGGGGGGTAGAACCCCCCAAACCCCTCGTGCATTAGCTTTTCGGTGAGATGCTTACACGCGATTGTTCATATTTTTGTACCAATTTAAGAGTCACTGATAATTACTGGTTGTCTGTATTTCTGCAAAGGTGAGAGGCACCCATTTAGCAGTCAGGAGGAAAATCGATTAACTTCGATAATTTCCGTATATTCAAAATTATTAGGACTGCGTTTCACCAGAGAATAATCAACACCATGAAGATTAATTAAATCCTCTTGACAATCTGCTTTCGGAGAATTATAAACTAACACATATTCTTTACCAATATAGGGAGAAATCTCGGTTTCTACCTCTCCTCTCCATTGAGTTTTTGTCACTAAAACAACTAACTGATTGGCTAATTTAGGAATGGCAATCGCAACTTGCCGACGATAGATATGATCAAGACTACCAAAAGGGGAATCCATCACCAGAGGAAAAGTGCTGCTATCAATTCCCATCAAGGTATTTTTCTGACTCCATTCGCGCACTCGATCGATAATTCCCCCGATAAAAGATAAACTGAGAATCTGATTTTCTCCGGTGGAAGCTGCCACGGGAATGGCGAATCCTGTGGTATTTTCTAATAATCTTACCTCGTAATCGGGACTAATACGGGGAATATAGGGAGTAAAAGAAATTGAGTTAAAGATTTCCTGTACCCGTTTTTCTAAGGACAAACGAAACTGAGTTTCTAATCTCTGTCTTACCTCACTAATGCGATTAATTGCCTCTTGAGTGGCTAAAATACGTCGTTGTCCTAAATTATATTTTTCCTCTTTTTGTTGCTGTTTTTGTACCTGTTTTTGCAGGGATTCTAACTCTTTTTCATAGATATCTAGTTGATTTTTATTGCTACCCTGTTCCAAGCGTAAATCTTTTAGGGAATCCTCGATCGCATCTAAGCGAGATTGCAGATTTTTAATATCTTCATCGGGATAATGACGAAATTTATCTCGCACTTCATCTAATTCTGATTCTACTAAAGATAATTCTAAGCGCCACTGGTGAATATTAGCTTGATAATTATCCACTTCTTGCCAAAAATCTAAGACTTTTTTATCCATTTCTTTGACTGTGGAAGATAAGCGAATGGCTGCTTCTTCTACATCGGCCATTCCTGCTTTATTCATCCAATCTTGTACCTGTAAATAAGCTTGGCTATTTTTCTGTAATTCCTGACCACAAATACATTTTTTTCGCTCTAATAATTGTTGGACAAATTGCTGTTTGATACCACTGGGTAATTCCCCTTGTTGTCGTAGGCGATCGATTAATTGCTGAAAGTTTTGATTAATTTCTTTTAAAAAGACTTGATAAGCTTGCTGAGAAATTAATTTCTTTAATTTATCTTTAGTTCTGACTAAATCTTGTCGCAGATTTCTTTCCTGTTGTTCTAATTTTTCTTTTAACTGTTTCAATTCTTCGGCACCACTTAACTGTAGTAAGCGATTATTCACGGCTTTTTTTAATTCTTCTTGCTGGGATAACTGGCTAATAATATCTTGCTGACGCTGTTTTAATTTCTCGAAATCCTGCTCAATTTTACTCTCCTGTTTCAGTAACTTTTTTAAATCCGATTCCCCTAAATCTTTAAGCTCATCTTGTAAAGATTTTTTGGCTTTTTTTAAATGCTCGATCGCTCGATCTAATACTTTAACTCCCAATAATTCCTTTGTATCTTCGGCGATTTTACCTTGGCTACTACTACGAAATTGATGATCAATATATTCGCCATCAAAAAAGAAATAACGGTGTAAACTTTCTGGTAAGATTTGATTAATAATATCCTCCGCTGGTTGATTGGGTGTGTACCAATTACCATCATCACCAGCGTAGAGCATATATAAACTATTTGAACCGTATTTAATCTTACTATTTACATCTTGGTAGGCGAAAAATTTTCGTTTTACCTGATAGCGTTTATTTTCATGTTCAAAGTTTACTTCTGCGGAACATTCTATGGAAGTTCCCGTGGTTACTTCGGTAATTGCCCGTTTATTAACTAATAACTCTGGTTCGGCAAAAGCTGCTGTAAATTTTTCATAAAGAACCCAAGTACAAGCATTTAAAATTGTTGTTTTTCCTGTCCCATTATTGCCATAAATTACCGTCGTATTGCGAGAACTCGCCGCTAAATGTATCTCAGGAGTCTTACCATAAAATTGTCGAAAATTACATAACTTTATTGATAGTAGTTTCATATTTATATAGAGGGGATGATGGGGAAGTTTTTTTAGTGAACAGTGAACCGATAACTGATAACTGATTATTGAATTACTTCTTTAATAATTGTTAAAACATCATCATTGATATTGCGAGGATTGCGCTGGTATAACTTATCCCTTTCCAATTTTAAAACTTGATCGATGATTTTTCGCACATCTTCAGGAGCGTTTAAAATCGGTTCTTGGATATTTTGGAGATTATTATCAGGATTAGTCATAGGGCAGATTTTTTAGTATTTACAACCGCGGCATTTCCAACAAAATCCCTGCCAGGGTACATTAATCTGTTACTAACGCACCCTCAGCCTAGATTGTTTCTCTAAACGAAACCTAAATAGGGTAACTTTTGTGCGGTAGATTCAATCAGATCGAGATTTTGTAACAGCTGCCCGCAGGTATCCCAATCCCCTTCTATTAACATCTGTCGGGAACCTTCATTCATAGAGACGGTAGCGACAAAATCCCCCCATTCCACCGTCATAGTTGGCAAAGAAAGATCGACGGGAATTTCGGGATTAGCTGCAATTAAATCCTGTAAATGGCTGATGATTTTTGCCTCAGCAGTGACACAGGGAACCCCATTAGCGATACAATTGCCAAAAAATATTTCGGCGAAACTTTCCCCGATAATTGCTTGAATTCCCCAACGTAAAATCGCTTGCGGTGCGTGTTCCCGAGAAGAGCCACAACCAAAATTACCATTAACTACCAAAATTTTCGCTCCTTGGTACTGGGGTAGATCGAAAGGATGACTTCCCTGTAAAGCGGCTCGATCATCGGCGAACACTTGTTCTCCTAAACCTTCAAAGGTGATACAACGCAAAAAACGAGCCGGAATAATGCGATCGGTGTCAATATCGTTGCCTTGCAAGGGTAAAGCTCGTCCGGAGATGGTTTTAACTTGACTCATGATCTTTTTCTAACTTTTACTAGCAGTGACAAAAAAAGTGGTTGCATCTTGCCATACTCCCTGATCGGTGGCATTTTTCTCGATTTCTCGCCGATAATTGTTCACTAGAGTCGCAATTTCGGCAGCCGATAGGCGATCGAGAGGGTTATGCTGAGGATGAAAATACTGCCCATACCAGAAGTTTTTGGCGGTTTCTAGGGGCAAATATCGACCTAGCTGCTCGATATTGACCGACATATTGGTAAATCCCGTATTTTCGAGCAATTGATGGCATTTTTCTGGGGTGGCGATGGGAGTATGCAGATTAGGCAACTCAAAACCACTATGTTCGCGACAAACACCACTGATCAAGGGTAGGAAGTGGGATTCTAAATTATGACAGGAAAAAGCGATCGAACCGCCTTTTTTTAACCATTGATACCATTTTGCCAGTACTCGCGGGATATCGGGGAAAAGTGCGTACACTGCTACGCAGTGCCTTCGGCAACGCCAGAGAACAGGTAATCAGATCGAAACTAGACTCGGCAAAGTCAATGGCAGCTATATCGGCGTTAATTAGGTCAATATTCTCGATATTTAATGCTTCTAGCTTTTCTTTGGCCCTGGCAATCATTGCTGGCGTGAAATAGATCCCGATGACACTTTTTACTTTTGGGGCAATTGCGATCTCGCGTAGCGATCGCAATAAATCCCGTTCCCGTTGCCACGTCTAGCATAGATTGTTTTTTTTGTAAATAGAGATAATTTACTAATTTAAGAGCGCGAGCCTCTGTAAAATCGTTATCGTAATCGTGACGACGGGCATAAAAATCAATTACTTGACGCTGATAATCGTCGCTCATCTTCTCTATTGCCCAATTATCGACAAAGACTGACCCAATTGACTTAAATTAAGAGCATGGCCGCCGGTAACTAGATAAACCGCGTCTGCTATTGTGCCAATTCTACGACAGAGATCGCCTAAACGATCGCGAAACAGACGACCGAGGGGATAGGCGGGAACCACACCCCAACCAGTTTCTTCCGCTACCAGAATAACATCAACCGCCGCATTTTTGAGGGAATACAAGAATCGATCGCTGATTTCTAACCATTCAGCTGCCGACATTTCCAAACAATTGGCTACCCAAGTACCGAGGGAATCGATCAATAAACAGTGAGAAAATGGGCTATTATCAATAGTTTCGCTTAATTGTCGGGGAATTTCTTGGGTTTGCCATTGGGGGGAACGTCGCTGCCGGTGTCTCTCAATGCGATCGCACCATTCTTGATCTTTTTCATCCACCGAGGAAGTGGCGATATAAATAACGGGTTTTTGGCTGATTTTGGCTAAATATTCGGCCCATTCACTTTTGCCAGAACGGGCAGCCCCTGTAACTAGGATAATTTTTTCATCCACGATCGAGATTTTGGCAAATAACTAAAGTATATACGGGAGAAAACTGTCCTATTCTGCATCATCAAAACGGTGAATATCATCATCTCCTAAATATTCGCCATTTTGCACCTCAATCATCACCAGAGGAATAGAACCGGGGTTTTCCACCCGATGACGGGTATTCATGGGAACGTATGTAGATTCTTTTTGTTTGAGGAGAGTTTCTTTTTCATCACAGACTACCCGCGCTGTACCGGAGACGACAATCCAGTGTTCACTGCGATGGTAGTGCATTTGGGTACTCATGTGATGGCCGGGTTTAATGACAATGCGATTGATGCGATACCGCGGACCTTCCTCCAATACCGTCACTGTTCCCCAGGGGGGAGTCCGCGTCATTTCTATGTCTTGGGGAGAAGGGGAGGGATCATTAATTAAGTTATCCATGGTGGTGGTCTCTAAACTTGATTAACATTCTAGTGGACAATAATCAATAATCAGTTATCAGTGAAAAGACAGCAGTACACTGCCATTTGATGATGATCACTTAATACACACTGCTCACTCAAAACTCAAAACTGATTCAGGAGGGCAATTGTTTAAAATCAAAATTTTTGTCTTCACCCTTGACAGATGGCTCGGTTTGTGCTATGCGATTAGCCATTTGTACCAGATCCACTCCGGTAGCTTGACGCAATTGTTCAGCAAAGGCAGTCATTTTCGGGACAAGATTACCATCACCCCCGTCCACTACCGTCACCGTTTGCACCTGCACTTCTGGCACACTGGCAGCCATTAATTTCAGCAATAACTCCAATTTTTGGTATAAAAAGATGTTTTTAGCGTTATTTCCCGCTCCTTGCCAAGAGGCTGCCAGTTTTTTGGTTCCTTCCGCTTGCGCTTTCCCCTGTTCGATAATTTTGGCTGCTTCCCCCCGGGCTTTTGCGATCGCTTGTTGACATTCCGCTGCAGCGGGGGCGATCACATCCGCTTGTAATTGCTGTTTCACCTGCTTAATTCGGGCAGTTTGTACCGCCACTTCGGCCTGTACTTTAGCTAAATCGGACATAACCACCGATTCTACCTCAGCAATCATGGCGCCGCGCTTAGTTTGAGTGTCGCGCACCCGTTTTTCTGCGTCAGCTTTGGCTATTTCTAAATCTTTTTGGATACGACGCAAAGCGGTTAGGCGTAGATTCTCGGAATCCTTGATAATCGATGTTTTTCGGGCTTTTGCTTCGGCTATCCGGGCATCTCTCTGTAATTCGGCTTTCTGCTTCCGTCCGATCGAATCGAGATAACGCACCTCATCGGAAATATTCTGGATCTGCAAACTATCCAAAACCAAACCCAATTTTTCCAGATCCTGTTCCGCTTCTTCTAGGAGACTTTTAGCAAAAGCAATCTGATCGGAGTTCGCTTGTTCTGGGGTTAAATTCGCCAAGACACCGCGCAAATTGCCCTCTAGGGTTTCTTTAGCCAATTGTTCAATTTCCTTGCGTTTCTTGCCCAATAAACGCTCGATCGCATTATGAATAATCGGTTCTTCCCCAGCAATTTTAATATTCGCCACCCCGGTGACAATCAACGGCACACCGCCCTTAGAATAGGCATTAACCACCCTGAGATCGATGATCATGTTGGTCAAGTCCATTTGATACACTTGTTCTAGCATCGGTAAACGAATACTGCTGCCCCCTTTTACCAAACGATAACCGATGGTTTTGCCCGTGGCTGTGGGACGACGACTGCCGGCAAAAATTAAAACTTCACTCGGTTGACAGATGTGGTAGTAGTTACGGATGACTAATAAACCCGCACCTGTCCCTAAACCGAAAACTCCCAGTAAAACAGCGATAATTTCCATAGATTTTATTACGGTCGATGCTCGGATCAAATTAACTAAATTGTATCCGTCAATTTCCAACTTTGACAGACCAGTAATCTAGTAGGGTGTAGGTAGGGTTTGCGGCAAAAAGTTTTTCTTGGGGGTAGGGTGTGGGGTGTGGGGTGTGGGGTTTTACCGATTTTCAGGTGGTCAATTACCTAATTTTCAGGGAAAAAGTCCAGGAATTTTCCCCCCAATCACTCCAATGGTCGGCACTTTTTGAGGGAAAAAAAGTCTAAAAACCTTATCCAACAAGGTTGTTAGATTTATTCAGCAAACCCTAGGTACATCGAAAATTAAAATAAGTTAATGATAGAGTAAAATCCTCTAGTTTTATCTTGACTTCAATACATAACTTTATTAGTAATAATCTCAAAAAATCTCTCGGCATTTGTTGACCGTCGCTTCTTCTGCTGTGGGTGTCCCCGAACCCACGGGTGTTTTTATTTATATCCCACTGAGCGGTTTAATACTAGGGGGTGCTGTCCGCAAAGCGAGAAAATAATGTCCCAGAGAGAGGAGGCGCGGGTTTCCTCTCTCTTTTTTGGGGGGTTTTCGAGCCTTCAGGTTTCAGGATCTATCCCTAATTCCCGCAATCGTGCCGCTAGTTGTTCTGCTCGTTGTTTAGCCGCAGAAGCCTCTTGTTTAGCCGCAGAAGCCTCTTGTTTAGCCGCAATTAACTCCTCATCGGCAAGGGGAATCAACTCTCCCTCCAGCGTCAACCAGCGTAACCATAGCCGCTCAATCCCCCGATAGGAACCTTGCCACAAACCCAAGCTCAATTCCAGTGGAGGAATCGGTAAGCGTCCCTCCCCTAAAGCTACGGGTTGGTAATAACCACCTACCAGTTCAAACGCTTGAAGTTGGTTAGTATAGCGACTGAAAACCACATAGTAGGGAATCCGCAGAATCTGTTCATAAACTGTCCACTTAGTTGGCGGTTCCCCAGGTTGGCGTAGTTCTTGTCCTAAATCTTGATTTTCCGTACCTGGAGACAATAATTCCACCACAATCGTCGGAGAAACCCCTTCCTGCCAAATCACATAGCTTAAGCGCAGGTCATGGCCATCGTAGAGGCGAGGAACACCAACCACCCCAAACCAATCGGGACGCTTGTACCATTGAGGGTGTCTGACATTGTAGTAAAGGTTGAGGTCAGCGGCGCTAAAAACTAGGTCTGGTTCCCAGTTGGGAGGCTGGAAAGTCAGCAGTAATAACTGAGGTTGTAATAGGTGAAATTCGTCAGGCAAACCGGGTTCCAGTGGATTGTCACTAGGTAAATCGTACATCGTCGGCAAGGATTGCCTGGGGGAAAGGGGAGGGTCAGATTGGGGAATGGTGAAGCTAGGTGTAGTCATAATTTTATTTTAGAAAACGGGTTTCTGAAATAAATCCGTTTTCTAAATAGAGGTGGGAGTATGTCAAACTAAAAAGTAAAGCTTAGACAGCCTATCTTTATCATGCCAGATCAGCCAATCTCGATCGCCCAATACTACCACGAGCGAACCAAATACGACCCCCAGACGATCGCCTCAAAAAGTAAAGGTCTTGATTGGAGTCAACAACCTCATCCCTTCAAAGAATACAAAATCGGTCAGACTTTCGATCTCAAACCCTACCTCTCCGGTCAAACAGTTCCCCAAAAAGGAGACTTTTGGCGACGTATATCGCGAATTTTGGGCTGTAGCTATGGTTTAACTGCCAAAATTGCTACTATGGGTAGTCCCTTGTACCTGCGTTCCGCACCCTCTGCTGGTGGATTATACCCCGCCGAGGTCTATCTGATCTCCCGTGGCACGGAATTTTTACCCGCCGGTCTCTACAGTTATCAAGGTCAAAGTCACTCGCTGCTTTTATTCTGGGAAAGTGATGTTTGGACGAACCTACAATCTGCTTGTTTCTGGAATCCTGTTTTAGAAAATACCGATATCGCTTTAGTTACCAGTGCCATTTTTTATCGATCCGCTTGGCGCTACGAGGATCGAGCTTATCGGCGTATTTTCCTCGATACAGGGCATTTATTGGGCAATATTGACCTATCAGCCTCGATTAATGACTATCGCGCTCATTTAATCGGTGGTTTTAACGATAGTCAGATGAATGAATTGCTTTATCTAGATTCCGAGAAAGAAAGTGTCATGACGGTGATTCCTTTGGCAGATCTGCTCAATATCCGGCAAAATCTCCCCCTTAGTATCACGGCACTCCCTTCGGCAACCACGACTCTTTATCCCAAAATTGCCGAGGGAGAATTATTAAACTCTCTACACCGAGCGACTATCATGGCCACAGATGAGAAGATAGAAGCAAATATTACCCCCTCTAATTGGGAAGATAAATATAATTTTCCTTTTTGTCTAAAAGTTTCCGTGACATCCCGTCCCGTCAATTGGGGGGAAGATTTAATCGATCTGGAAAGTACGATGCTTAAACGCAGATCTACCCGCGCTTATAGTGGTGCTAGTCTCAGTTTAGACGAATTGCGAGCGCTACTGGATTTTACCTATCAACCCCAAGATTATGCTGACCAAAATCTCGATCCCAATCCCGATTATTTTGATCTAGATTTATTGGAAACTTTTATCGCTGTTTCGGCAGTAACCGGATTAGAGGAAGGCTGTTATTATTATGCTCCTAAAGCCCAAGAATTGCGGCAAATTCGCTTTAAAAATTTCCGGCAAGAGTTACATTATCTCTGTTTAGGTCAGGATTTGGGACGGGATGCGGCTGCTGTGGTTTTTCATACGGCGGATCTGGCAAAAGCAGTGGCTAAATACGGCGATCGAGTTTATCGTTATCTTCATGCAGATGCGGGTCATTTGGGACAGAGATTAAATTTAGCCGCTATTCATCTGGGGTTAGGGGTTAGTGGTATCGGTGGTTTTTTTGATGATCAAGTTAATGAAGTGTTAGGAATTCCCTCCGATGAAGCAGTTATCTATATCACCACTTTAGGCCGACCGAAGGTTTTTTAAAGTGAGTTTGAACCACTGAAGGGGTGACAAGGAGGTTGAGGTCATCGTAATCTGTACCTTGACCGGTCTACTTTCTCCCTGGTACGTATTTTATTTAAAGGTTAATCCAACTACGCACCATCTGTCGAGGTTTTCCTGAATTTTTAAAAGCGGTTCTACCGTGGCATAAAAAGCGATTATTAAGGTAAAATACATCACCTTTTTTCATTTTGAAGCGGACTGTATTTTCCGGTTCTGAAAAAAAGTTGTCGATTATGTCAAGTGTTTTTGTGATAGCTTCCGGTTGCGCTATTTTCAGTTTGGAGTAAGCGACTTCAATCCAGTACCGCATATAACGAAAAACCAGACCCCGAGAATCGGCTGAGAATAAGGGGAAATTATTCTTTTGAATAGCTTCTTGAGAATTAATCTCTCCCGGGGTAATCACATCCCGCGCCAAAGGTTCGTAGAGACAGGGAACTAACTGTGTGTGGTGTTGCCAGAAATATTGATACAAATTGGCGGCGTTTACTACCAGGGAATCTCCTCCCTCATCCGCGGCAGCAAGACACAGTAAGCCAACAATATCAGGGAAGTAGTTTTTGGCTGTACTATCGGTATGATAGCTAGTTTCTGCATTCGTCATCGAAACGGGTATAGCTTCTTTAGTGTAATCCATTCCTCGATCGATTACATCAAAAAAATAGCCATAGCGGTGGTTGAGCAGTCCAAAAGTGCGGGAAATGAAAGCATAAATTAATCCCATTTCTGTTTCTGTTAATGCTGAATCTAATCGGAAAATAATTATTCCTGGTTCCTGGAGCAATTTCTCACGAAACGGTAGGAAAAAGTCAAGATTTTTATTAACTGTTTCCCGTCCTATTTCGTTGGGTTTTTCAAGCCATTTGTGATTGCTTATTTTTAGTAAATCTGAGACTAATGATTCCGGTAAATGAAAAAATAGTTGAGAAGGATCAGGCAATTTTTTCCAAGTCAGTAATGAAATATTAGGATCAGAAATTGGTATAATCATTTTTGAATTTTGAAAGCAACGTGAAGGGGAAGGTCAATAAGCGGAGTAAAAAATTCTGGGTCTAGTTCTAAATGTTCCTGATTAATTTTTAGTTCATAAACTTCTGGCATTTTTGTGAAGGCTGCTAAACGAAGAGATGTGAAGTAATCTTCCATAGTTTTATGAACACATTGCACGGCGACGGCTTTTCTATCTCTGCGCCAAATCTCACCGGGGAATAATTGATCACGCCCAGAAAAATAACCGTCTTTCGGTTTAAAATAAAACGGAAACTTATCTTTTTTCAGAAAAGGTAAAGAGGGATGGGGGACGGCAAACGGGAAATATCCACCGAATTTCAAAAGTTGGTAGGCTTTTTGCATCGTGCTAATAGTTTCTGAAACATTTAAGTAGTTGAACAGAAACATAGCCAGAACTAAATCGTATTGTTCGGTCTCAGTGACCGCAAAATCACGAATATCACCAGTTTCATAAGAAGCATTAGTAATCTGATACTCATTTTTTTGAATTAAGGACTGCTTGATCATTTGCGATGAAATATCAATCCCATGAACAGATTGAGCGCCTCGGTTAATTAACTCTCTTCCTACATAACCTTCTCCACAGCCTAGATCTAATATATTCTTGTTGACAATCGGTTCACATAAATCAATGACAAACGGACGCGCGGAGTAATCAGAAAGCAAAATTGGTTCTACTCGCTGCCAGTCTGCTGCGCTTTCGTCGTAAAGTTTTTTGGTTTCTTGTGTTGCTTTCATACCTATCCAACGGGATAAAATTTGCACTGATTTTGTTTTAGTCTAGCACTGTGTAAGTAATTACCCATGAAACTTTTGCCAGTTAATCCGAAATCAGCTATCGCCAGAAAAATTAGCTCTTCTTCTCCTAAGTTCACAGATTGATGCACACACCAACGGGGAATAACAGCAAAAGTACCCGGTTCGACTTCGTTTTCGTATTGATCAACAATAACTTTTCCTTGACCCTGAAGAAACACAAATACGGTTTCATGGGCGTGTTTGTGCATTTCATTCGCCTTTCCTGGCTTGACTATAACTAGGCGTGCATCTAAAACTTCTAGATCAAATGGCAGGCGAAATACGTTAAAATCAATATTGAGTTGATCAACCTTATTGTTGTATAAAGCTTCTAAGTTGCTAGCCCTGATTTTTGAAATAAGCTCTTTGCCTTCTTGAACATAAGTTAAGCTTTTTTGTTCATTGATTTTTTCGGTCAATCCTCCCAGTCGCAGCCTTTGAAAATCATGGTAAAGTTGTGATGCAAGCCTTAATATTGTTTGAGAGCATTGGCATTCACCAGATGGATCCGCAAGCCAATCTAACAAGTTCAGAACTTCTTCCCCGTGCTTTTCCCTTTGCATCCCGTATAGCAAAAGTGAACTCAATCCGGGTAGTAGTTTTTCCACTGGAACAGTAGATAAGTCTTCCGTCAATCCAATACGCACATCATTGATTTGATGCAATAAAAGTTCCCGTTCCTGATTAGATAGCTTTTTGCTTTTAATCATTTTAGTGAACAGCGTAACAATCTTGAGTTGGTCTGATGATGTCAAAGATTTATCTAGTGCCAACGCACGTTCATACATATTGTCCCAGTAAGCAGCACGTAGATTTAAGGCTTTTAACATTCCTTTCCTTAATTCCAGAACAGCCTGTTCGCTTTCACTGGCTAATTCTTTAGCAATCTCAACTAAAGTTAAGCTGTGTTCATCCTCCACTTCTGTGTGTAAAGGAAAAAATACATATTGATCCAAGGATAATGATGTATGGTTTTTAATCGCTTCAATAATGTGTTTGTAGATAAATTTAACCACAGATTCAGTCCCTAAACCTATCGCTCCAACGGCTTCGATTGAACTTCCATTCTGGAGCAGCGACAAGAACGATTCACGCCAGATTTTTGCTTCAACACAAGGCGTTTGCGTGCTATCTACTCCCATAGCTTCTTGAAAACGCTTGAATAACTGTGGATGAGGAATTTCCTCTACCCACTCGTCCTTAATACCTAATTTACGGATTGCTTCGATATCTTCATCGTCTAGATGTCCGTTTTCTTCAGCTAAGTTCTTGAGCAGGTGATTTCGATGAGTGGGATTTTCTAGCTTTGATATTAATGCTGTTAAATAACGGGGAAACCAGTCACTATAAGCTCCGTATTGACTGGCAAAGTCTTTGAGAACTTCATCAGTATGTTGAAATTCTCCTTTTTCTAAAGCCAGTAAATAGGGGTGATTAATTGCTCTATGGCTTAGTGCTTCCTTGATTAAATTTTTCATTTTTTGTCATTCCCCAATAGCCCTCCTAACCCAGGTGCCATCACAAAATTGGCCAATTGTCAATAGCGTTTGAGATGCGCTCATACTAGGTAAATATAGCCAGCTGACAGTTTTCTGTCGGGTTATCCCAGAAGCAGTAAGAATAAACCACAAAGGCACAAAGAACACAGAGAGGATGAGAGAGTGTTCTTGTTTAAGATTCTCTAAGATTTTCTCTCTCTAATTCGATTAAATTATCGATTTTTTTTAGCTTGGCATCCCCAGCAAGATAACCGATCCCGCGATGTAAATGTAAGCGAAATTGTTGAGTTAGAGTTTCTTTATCGGTTCCTAATCCGTCTTGATGACAACGTTGTTTGAGGACAATTAGGAAAATATCGGCCATTTCTCCCCCGAATACTTTCCAAGATAATTCTACATTGCTATCGGCAGGAATGGGAACGGGAGAGGGGAGACTCGGTTCAGCAAGGGAACGACAAAAAGCCCAACGACAGAGGATATTCCATTGGTCAATTTTGGTGTAGCGTTTTAATTTTATTAGGCTATCTTTTGCGGTTTGAGATAGTCGAAAACGTTCGATCGGTGATTCCATAATCTATGATTTTACCTCGCTCTGACTGATGATAGAATAGTTATTCATTCTCAATCCTGTTTAATAGGAAAGTGGAAAGTGGGGAGTTTTTTTCAGTGATCAGTAAACAGTAACCTGATAACTCGCATCTGATAAATGATAACTGATAACTTTGGCAAACTCTCCTAGCTCTCTATAACCTGAGTATCCTAGCATTGTTCCCAGTATTATTACTACTAATACTATCCATAAAGGGTGTCTTTTTCCTTGATCTTTCCGAAAGTCCTTGACTTGTTTCAGTTTTTATATTAAGCTCAACATATATTTTAAAGCTTGGCGGTCACTTCTCATTTTACAAAGACAGTGATCGCTTTTACTTTTGATATTCCGATGGGAGAATAAAACAGCCACCCTTGATAAGGGGAGTGTCTGACAGTTTTTAACACCTAACTACTTAATAATGGGTTTCCTTATTTTTCCAAACGGACCACATACCATTGTAGATAACCCTCCCCACCCAGGTCTAACTCGCAGTAATTATCGCGCAGATAGAGAGCTTTTTCCTCAAAACTAGAGAATTTCGCCAATTGTCGGGGACAAATCTCCGGTTTTGCGGTGATTAAATCTTTTAACTTATCCCGCAACTGGTCGGGAGTCTGGAATTGTTCAGATTGATCGGCCTCGAGGACAAGAAAATAGTCCCCTTGATACATAATAGAATCGGGCATCGCTGTTTGATAGTCTCAGTAGGAAAATTTTTTGGCTATCTTTATCACTTTAACGCCTCAAAGCTCGATCGACACCATCACTATGACAGACCATCTCACCAATCCCTTTCTTAGTCTCCCTTACGAAAGCGCCATGCAGGACTTGGGGGACCAATACTACGATCAAGTTGCGGCCGCGGATTTTCCCCGTTATATCCTTCGTTTTCGCAATGATGCTTTATTACCTTTGGTGGGAATTCAGCCAGAATTAACCTTAGATGAGCATTTTATCGAGGCTTTTGGTAAATTTCAAGCCCTGACCCCCTTTTTAGCCCTGCGTTACCACGGTTATCAATTTGGCGAGTATAATCCTTTCTTGGGAGATGGTCGCGGTTTTCTCTACGGTCAAGTTAGGGGTATTGATGGCAAATTATACGATTTTGGTACGAAAGGATCGGGACGGACCCCCTATTCTCGTCATGCGGACGGTAGGTTAACTCTCAAGGGTGGAGTTAGAGAAGTTTTAGCCGGGGAAGCTTTACGCGGTTTAGGGGTGAATACCTCTCGCTGTCTCAGTTTGGTGGAAACGGGGGAATCCCTGTGGCGTGGTGATGAACCTTCCCCGACGCGATCTTCGGTGATGATTCGAGTTAGTAATTCTCATATTCGTTTCGGGACTTTCGAGCGTTTATTTCATATTAAACGTGGCGATTTAATTAAAAGACTCCTCGATCATGTGATTATTTATTATTATCCTGAAATCGATCCCCAAGATAGCGAACGCTATTTAAAATTTTACGCCGCTTTGATTGAAAGAACCGCTAAATTAGCAGCCCAATGGATGGCCGCAGGTTTCTGTCATGGGGTTCTCAATACCGATAATATGTCAATTACTGGGGAAAGTTTTGATTATGGTCCCTACGCTTTTATTCCTTCCTATAACCCCCAATTTACGGCGGCCTATTTCGACTACGGTGGCCGTTATAGTTATGGCAATCAGCCTTTTATCTGTCGTTTAAATCTAGAGTTACTGCAATCTCCCCTGTCCATGGTTGTCTCCTTGTTAGAGTTAGATATGGCTTTGGCTAACTATGACCAGCACTACAATTTTTATTATCAAAAAATGATGCTGAGAAAGTTAGGTTTTGAGGATATTTTTACTCCCGAATCCGCTTTACTGGTCAGCAAAACTGTAGAAATTCTCCAAGAAACTGGCCTCGGTTATCACGAATTTTTCTATCAATTAAGTGAACAATTTAATTACGGTTGGCGAGAAAATAGTTCTCTAATTCTTGAAAATATGGATTTACCGAAAGCTGATTGGCAATGTTGGCGAGAATTATATAGTTTGGTCTTAAATCAATTACCCCTAGATTCCTTGGCTAAAATTGGCGATACCCTAACGCATTATAATCCTAAAACCGCTTTACTTAGACCTCTCATCGAATCGGTTTGGGAAGCAATTACCTATGAAGATGATTGGCAACCTTTCCACGAATTAGTGATAAAACTACAGAATAAACAGTAATTAAGTAATAAGTAGTAGTGTAAAATTAATTTCTTGGTTAGGAGAGGCAAGAGGTAGTTAGGGCTTGCTGAATAAATGTGAAATGTAGGCAAAGTAAGGGTTTTGGGGCTTTTCTCGCGAAACAGGTGCAAGATTTTGAGAGAATCGTCGTTCAAAACCTCGCGTCTTCATCGGCCCGCGTCCTGTAGGGGCGAAGCATTCGGGCAATAACCTATCGGTGAAACCGGAGATTTTTCTAATTGGGAACCTGGCCACCACATCCACTTACTCATCCTTAAATAAGTTGTTAGTGTCCCCATCCTAACAAATCCTGCGGATAACTTGAACACCTTTAATCAGGCGATCGCTTTTCTGAAAAAATAGGGAGAGGCGATCTCCCTCTGATCGGTATAGATTGATATAATTATCCTATGTTTATCTGGTCGTCAAAATGTTGCTGAAAATCGTACAAATCGGTGATTCCCAAGCAATTACAATTCCTCAAGCAATCATGGAACAGTGTGAATTCACAGATGAAGTTGAGGCGATAGTTGATGGTAAAACGATTATTCTGAGTGCTAAAAAGAAGGTGAGGGAAGGTTGGTCTGAGTTATTTGATGATGCTCCTCTTGAAGCCGATTTACCGGATTGGTTGGGAGTAGAAAACGAGTTTGAGCGAGAAAATCAATGGTAGAAAGATTTGCCATCCTGTTGGTGGCACTCGATCCAACTAGGGGGTCTGAACTGCAAAAAACTCGGTCTTGTGTTGTTGTTTCTCCTAGTGAGATTAATATTCGATTAAGAACAGTCGTTATTGCACCAATCACCAGTAATGTCAAAAATTACCCAACTAGAATCACAATTGACCAAGAAAATGTGCGAGGTAGTATCGCTTTAGACCAAATTAGGGCGATTGACAAAATCCGAATTGTTGCCAAAATTGGCAGTCTTGACGAACGATTAGCAATGATAGTGGCTGATCGCCTGGTTGAATTTTTTCACTACTGATTGTTACTGAATTTATTCGGTTTTAGGATCGCTTTTTTCTAATTTGAGATAGGGCGATCGCTGTTTACCTTCTAACCATTAAGAGTATCAAAATAATAGTAAAATTTTGTAACAAAGTGCAGTCATATATAAAAATCTTTGCCAGAATCCCAGAAGGCTTCTGTGATAAGTCTCCTTAAAGGAGATTGTTTACAGTAAACTGATCTGGCTAACAGGCTTTTGGGCGTAATATAGGGAAAGTTTCTGCCGATCACTCCGTCTGAGCGTAAGATACGCAAAGATTCTTAAACAAATGTGTATTTGGCGTGATATGAGGAAAGTTTCCGTAAAATAGGGGGAACCAATAACACAACTCAAAGGAAAGAGTTTATGACAAGCGGACTTTTTGGAGATGATTTTGTGATCAAAACTCCTGTTTTAGATGCAACCAGAAACCCAGCATTTTATTTGTTCGATGGGATTATTTAGAGGCTAAAGTAGAGGCAGGTTGCCAGTATTTCCCCCTGTTGAGAAAACAACCTATGACTGAAACTAGGAGAAGAAACGATGCGATCCAATCTCTATGAAACAGATTTTTATGCTTGGACGTTAGAGCAGTCGAAGTTGCTTAAGGAGGGTGATTTTAAGCATCTAGATGTTATTAATTTAGTGGAGGAAATTGAGTCTTTGGGAAAACAACAGCGTCAGGAACTTAGAAACCGACTCGGTATCTTGATCGGACATCTGCTGAAATGGGACTATCAGTCTGAAAAGCGCAGTAAAAGCTGGCGAGTGAGGATTCGTGAGCAACGGCGAGAAATTTGGCAACTCCTGAAGGAAAACCCTAGCCTCAAGCCCTATTTGATAGAGGCGATCGCCCATGCCCACGAATCTGGCATAGATTTGGTGGTCAAGGAAACACCCTTAAATTATGAAGACTTACCCCAAAATTGCCCTTATACATCCGAGCAATTGTTTGATGCTGACTTTCCTACTGATTTGAACCCTGCTTGAGTTGATCTAAGATGCCACTGAATGGCCAACGCGCCCAAAAATATCTCCAGAAGTTTGATTTTGAGTCTCTGTTCATTGAAGAATTGGGCTGGGATACGGTTGGTCTCGCCTTGCGAGCGCGTTGCGACCGCGTCACGTTACCGTTTGAGGTGGAGGGCGAGTATTTTGATGTGGTTTCTATTACTCAAAAGCGCGGCTTCACTGTATTCAAGTGCATCACCCCAGAAATTCCAACCCGTCCGATTCGGGTGAAGCTCGATCGCCAACTGACGGACTACAGCAAATCCCACCTATTGGTGTTTGGGGATGAGGGCAAAACTTAACAAATCTGGATGTGGGTACGACAGGAGCCGGGGAAACCGTTGGCACCCAGATTTGAGCAATATCAGGTGGGGCAGGCGGCTGAACGGTTGTTGCAGAAGTTAGAGGCGTTGGCGATCGCCTTTGCGGAAGAGGAAAAGCTAACCCTGGTGGAAGTCGCCCAGCGAGTCAAAAAAGCTTTTGATGTCGAGAAAGTCACCAAGAAATTCTTTACCCGGTTTGAAAAGGAACACGGGAAATTTCTTAAATTTATTCAAGGTATTCAGTCGGAATTTGACCGCACCTGGTATGCGTCGCTGATGCTCAATCGGCTGATGTTTGTTTATTTCATCCAAAAGAAAAATTTCTTGGATGGGGATATAAATTATTTGCGCTCCGCGGCTCAAACGGTGTCAGGCAGAATGGGGTACGGATACGTTTCATTCGTTTTATCGACAGTTTTTGCTGAAGCTGTTTCATGAAGGTCTGGGCAAGTCTGATCGCAATCCTGAATTAGACAAACTCTTGGGCAAAATTCCCTATCTGAATGGCGGCTTGTTTGAAGTCCACCAGTGGTCGGAAAAGTATGATCGCACCCTGCAAATTCCCGATGCGGCGTTTGAGCAAGTCTTTAACTTTTTTGATGAGTACGACTGGCATTTAGACGACAGACCGCTTCGCAACCAAAACGAAATTAACCCCGCAGATTGCTGGAATGCGCGATAAGTTAGTGCATGACTACAACAAGGTCGATTTAGATTTGACTTGGGAAGTGACTCAATCTAGTATTACCCTTTCTTCCTCAGGAGGAAATTGACAATGATAGTTGATCGCATCCTTGCCCACCACCCAAAAACTGATTGGGGCTTCACCGACGAAGAACAAGGGCGACCTCATCTATTGGTCAATTAGAGGATGATATGGTGATTTAGTTCTGGGTTGGTTCCCATGCAGAGTACGATATGCTGCTTGACCAATTGTAGTGCGATGCCGAAGGCACTGCGTAGCAGTCTGCCATCGCCCTGTATTTGTTGATAATGGTACGACTCAAGTTCCTGAACCGACCACTTCCGCTTTTATTTATGCAGGATTAATGGGTTTAGGATTGTTAGCGCGTAGAGCTAAGTAAGTAAATTGTCAGTTTTATCTTTTTTATTTCACCGCCTACTCCACGAAGAAGTAGGTGCTTTTTATGGGAAAATTTTTTCTTAAGGTTTTAAATTTTCTCCTCGAATAGACCAAGTAATTGTGGCACTGGTAAAAGCAGTGATAGCGACAATAGCTACTTGTTTCCAGTTTTTTAATTCCCCAACTTTCTCGATTAGATCGGGGATTTTTTGGGTTAATACTGCTTGGGATTGAATTGTTCCTTCAATTTTAGCCGTGATAATTTTGACTTCCGTGATTTCTTTGTGTAGGTTAATAAGTTGCTTGTTATTTTCTTCTCTCAGGGTTTCTAGTTGTTGGCGATTATCTTCCTTTAGCGTATCAATTTGCTCGCGGGTGTCTTCTCGCGGGGAAGTCATCTGCTCGCGGTTTTCCTGTCCCATTGCCGAGAGTAAGTCTTTCAATTTTTGAATGTCATTGCTAGTAACAGTAGTCATAGAATTACCCCTAAGAGAATCTATTTAACCAGCATCTTTTAATTTTATTATGCTTCACTGACGCTAAAAAGGTCAAATTCATCAAATTTAATTACCTCGGAATCAGGATAACGAGTATCAAAACGATAACTGCTCACGGTTCCTTTTTCTGTATCTAAAATGCTAAAAACCGTCACATCATTACTGGCAATATAGGGTAAAGGTTGATTAACCCAATCCATTAGAGGGGCAATATTCGGGATAATTGCTGGTAATCCATTGGGATTACCGATAGCCGCATAATTTCTATCAAGAGGGACAGGACGTTTTTTATCACCTAAATAAGCACCATAACTATTACCAACGTTAGAAGATTCGAGAAAATTCATACCATTAGGACTAAGAAAACGATTCCATAAATGGGAATGACCATAAAAAACCAAATTAACCTTAGCTGATTCTAATAAAGGAATCAGATCACGAATAATATAATCATTTTCTTGAGGATAATCATAACGTACCGATGTAACTTTTCCCGTGGCATCCCGTTGAATTGTCGGCACGGGATCGGTGTAAGGTGGAACGATATTTACTCCTAGGGTATGGGGAGGATGATGAAACATAACTACTTTATATTTAGCCTCTTGAAATTCTCGACTACTTAACTCTTTTTCTAACCATTGATATTGAGAACTACCCTGGGCAATTGGCTCAAAAATATGCTGACCATAACCCCAGTGATCTGGTCTATCTAAGTCTGTTTGATTTTCGTAATATCTTCCCCTTGCATTGGGTTCTAAATTGGGATTTCTCCAGATATTAGTAACATATAAAACCACCAAACGAATATCACCAAAGTTTAGAGAATAATATTTATTTTGAGGCAAAGAAAAAATTTCTTCGTAGGTTTCTGTGTTAAAAGCATAATTTTTTAACCAGTTTTCATTAATTGCTGCTGTATCCCCCGCTAGTTTTTTAGCAATAAACTGAGGAATAGCATCTTTAAACTGTTCATTTAAACCTCTAGAAGTAGAAAATCTGCCCATAACTTCATGATTACCAAGAGCAGGAAATAAGGGAGCATTTTGAATAATTTCTCCCCCTTTATAAATAGTCTGAATACCATTCTTGATAAGAGGATAATTAGCACGACCTTGTAAACAGGGAAAGAATGCCCCACCGCGACTATCATCAAACCATTCGGAAGCTCGATCGGGTATATTAACTAGATCTCCCGCTAAAAAAACCGCATCTACCTGTCCAATAGTTTCGCTAACTTTTTGTAAATTAGCGGCAGTCATAGGCATTAATTGATGATCGGAAGTGAGCAGAATTTTGAGATTAGTTCCTTTTTTTGGTCTTGGGGTAAGGGTATAAATATCACTTCTAATCGCTGTATTTTCTTGAAAACTGGTGACTTGATAGGGAATCCTTTCCCCGGGATTTAAATCAGTAATTTCGACCTGATGTCGCCAGATTTCTCGATCGGTTAAAGATTGATAAGCTTCAAGGGTTCTCGATTGAGCATCTTCTCTAACTCTAGTTAATTTGCTAGTACGAGCGGGGGCCACTTTCTCTAGTTTTTCCCCGTAGCGTACCTGATGACGAGTGCCAAAAAATTCCGTAAACCAAACCACTTGTATTGATATTTCGGTGGGTAATTGTAAAAAAGGTTCGGTTAAAAGTTGATTCTTGTTCATTGTCGCTAAAAGATAACTAATTATAATTAAAAAAGCTGGGTTAATATAACAACCACCTTTTGAGATGCTCAAGTTAAAGAGGACTAACAAGACTTTTAACCCATCTTCAGGTAGTTTTAGTGACAGACTCCCGTGAAGGAATCACCACCATGCTTAACTGTAATGGTGCGAAGATTGTTTTCTAGGGTAAAACTAACCGGTGTTCCTGCTTGACTTTTTCCGCTAAAAGTATTTCTACCTTGGCAGGTAGTGACAGCTAATCCCACTGGCTGCATTTCTGGGGGAGTTGCGGCAGCAAAATTATCAATCGTTACGGTGTTATCGTCTTTGTTAATTACCAAAATTTGCCCTTCCACCACATCGCTAACTGGGGAAACCATTGTCAGTGTCACCGGTTCTTTTTTGTTGATTGAGTCATCATCAATTTCAGAAGTATAAACATCGAGTTTTACTCCCTCCTAGACTAGGCGTTTGGGCAAATGTCGGCTGAATTAAGACGCTAGGGACACCGATCAGGGTAGCAGTGGCTAAAAGAGCGGTTTTAGTCAGATTTTTAAGCATGAATTTCTCGGTGCAACTGAACTTCTCTGAGGTTTTTAGCACATTACCTGTGCTACGAGAAATCAAGATAACACAAAAATTGGCTAGAAATTTTGATAAAGTGTTGAGTGAGATTCTGGGCTTTTACTGCCATTAAATCGACAAAATAGCCAGAAAATCTGGGTTAAATCCTAATAACTAGCAGATTCCTTATTTTATCGGCTAATCTAAAACCTTAGACTCTAACTGCTGCTGTTGCCAGAGATTTTGATAGACTCCGGGGATTGCGATTAACTCCTCGTGGGTTCCCATCTGGACAATTTCTCCGCGATTCATGACAAAAATGCGATCAGCAGTGGCAGCGGCCAATAATTGATGGGAGATAAAAATCACGGTTTTTTGGCTTTCTTGAGCGAGATTTTCCAAAATAGCCGTGGCCGTTTGATTATCGACGCTAGATAGGGCATCATCAAGGATTAAAATCGGTGCTTGGATGGCTAAAGCACGCGCTAAAGAGGCCCGCTGACGTTGACCCCCGGAAAGAGTAATCCCACGTTCTCCCACTAAAGTTCCGTATTTTTGCGGGAAATTCTCGATTTCTTCCTCAATTCTCGCTTGTTTGGCCGCCGATTTCACTGCCGAAAAATTCAGCAGCGGATCGCCATAACGGATATTATCTTCAATGGTGGTACTAAACAAAAAACTTTCTTGGGGAACATAAGCGATCGCTTTTCGCAGATCTTCAAGAGCAATTTGAGTCACATCTTGATTATCAATAAATAACTGTCCCTCGGCAATATTCAACAGACGGGGAATAGCGTTAGCAAGGGTAGATTTTCCCGATCCGATCGCACCGACAATCGCTACTGTTTCCCCCGGATTAATGGTAAAAGAAAGAGATTTTAAGGCTGGTTCCTTAGCATCAGGATGGGAAAAAGTCAAGGCTTTGGCGGTAATTTTTCCTTGAATATTTTTTAAGTGAATACAATCGGCATTGTCTTTAATTTTAGCCTCAGCTAACAGGATAGTTTCCAGGCGATCAATACTTACTTCTCCCTGTTGGTAGGCCGTAATAGTGAAACCTAATAAGGCAGTAGGAAAAACTAATCTTTCGGCTAAAATTAACAGAGCAATAAAGTCCCCAATGGTGATATTACCCGCTATAATTTGTCTAGTACCTAGGGCAAGCAAGGCCAATAAACTTACATAGGCTAAAGCTTCAATCAGGGGAAAAAGAAGATTACGAGTCTGGACTAAATCTAAATTAGCCTGTAGTAATTCACGATTTCTTTGCTTAAATGCTAGGCACTCGTTACCTTCTTGGGCATAGATTTTAATCAGAGTAATACCACTCATATCCTCTTGAATTAAATCGCTCAGATGCGAGAGTTTTTCTTGTACTTTTTGCTGTTGCCGCTGGAGACGACCACTAAATAACTGCACAGCAATTAACATCAAAGGATAGACAGAAATGGCGGCAACTGAAAGGGGAATATGAATCGCTAACATCACGGGCAAAGTTAATCCATAGGCAAAAAAAGTATTAGCCAAACTGAGCAAAGCAAACCCCACCAGACGACGGATATTATCTACATCGCTAGTGGCACGGTTGATTAAATCTCCTGAAGTTTGTCGAGAAAAATAGGCAGGTTCGAGGGTTAATAAATGCTGAAAGATTTTTTGTTTAAGATCGAACTCTACCTGACGACCGATCCCGAATAATAGCACTCTGGAAATCATGCGGATAAACCACATAATTGAGGCTAAAGCGACAATAATGATCACATAGTAAATGATTTTTTGGAAGTCAAAAGATTTACTCAAATCATCGATGCTATCCCGGATTAAAAGCGGTATGTAAACACCCAAAAGATTAACAATCAGCAAAGCAACTACCCCCCCAGTTACTATTTGCCAATGGGGTCGTAGATAATTTGCTAGTTTTTTAATGCGAGAATAAGCCATAATCAGTTATCAGTTATCAGTGAGCAGTTAGAACAGGGAACGGGTAAAAGAGGGAATAGTCCCCAAGATTTTATTTTTTCTCCTTGTCCTGATTTGGTGGCGGTTTAACATTAGAACCACCCCAGGGCGGTTTACCGGGGGGTTTATCAATTTTAGCTTGATAGCCGTCGTTTTTCTGAACCCGTCGTTTTTGTTTTTCGGACATTTAAGTTACCTCTGTTTGATGCTGCCAAAATTCAATCAGCTAAGACGTATTTAAACCGCTTATTCTTAGATTAGCCGAATCTCCCTCAATCTCTTTACTGTTGCAAGAGTGCAAGAGTGCCTCATCTCCACAAGCAATTTAAATACGCGGGCAGCTTATTACATTTTGGGCGCACGCAGTTCGATAAACTCACTGACCACGATGCGCCCCTACCTTGGCGCAATAACATTATTGTAGGGGCGAATTGCCTTCGCCTTCTTTTAATAACTTCTGCTGCTCACCATCACTGGGAGAGATTCACAAATGTGAGCTGCACCCAACTGGTAATCATTGAACTGCAAACTCAAATCCGATAACTGAGTCAAGATGGCTAAAAATCCCCATCGTCCCACCATGCGTTACAGACAAATTTGTATGCTTTTATTACATGGCTGACAATATTTTGTAACAATCTATACTATCTTTCCCGTTGAAGACTGTAAATTTAAGTTAATTGCTTCGGTAATAACCCTGAAATAAGCTGATCTTTCTAGCCCAGATGACCAAAAACCGACCCTATCTATCTATTGACTCCTTAAAACTGTTATGCTTCTAGAAAAAATCTCTTAGACAAAAACTACTGCTAAATCTCCCCAGATGGAGAAGCAAAAGCGATCGAGAGATACAAATAATTAAAGCACCCTTACTGAATCAACAGTTACTTTCCAGAAATCTTCTCGGTTATCACCGCAGTCAGTTGGGGGAAATAATGAGAATTTTTCACCGTTTCATCACCTTTGTTTAGTTTCTAATCACGATTTTTTAGTCCATGAGTAAACTTTCCAGACGTAGATTTATCTTCACTGCTGGGGCAACTGCCGTAGGAACCGCAATTCTCCACGGTTGCGCCACTCCCAATAATACCGCAACCAGTCCCTCCCCGGCGGCCGGCAGTCCTGCCGCTTCCCCCGTTGCTGGTGGAGAAACTCCCGAAGTCACCAGCGCTAAACTAGGTTTTATTGCCCTCACTGACTCTGCCCCCTTAATTATCGCCAAAGAAAAAGGTTTATTCGCTAAACACGGGATGCCTGATGTGCAAGTGATGAAACAAGCCTCTTGGGCTGCCACCAGGGATAACCTCGAATTAGGTTCGGCGGGTAACGGTATCGATGGGGCGCATATTTTATCCCCCATGCCCTACCTAATGACCTTGGGCAAAATCACCAAACAGCCCGTACCGATGTATATTCTGGCGCGTTTGAATACCAACGGTCAAGGGATTTCTGTGGCTAACGAATACATGGATCTAAAAGTTGCCCTCGATAGCGGTGTACTGAAAGAATCCTTCGCTAAAGCTAAATCTGCGGGCAAAGAAGTTAAAGCTGCTGTCACTTTCCCCGGTGGTACTCACGATCTCTGGATGCGCTATTGGCTAGCCGCCGGCGGCATCGATCCGAATAAAGATCTATCCCTAATTGTTGTTCCTCCGGCACAAATGGTGGCTAACATGAAAGTCGGCACGATGCAAGCTTTCTGTGTGGGGGAACCTTGGAACGCCCAATTAGTTAACAAAAAACTCGGTTATTCAGCCCTGATTACTGGGGAACTGTGGAAGGATCACCCCGAAAAAGCCTTCGCTTTACGCGCCGATTGGGTGGATAAAAATCCCAAAGCGGCAAAAGCTTTAACCATGGCTGTTCTGGAAGCGCAGCAATGGTGCAATGATCCCGCTAATGTTAAGGAAATGTGCGAGATTATTTCAGGACGGGAATGGCTGAAAATTGACCCCGCCGATATCTTGGGCAGAATGCAGGGTAATATCGATTTCGGTGATGGTCGCAAGATCGAAAATAGCCCCGTAGCCATGAAATTCTGGGCTGATAACGCTTCCTATCCCTACAAGAGTCATGATACTTGGTTTGTGACTGAAGACATCCGTTGGGGCTATATTCCCGCCGATACAGACATCAAAGCTTTAGTTGATAAAGTTAACCGGGAAGATATCTGGAGAGAAGCCGCCACAGCCCTCAATGTTCCGGCCGATCAAATTCCCACCTCTATCTCCCGCGGTGTGGAAACTTTCTTTGATGGTGTTACTTTTGACCCCGAAAATCCCACCGCTTACCTGAAATCTCTCAAGATTAAAAAGGTTTAAATCGGTGAGCAGTAATCAGTGACCAGTAATCAGTTCAGTTAAACATGATTGGCTGATAACTGGTAATTAATAACTGATAACTGAAATTCTTTGGGGTCAAGCCAAGATCAAAGCTGATCAATGAACCACTGAACCCCTCAAGCCCTGATAACTCAACCACTGATAACTGATTATGGCTGTTTCTATTTCTCGTCGTTCTCAAGGTCCGAAATGGGTAAAAGACCTGCAAAAAAAATTACCCAAACTAGCAACTTCGGCGATTGCTTTATTAATTTTCCTTCTCCTCTGGCAAATACTCTGTTTTAGTCCCGATGCTCCCCTTCCTAGTCCCACCAAAGTGGTTAGCGATACCTGGGAATTAATTATTAATCCCTTCTTCAATAATGGTGGCACGGATGTGGGATTATTCTGGCAAATTTTAGCTAGTTTACAACGGGTGGCCGTCGGGTTTACCCTTGCTGCTATTGTTGGCATCGCTGCGGGTATTTTAATCGGTAGTAGCGCCCTAATTTATGATGCGATCGATCCGATTTTTCAAATCCTGCGTACCGTTCCCCCCCTAGCTTGGCTACCCATCTCCCTAGCGGCTTTTCGCAATAACGAACCTAGTGCCATATTTGTAATTTTTATTACAGCAATTTGGCCAATTATTATTAACACAGCCGTGGGAGTACAACAGGTTCCCCAAGACTATAAAAACGTCTCTAGAGTGCTGAAATTATCCAAAGTTGAATACTTTTTCAACATTCTTTTTCCCGCTACTGTTCCCTACGTTTTCACAGGATTAAGAATCGGTATCGGTTTATCTTGGTTGGCGATTGTAGCGGCAGAAATGCTGATCGGTGGCGTAGGAATTGGCTTCTTTATCTGGGATGCTTGGAATAGTTCCATGATCAGTGAAATTATCCTCGCTCTGATTTATGTGGGTATTGTTGGTTTCTTACTCGATCGCCTCATGGCCTACATCGCTAAATTAGTTGTACCGGAAGAAAATAAATAAGTTTAATTGTGTAGATAAAAGTGGGTGAGTTTCAAAACTAAATTATTAGCTACCAAACCCACCCCACACCCGATAACTAATAACTGATAACTGAAAATGTCTGCATTTATTGAAGTCGATCACATTGATAAGGTTTTCCCACTGCCGGATGGCCGTCAATATATCGCCCTGAAAAATATCGATCTCAGCGTTACTCAAGGGGAATTTATCTCTTTAATCGGTCATTCCGGTTGCGGGAAATCCACCCTCTTAAATATGGTCGCTGGACTCGATCGCCCGACGGTGGGAGGGGTAATTTTAGAGGGAAGAGAAATTAAAGGTCCCGGTCCCGATCGCATGGTAGTGTTCCAGAATTATTCCCTGCTGCCCTGGTTAACCGTCCGGGAAAATATCGCCCTAGGAGTTAACCGCGTGCTGCGTCATCTACCGGCTGTTGAACGCAAAAGTGTCATCGAACATAGTATCGATATGGTACACCTGCGTCATGCCGCCAACAAACGACCGGGAGAATTATCGGGAGGCATGAAACAACGGGTAGCGATCGCCCGTGCTTTGGCCCTACGGCCAAAAGTCCTGCTACTCGATGAACCCTTTGGGGCGCTGGATGCGTTAACCAGAGGCAATTTACAGGAACGTTTGATGGAAATCGTCGAGGAAAGCCACGTTACCTGTATCATGGTCACGCATGATGTGGATGAGGCCTTACTACTATCCGATCGAGTGGTGATGTTAACCACCGGTCCGGAGGCCCATATCGGTCAGATTCTCGATGTTCCCATTCCCCGGCCCCGGCATCGTTTGGAAGTAGTTAACCACCCTAGTTACTACTCCCTCCGTAACGAGATCGTTTACTTCCTCAACCAACAGAAGCGATCGAAGAAAGTCGGTCAACCCACCGGACCGGTAACAGTGATCGGCCAAGCTACCGGACTAAAAACCAATCCCACCATCGGTTTTATCCCCCTCACCGATTGCGCCCCGATTATGATCGCCAAAGAGAAAGGTTTCTTCGCCGAGGAAGGATTAGAGGATGTTATCCTGCAACGGGAACCCAACTGGAAAGCACTCGCCCAAGGAGTAGCCACCGGTCGTCTCGATGCGGCCCAGATGGTGGCGGGAATGCCCCTCAGCATGACGATTGGGGCTGGAAATAAGCCCTCTGTCCCCGTGATTAGCGCCTTGGTACTCAGTCGCAACGGTAACGCCATCACCCTCAGCAATAAATACAGGGAATTGGGGGTAGAAAAACTGGAGGACTTAAAGGAGGCCCTCCAGCAAAGTCCCGATAAAATCGCCACTTTTGGCATGGTTCACCCCGCCTCCATGCACAATCTGCTCTTACGCTACTGGTTAGCTAGTGGCGACATCGATCCCGATAGTGATGTCAATTTAGCCGTAATTCCGCCTCCTCAGATGGTTTCCCTACTAAAAGCGGGTAATATCGACGGTTATTGTGTGGGGGAACCCTGGAACTCCTACGCCGTTCACGAAAAATTAGGCTACGTTATCGCCACCGATCTTGATATTTGGCCCGGACACCAGGAAAAAGTTCTCGGAGTCAGGGAAACTTGGGCAGCGAAACATCCCGAAACCCATATCGCCATGGTGAAAGCTTTAATTAAAGCCTGCGAATACTGCGATGATCAGCGTAATCGAGAACATATCGTTAATATTCTCAGTCAGCCCCAGTATGTGGGTGTGGATAGGGCCATTATCCGCCCCGGTTTCCTCGATGGTTATGATCGCGGTTTAGGAACTGCCCCCGAACCCCTATTCCGATTTAATCAGTTTTACGTCGATCAAGCTAACTGTCCAGGCCGGAGTGAAGCCCTATGGACCCTAACTCAGCTTGCTCGTTGGGGTTACGCACCGTTCCCCCGCAACTGGGTGGAAGTGATTGAACGCGTTCGTCGTCCCGATCTGTTTGGTGAAGCTTGCAGGTCCTTGGGCCTTCCCGATTTGGAACCCGATCGCCACAGTTTTGCCCTCTTTGATCGTCTTATTTTCAATCCTGACGATCCGATCGGCTATCTGGAACGTTTCTCGATCCGTCGCGATTATCGCGTCTCAGAAGTTCTCCTCGATGATCCCGTCGCTAATTAATAGTTGTGGTGGGCTTTGCCCACCTTAAAATAAATCTAGGACGAATTATGCAAACTTTTACCGATAAGACCGTGAATTCCAGCACCACCACCCAGCCTTTTTTATTAGTTAGTAATGTTGCCAAAGAATACCCCTCCCCCGAAGGGGTTTACACCGTTTTAGACGGTGTGGAGCTGCAAGTTAATGAGGGGGAATTTGTCTGCATTATCGGTCACTCCGGCTGTGGTAAATCGACCCTTTTAAATATGGTGGCGGGGTTTTCTTCTCCTAGTCGTGGGCAAGTGCTGCTACAAGATAAAGAGGTTAAGGAACCGGGGCCGGACCGGATGATGGTATTCCAAAATTATTCGCTTTTGCCCTGGAAAACTGCCTTTGAGAACGTTTATATCGGGGTTAATTCGGTTTATCCCCAAAAATCTCAGGCTGAGAAGGTGAAGATTGTGGAAGACAATCTATCCTTAGTGGGATTGACAGAAGCAGCCCAGAAAAAACCCCCCCAATTATCGGGAGGTATGAAACAACGGGTAGCGATCGCCCGCGCCCTGGCCATTCGTCCCCAAGTCCTCATCCTCGATGAACCTTTTGGGGCTCTAGATGCGATCACCAAAGAGGAATTACAGGAAGAATTGCTGAAAATCTGGCAAGAACACCAGTTAACGGTGTTGATGATTACCCACGATATCGATGAGGCTTTATTTTTGTGCGATCGCTTGGTGATGATGACCAACGGTCCAAGCGCTAAAATCGGGGAGGTGTTAAAGATGCCTTTTACTCGTCCCCGGATTCGTTCCCAAATTACCGAGGATCCCCGTTACTACGAACTCCGCAATGAAGCTCTCGATTTCCTCTACAATCGTTTTGCCCATTCGGAGGATCCCAACGAGGATGCCCCCGAACAACCCCGCACAGAAAATCTCGTGGGTAAAATTGTTACTACTATTGGTGGCATAGCTTTACTCGCTTTTGTCGGTTTTAGTTTGATACAAATATTCACCAGCAAGACTCCCAATACTGCTAATCCGGCCACCATAGAGTCCCCCAGATAAGTAACAGTTATCAGTAATCAGTTATCAATGATTAAGGTGTTCAAAGACCGATTTATCACCGATATCGTTGGAGATAGGTTGGCTTAACTTTCCCAGAGCAAAGATAACGAATAAAGTCGCCCAGAGAATTAATAGACCCTTCTCCCAATTTAAGGGCAATATCCCCAAAAGATGACCGAGTAAAAGAGTGGGAACTAGAGGGGTTAAAAACTTGGTTTCTAGACGATTAAAACAAAAAGCTTCTTTGAAATAAATCCCCGTAAGACTAGCAAAAATAAAGCCCACACCAAATAAACTCACCGGATGGTGATAGACAAATTCTAGGGGAGAAAGGTGAGAATAAAGGCTGAAAATCAGGGAAGTAATCGCCCCGATTAGCCAAAAAACTTGCAGGAGACGATGGAGGGGAATTAAATAAATATGGATAGTCAATAAACTGATGCCTAACCCCAGACAAAAACCAATGTATAAAAGGTTGGTCAGGGGCAATAATTGCGGTCGGGTGAGAACTATAATTGTAGCGACAGCGAAACTAAAAGCCGCTAAATTTAACCCCAGACGGTAGAGACGCACACCTAGGCGATCGCTATCCGTAATCGTAAACTCTCCGAATTGACCTTGATAAACTCGATCGACAGCAGGGGAAGTCATAATGCTCTAAAAAAAAGGGAAGCTTAGAAAAGATCGACTACAAATCATCGAAAATTTGGGTCTGAAACCCCGTCGTTCTGCGACGGCTTTACTGTTAAATATTAGCGCATTTACAAAATATATGCTAAAATACGAGGTATGGAAAAAGCCTATTCGTTTCGATTTTACCCCACACCCGAACAAGAGTCGCTATGGCGGCGCACACTGGGCTGTGTAAGATTAGTTTACAATAAAGCTCTCCACGAACGAACACAAGCATGGTACGAAAAGCAAGAAAGAGTAGGATATGCTGAAACGTCTTCAATGCTAACCGATTGGAAAAAACAAGAAGAATTAGAGTTTTTAAACGAAGTAAGCTGTGTACCTTTACAACAAGGGTTAAGACACCTACAAACAGCTTTCACTAATTTCTTTGCTGGTCGTACTAAGTATCCTAACTTTAAGAAAAAACATCAAGGAGGAAGTGCCGAATTTACCAAATCTGCTTTTAAGTTCAAAGACAAACAAATCTATTTAGCTAAATGCACAGAACCTTTACCTATTCGATGGTCAAGACAAATACCAGACGGATGTGAACCAAGTACAGTAACAGTCAGATTACATCCTTCTGGATGTTGGCATATTTCAATTAGATTCGATGACCCAACGATCAAGCCTTTACCAGTAACAGATAAAGCCATCGGAATTGACTTAGGAATTAGTAGCCTCGTGATTACTAGCGATGGTGACAAAGTATCTAATCCTAAGCATTTTAACAAGCATTATCGGAGACTGCGAAAGGCACAAAAAAGCCTTTCTAGAAAACAGAAAGGGTCAAAAAATCGAGAAAAAGCAACAATCAAAGTAGCCAGAGTTCCCGCTCAAATTACCGATAGCAGAAAAGACCATTTACACAAGCTAACCACTCAATTAGTTCGTGAAAACCAAACGATTGTGGTTGAGAATTTAGCCGTCAAGAATACGGTCAAAAACCCTAAATTATCTCAGGCAATATCTGACGTTAGTTGGGGAGAAATCACTAGACAATTAGCCTACAAATGCCGTTGGTATGGGAGAAATTACATCGAAATAGATAGATGGTTTCCTAGTTCTAAGCGGTGTAGTAATTGCGGGTATATTGCTGAGAAAATGCCGTTAAATATTCGAGAGTGGGATTGTCCAGACTGTGGGACTCACCATGACCGAGATGTTAACGCAAGTAAAAACATTTTGGCCGCAGGGCTTGCGGTGTCAGTCTGTAGAGCGACCATAAGACCGGAACAGAGTAAAACTGGGGCGGCAGGTGCGAAAAATCCTTCGGGAAAGAAGCAGAAACTCAAATCGTGAGGTTTGGGAATCGCCGTCCGTTTTACGGCGGTGAGGATGTCAACTTAAGCTTAAATTATGCCAGTGGCCTCACTTCTTGCCCCTCTCAGCTCACTAATTGCGAGTTTAGTAGTCAATCAAGCTAAAAATTATGATTAATTGGGATAAAAAAACTATATATGTTATTTTACTGCGTCTTTCTTTTTGTCACTTCTGATTCCTTGTTATTTCAGTAATTATTTTGGGGGACAGAGACTTTATGAACTCAACTAGCGAAATTTTGATCGTGGGCGGTGGTATCGTCGGATTAGCGATCGCCGTCGATTTGCAATTGCGGGGGGCAAAAGTTACCCTCCTAGTTCGAGATATAGCTCAGGCCGCTAGTCGTGCGGCTGCGGGAATGTTGGCCCCCCATGCGGAAGAGATTCCCCCGGGTCCCTTTCTCGATCTTTGTCTGCGATCGCGATGGCTATATCCAGAATGGAGCCGCAAAATCGAGGATTTAACGGGGATAAACATCGGTTACTATCCCTGTGGTATTCTTGCTCCCATTTACGAGCTAGATCAGCCTATTGCTGCCAATACAGCTAATAAAATTTGGTTAGACAGCAATGCAGTTCACCTCTACCAACCCGGACTAGGTAAAGATGTGGTCGGTGGTTGGTGGTATCCCGACGATGGACAAGTAGATAACCGGCAGCTAGTGACTGCGCTGCAACAAGCGGCCGAAAATTTAGGGGTAGAAATTCGCCAAGGGGTAGAAGTCCACGCCCTACAACAAAAGCAGGGAAAAGTCAAGAGTATTTATACCTCAATTGGGGAATTAGAAGCAAAAATTTACATTTTAGCGACGGGATCCTGGGCCAGTCAACTTTTACCCCTCCCCATCCATCCCGTCAAAGGTCAAATGGCTGCGGTAAAAATGCCTCCTAACCAGACCTTAACTAGGGTTTTATTCGGTCCGCAAACCTATCTGGTTCCCCGTCGCAATGGTCGTTTAATTATCGGGGCCACTTCCGAAACAGTGGCCTGGCAAACGGGTAATACACCCCAAGGACTACAAACCCTCTTTGAGCGGGCCACCCGTCTCTATCCTCCTTTAGCTGACTGGGAAATCGAGGAAATGTGGTGGGGATTCCGTCCGGGTACAGCGGATGAATTACCCATTTTAGGCCGCAGTAGCTGTGATAACCTGATTTTAGCCACCGGTCACTATCGCAATGGCATTTTACTAGCTCCTGTCACTGCTTCCTTAATCGCTGACCTGGTGATTAATGACAAAGTTAATCCTATTTTGACCCATTTTCGATGCGATCGCTTTAATCAACCATCACCCGTTACTATTCCACCTATGTCCTTAACTATTATTGAGAATAAACCCCAAGTGCTTTTATCGCCCCAAAATGATCGCCTCACCATTGCTGGGAAAACCTTTCACTCCCGCTTGATGACTGGGACTGGCAAATATGCCAATCTGACGACTATGCAGGAAAGTATTAGTGCCAGTGAATGTCAGATTGTCACCGTCGCCGTTAGACGAGTACAAACGAACGCACCCGGTCATGAGGGATTAGCAGAAGCGATCGATTGGTCTAAAATTTGGATGTTACCCAACACTGCTGGTTGTCAAACAGCCGAAGAAGCGATTCGGGTGGCCCGTTTAGGACGAGAAATGGCCAAATTATTGGGACAGGAAGACAATAACTTTATTAAACTCGAAGTTATTCCCGATCCTAAATATTTATTACCCGATCCGATCGGAACTTTGCAAGCGGCCGAACAATTAGTTAAAGAAGGTTTTGCCGTACTGCCCTATATTAACGCCGATCCTCTCTTAGCCAAACGTTTAGAGGAAGCTGGCTGCGCCACGGTTATGCCCCTAGGATCGCCGATTGGGTCGGGACAGGGACTAAAAAATGAGGCAAATATCGCGATTATCATCGAATCGTCCCAAATTCCCGTGGTGGTAGATGCCGGGATCGGTACACCCTCAGAAGCAGCCCGGGCCATGGAAATGGGGGCCGATGCTTTATTAATTAACAGTGCGATCGCTATGGCGGCTAATCCGGCTATGATGGCCCAAGCCATGGCAATGGCGGCAAAAGCGGGACGTTTAGCCTATTTAGCGGGAAGAATGCCGATTAAGTCCTATGCTAGTCCTAGTTCCCCCCTGACAGGAACGATCGCCTAACCGATTAAGCTAGGAATGGGCTGTTTTCACTGATTAGAGCCAGCAAAAATCTCTATGACTACAGACAATCAAACTGAGTATGTTGCCGCTTTAACTGATTTACACCGTGGACTTGACCATAAAGGGCCTGGCGACTCTGACTTCTCCCTAAAAATTTTGAGTAATCTCTCTATTTTGCCCCTCAAGCCGCGAATTGCCGATCTAGGATGTGGAAGTGGTGCTAGTGCTTTACTGCTGGCACAATACTACCAAAGCCCTGTCATGGCAGTGGATTCCTCATCGGTTTTTATCGACGAACTCAAAACCCGAGCAAAACAGCTTGGTCTTGAGCATTTAATCATTCCAATTCATGGTGACATGGCTAAACTTGATTGGTCAGTGGGTTCAGTTGATCTACTTTGGTCTGAGGGGGCTGCTTATAATCTTGGGTTTGAGCAGGCCCTTAAAATCTGGCGACCGCTTGTTTCTAACAACGGGATTGCCGTCATCTCGGAGATGAGTTGGTTTACTGATGAGCTGCCAGAGCCTGCTGTGGCCTATTGGCAAAACGCCTATCCTATGATGGGTAATGAGTTTGAGAATATCGTTCGGGCTAATAGGTCTGGTTTTAAGGTACTTTCTACCCAGAGGCTGCCCAGTCAGGTTTGGTGGCTAAATTATTATCAACCTCTCTCTGAGCGAATCGGGCAGCTGGAAATCAGCCCAAGTAGCTCATCGGTTATTCGTGAAACTGAAGAAGAGATGAAACTTTTTGAGAAATTCAGCAACTTCTATGGTTACACCTTTTATGTTCTGCAAGCGGCCTAGAAAAAAAGCCGTCCAATTTATGATCAGCTTTGTTTCGCAGTAATTCCTATCGTTAGGTACAAAATCGACGGGAAACTCCCACCCTGCAGCAATTGCGGGAACAACAGATTAGAATCATCGAAACCCCTTAAAATAGGGGAGATTTGACCATCTCCCCCCACACCACAGATCAATAAATCCCACAATTAACGCACTTCAAACAAACGATTATCCGGTAAATTACTAATCGATCGCTGGAGACTATTCAAGGATTTATTGTAATCGACGATCGCCTGTAGATAACGGCTTCTGGCATCGGTTAAATCCCGTTGGGAGTTGATCACATCCGTTTGGGTTCCCACACCCGCCTGAAAGCGTAAACGAGCTAATCGCAGACTTTCGGTGGCCGATTCAATGCTTTTTTGCGAGGTTTTAATGTTTTCTTGGTTAGAAATCAAACTATAGTAGGATTCCTCCACCTGAAGGCGAATTTCATTGCGACGGAGGGAGAATTCCGTATCGGCGCGATCGATATTTCTTTCCGCTTGACGAGCGCGAGCAAAAGCGCGACCACCATCAAAAAAAGTCCAGCGAATCCGGCCACCAACGCTAAAACCATCGCCAAAACCAGCTTCATCACTGAGATCGTTGAGGACATTATACTCGCCCAAAAGGTCTACTTGGGGAATCACCGCCGAAATAGCGATCGAGCGGTCCTCGGCGCTAATTTCCCTCTGTAAGAGTTGTTGTTCTAATTCGGCGCGATTTTTATAGGCCAAAACGATACTATCATTAAGACTTAAGCCCCAAGTTCCCGCCTCGCGAATCTCATCGGCAGCGGTTAACTCGATCTGCTGACCGACACTCAATATCTGTGCCAGTCGTCGTCTAGCGATGCGTTGGGTAGAAATCGCCCGGGTTAAGTCTTGGTTAGCGTTAGCGAGGTCAACTTCCGCCTGTAGGACAGCAAATCGGGTTCCTAGTCCCGCTTGCTCCAATAATTGAGCATCGCGTAAACTTTGACTAGCATCTTCGATCGCAGCTTGGGCGATCGCTACCTGAGCATCACCCCTCTGCAATTCATAATAGGCATCGGTGGCATCAAAACGAGTTTGTTCCGAGACTCGTTCCACCTCTAGTTCCCGTTGCCGGATCACTTTTTCGGCCCTTTTAATCTGGGCTGTCCGTTCACCCCCTGTATAAACCCCATAGACAATCCGAACACTACCCTGAAAGTTGGTACTATCTTCAGGGTTAAGTGGTGGCCTTCCCTGTTGACGAGCCAAATTATTCTGTCTTTGGGCCGCTGCCGATTGATCTTGAGTGAGACTGGTTTCCGCTTGGGCCGTGGGTAATAAGGCCGCCTGTTGTTCCTTTAATTGGGCGCGAGCGATTTCTAAATCGACCCGGGCTGTCTGTAAGGTCTGATTATTTTTTAAAGCTAATTCGATCGCTTGATTTAAGGTGATCGGTTGTACTACCCTAATATTCACCTCATCTGGTTTGGTGGGAAAAATTAGAGGATTACCACTAGGATTAAGATAATTAGGGGCTTTGGGATCCGCTTCCGTGGTTGCTGGTGCCGCCGATGGACCGGGTAATTGAGACACTGGATTGGCAGTAGGTCGGGGTTTCTTCAATAAATCGGCAGCGGACTGAGTTTGTGCCTTAACCGAGGATTCAGCCAAGAAAATCAACCCAAGCACCGCACTCACGGTAATACCATAACGCAAGAGCAACATGAGTATCTCGAAAGTAAACAGTAAACGATAAGAAGTAAACAAGCTCACACCACTATGTTGGCTGATTACTAATTACCGATAGTAACACGGGAGCATGAAAGCCACCCTCTTTTAAGCACCAGCTAAAATTAGATTTAGCCCAATACTTATAGGAGGTTCTCTATGGCTACAATACGGACTTATGCTTGGGATACAGCAGATCATTTGAAAACAAAAGAAGATATCGCTGCTTATCTCGAAGCTGCCCTCGCAGAGGGCGATCCTAGCTTAGTAGTGGCAGCATTAGGCGATATTGCTCGTTCTCAAGGGATAACTCATATTGCTCGTGAGACGGGTTTGGGACGGGAGAGTCTCTATAAATCTTTGTCGAACCGCGGTAATCCAGAGTTGGCTACAGTTCTTAAGGTTTTGCGAGCACTTGGGTTACGCCTGCAAGTTGTACCTATTACCTAAAAATCCCTAATCAATAATCCTACTGACTTGAAAGAGGCTGTAGGCTGTAGGGTGTCGGAAGAATAAATAGAAATAATCTCCTGTCTCCTGAATCCTGACCCCTGACTCCCGAATAGGGCTATTTTTTCAACTGTTTAACCGCTTGATAGATTTCGGGTAAACGCTTGTAAGCAGCTGCTACCTTGAGAAATAACTTATGCGGCATGGCAGGAGAACCAGAAACCACTTCTCCTGCCCCGATATCGTTGTGAATGCCAGCCTGAGCGGTTGCGATCGCACTATCCCCGATCACTGCTTGATTGGCAATGCCCACCTGTCCTGCTAAAACAACCCGATTGCCCAATTTTACGCCTCCTGCCATGCCCACCTGTCCTGCTAGGGCGCAAGCTTGGCCAATTTGGCAATTATGGGCAATATGGACGAGATTATCGATCTTAGTCTGGCTACCGATGCGGGTTTCTCCCACTGCCGGACGATCCACGGCGCTATTACAGCCAATTTCTACCCCATCTTCTAAGACCACGATACCCGATTGTTCCATCTTAAACCAGCCTTCGGGAACTGGCACAAAACCGAAGCCCTCGGCACCAATAACAGCGCCACTGTGGATAACGCAATCATTGCCGATTTGTACCCGTTCGTGAATGGTACAGTTAGCGTGGAGAATTGTGCGATCGCCAATATGTACCCCAGGATAAACAACGGCGTTAGGATGAATGCACACCCCATCACCGAGGATGACATTCGCTTCCACCACAGCATGGGCCCCGATGGCGACTTTATGGCCGATTTTAGCCGATGGATGCACCACGGCGGTGGCGTGAATGTAGGGTTGGGGCTGAAAGGGTTGATAGAATAATTTGATGGCGTGGGCGAATAAAAGTCGGGGATTGGCACTAGCTAACCAAGGGATGCCGCGTTCGTTGGCCTGTTGTTGTAAATTGGCATCTAGGGGCAGAATTAGGGCAGTAGCCTCAGTTTTGGCGACAAAGGCAGCAAATTTTCCCCCTTCGATATAGCTAATGGTATCGACTAAGGCGGTTTCGATGGGAGTTATGGCTTTAATTTCAGGATTTCTGTCGGGATAGGCAGTTAAACTGTGATCAGAGACTAAAGGGCTTAATTTTTGGGCAATTTCACTAAATCTCATAAATATATACTGCGATCAAGATAGGGCTTATCCTAGGATAGTTTAAAACTATACTGATAATCTTGTCGTTATCATAGTCAAAAAAGTTGCCAGTTTTTTAGGGAATAATCCCTGTTTTCCATTTCAACAAAGCCGATCTCGATCTTGAGCAGTTTTGTAGATAAGTTGGCTCTCTCCAAAACCGATTGAGTTGAATTTTTACTACTCGATCGAGTTAATAAAATTGACCCGAACATTATTAAGGCTATCGAAGTGGATGGTTCGGAAACTGTTGGAAAATCTAGGTAAAAAATTTCTAACTCTCCCCAAGAAACACCAGTATCTACCGGCTTAAGTAGGTAGGCGTTAAAAATTATCAGATGCTCCCCTTATTAAGGGGGGACTAAGGGGGGATCAGCACCCCCCTTATCCAGGAGGGCAGGGGGGATCGAACCTAAAAACCATTTTTAATTTAATTATAATCAGCTACTTAAAACTAGCTGAATATTTTCCCATTCGAGAGACAATAAACTTCGGTAAAAAGGAGAATTTATCGAAAAATTGTGGTTAAAAATCGGAACCTCGATCCGTTACGGTAATTGAAGATGTAACAGACCGCTATTTTTTAATCAACAGAGGAAAAGATCAATGCAATAAAACCGCTACAGAAACGATTAAAACAAAGATTATAGACCGAAAAAAGCGAGCCAAAGAAGGGAGAAATCTGTAAAACTAGCTCAAATCTAGGCAAAGATTAAAGACAATCAGCCTGATTTCTTGCAGGAACTATCTACTAGAATTGTCCGTGAGAACTAAACGATAGTTCCAGAAGATTTAGAGATGGTAAGCGTCTCGATCAAGCATCAACCCAGGGGAAGATCGTTTATCTAAGCCCGTTTGAGCTGCCGGTCATCACCGCCGCAGAGAGCGCAGTGAGCAGATCAAATCTATAATATCACATTTTCCAGTGGGGAATCTGGGTTAAAATAGATCGAGAAAGTTAACAAAAAAATTGTCTCGCTCAAGTCGGCGAAAATCAGCTTATGACCCTTGCGGTGGCGATCGAAAAGTTAAAAAAATCCTACGGTCAGACAGCAGCGGTTAAAGATATCTCCTTTACCGTGGCAGCGGCAGAAATCTTCGGTTTACTCGGTCCCAATGGTGCGGGGAAAACCACCACGATTCGCTGTCTTTGCACCCTTGCTAAACCCGATGGCGGCAAAATCGAGGTGGGGGGTGTCGATGCCCTGAATAACCCCAAATCCGCCCGTAAACGCCTGGGTTACGTTGCCCAAGAAGTCGCCCTCGATAAAATGCTCACCGGCCTGGAACTGTTGCAACTACAAGCGGCTCTCTATCACATTCCCGCTCAAAAGTCAAGAGAGCGCATCAAAGAATTAATAAATCTTTTAGGATTAGAGGAATACGCCGACAAAAAAACGGGGACTTATTCTGGCGGCATCAAAAAACGGCTGGATTTAGCGGCGGGATTACTGCACCAGCCAGAAGTTTTGGTGCTGGATGAACCGACTGTGGGACTCGATATCGAAAGTCGTTTGATTGTCTGGGATTTTCTGCGACAATTACGGGCTGCTGGAACCAGTGTATTAATTACCAGCCATTATCTCGAAGAAATCGACGCTTTGGCCGATAACTTGGCAATTATCGACAATGGTATCGTCATCGCTCGCGGCACCCCCTCACAACTGAAGGAGCAACTGGGTGGCGATCGCATTACCCTGAAAGTGCGGGAATTTTCCCCAGAGGAAGAAGCTTTCCAAGCGAAAGAATTATTATCCCGTCTGCCTTTTGTCGAGGAAGTGATAGTTAATACCGCCCAGGGTAACTCCCTGAATCTCATCGTCACGGCCAATAGCAATCCTTTAAGCAAAATTGAACAAACCCTAGCCGAATCGGGATTACCCGTGTTTAGCATGGCCCAATCCCGTCCTAGTCTCGATGATGTCTATCTGGCGGCCACCGGACGCACCCTGATGGATGCGGAAATTGCCGCCGCCAGCAGTCGCGACCTGAAGGCGGAGAAAAAACAAGCGATGAAGGAATCCTAGACAGGCGACCAAGGCTGTAATATTGCCCAATTGACCGGTTAAATCCTCTATAATTGGAGCGATCGACTATCTATCCATCAATATGAAAGATAAACGGGTATTGCTGACCGGCGGTACGGGAGGACTGGGTTTAGGAGTCACTCCGGCGGTTTTACACCATGGCGGTCATCTGACCCTAACCTATCGGGAGGAAAGGGAGGTGACTCGTCTGAAATCTCGGCTGAGTGCGGCGGAATTTGAGCGTATTCGCTTTGTCAGGGTGGATTTAACCCAAGAAACTGCCGTGTCCAGATTAATTGATGATCTCGGTCGGGTCGATGTTTTAATTCATCTAGTCGGGGGTTTCACTATGGGGGCGACGGAGGAGTTTAGCTATGAAGATTGGCTAAAAATGTTTGATTTAAACCTCCATAGCACTTTTTTACTGTGTAAACACTGTTTACGCTCGATGAAACTTCATAATTATGGTCGTATCGTCACTATCGGTTCTCGTGGTGCCGTACAACCGGGGGCAAATTTGGCCGCCTATTGTGCCTCGAAAGCGGCGGTAGTGGCTTTAACCCAAGCGATCGCAGAAGAAACCAAACAGACTAATATTACCGCTAACGTGGTTTTGCCCAGTATTATCGATACTCCGGGCAACCGGGAAGCGATGGGAGAGGCAAATGCCAAGGACTGGGTAAGTCCCCAATCTCTAGCCGAGGTGATCTGTTTTTTAGCGGGGGAAGGGGCGAAAGACTTGCGCGGGGCGGCAATTCCTGTCTATGGTTCCCTGTGAGTAGTTTTTGTCTTCGGGCTGATACACTGATGACGGTACTCGCTCTTGCTAAAAATTGGGTTTAATTTATGCTTATTCCGATTCTTATCAGTCTTGGTATCTTACTTTTATCCTATCTACTCGGTTCGATTCCCACGGGTTATTTAATCGGTAAATACAGCAAAGGTATCGATATTCGTGACTATGGTTCCGGTTCCACCGGGGCTACCAATGTGTTGAGAACTCTGGGAAAAACTGCTGGGGCGACGGTATTATTAATTGATATGTTAAAAGGAATGGCGGCAGTAGCCCTGGCACGAGGACTATATTTTATTGATGTCAATCTTCTCCCAGAAAGTTGGTATTATTGGTTAATTATCGGGGCAGCATTGGGAGCAATCATCGGTCATAGTAAATCGATTTTCTTGAATTTTAGTGGGGGTAAATCCGTCGCCACCAGTTTAGGGGTTTTATTAGTGATGAATCCCCTAGTGGCTTGCGGAACTTTGGCGAGTTTTTTAGTTATACTCGCACTTTTCCGGATTGTTTCTTTAGGTTCGATTATCGGGGTGCTGGTGGTGAATATTTTAATGGTTATTTTAGGTCAACCTCTCCCCTATATTTTATTTAGTTTGATTGGGGGAATCTATGTGATTGTTCGTCATCAGGGTAATATTAAAAGATTGTTGGCAGGTACAGAACCGAAAATAAGTCAGAAAGTACAGCCATCATCGGAATTAGGTTACAGCGTTTCTTCTACCGATGAAGTGTAACCTAATTTGGCTCATCTCTAGAGGACTGGCTCATGTTGCCCGTTCCCTTTTCCCTAAAACCAGAGACTTCGTAACTCACCCTTAAGATAACTGATACTAAATCTCTTGAGTATAGGCTACATATCAGGACAGGCAATAGGAGCAATAAATAATTCTTTAAATAACCGGATTTAGCATCACCCTTAATTCTTGTTTTCCTAAGCCGAGTTTTCTGGTTAGTTTAAAGTTGGTTTCGGTGTTTGATAGGGTTTGGGACTAATCGAAGGGACTATCAAAAGCAATAAAACAGTGGTGCATTCCCATACGATAATATCGGTCAGTTGAGTGCCTTTTTTAACTAGCCATCTCTGCCGCTAGTTTAGAAAATTGGTGTAAGTCCCTAAAGATAGTCTCAAGTTTCTCACAACAGAAAGACTACCCGATCAACTATACCCAAAACCGCTCGATCGATTTAGCGTTTGCGTTTGCGTTTGAGTAATTTAGAAATGCGTCGATCGTACCGCAACCAACGCCAAATTTTAATGACTAATTCCTCCACCCATAAAATAATCGCATCTAATCCCTCTAAAATCCGTTCTAAGGGGTGTTTAACATAGCCGACGGGGGTTGATTCGGTTTCTAACCATTCCTCGTTAATTGGTTGAATTATCTCCCTAGCATAGCGGGGATCTAATTGGGTGGCGGGGGGAGATTCTCTGGCAGTAATTTCAGCGGCGCCTGGGGGGATTTTTTGTAAAGATTTATTTTGTTTTTCTTGACTAAAAGCTCTTTTTGTGATAGCAGGCTCGGCTGTAGTGACTGGGGAGTGGGGAAGGGGATCAGCGGGATTAAGGCGGGGTTTTTCGGAGTCTTGGGGAGAAATAGCCAATATATCGACGGATTCTAGCCAAGGTTGCTCGCTGACGGCGGAGAATGTCAGGGATTGGCGAGAGGCAAAGAAGTGAGCGATCGCCGCTTGGATGAGTTTACCGATCGTGAAGGGATCCGCTTGGGTTTGTTTTTCTAGCCAATCTTGGAGACGTTGCTTGAAGGTGATCAGCAGAGAATTAGGAAGACTTAGGGGATATTTTGCCGATAAAGCGGGTGAATCAGCACTATATTCTAAATTATTCCTCTCTTTTGCCCAGAAATGCTTGATCGCCGCATAAATTAACCAATAAAGTCGCCAGAGATAGGAGGAATTTTTCTCCAGAGTCGGGGACTGGTTAACGAGATCGGACGGGGGGTTAGAGGTGTGGCTCAAACTGCCTGGGATTGCGGGGGAGATAGCGAGAAATTTAGTCTCGAAAATCGCTAATTTTTCGTCAATAACTTCTAAAATTGCTTGAGAATTTAAATTAGGCAGTGGTAAGGAGAGTGGTGTCGAGGTTTTGACGAGATGGGATTCTTGGAATAGATTGATGGCGATCGCTATCTGTCCCTGTTGTTCCCAGCGTAGTAGGTTCCAAAACCAACGGATCGGAGACAAGACAGAATTTTTGTCGGTAAAATTTGGTAATAGAGGCGGATATTGAGGATTTAATCGCTTAATTCTCCGTTTTTCGAGGGCGTAGTTAGCCAGTGCCGTCCTAATTTGTTTTTCTATTTGTCTTTGGGTTTGATTATCGGTGATTTTAACAGTCTGGTGATCGTTAGTGACGAAAACTAAAGCTTGATCCTCTAGGTCGGCTGCTATGCCAATAAATGCCGTTTCTTGGTCGGATAAGCTCTGGAGAAATTCCGCGATCGCATCAGTCCCCTCTTTGCCTGGGGGTGATAATTGTTTCTGGAGACTGTTCCCCAATTGATTAGCCGTCACCCGCAGGGATTGTATCAGTAAATAGACGGGATAGATGGCTATTTGCAGGGCAATAGCGATCGCATTTTGACCGCGACGGGAAACGCGGCCGAGGTTATCTTTCAGACGGATCAAGCGACGGTTGATCAGGTTGAACAGTCGGCTTTTATAGGGATCGGCAGCCATGGATTTTGGGCGATAACATCTTCATTTAGACTATCCTATTGTGCAAGGGCGGGATAAAAAAATTTTTTGCCAAAACCCTTGACTCTAGGAAAGATTATTGTTATATTTAAAAAGGTCTGAAATCTAAGCCCCCATCGTCTAGTGGCCTAGGACACCTCCCTTTCACGGAGGCGACAGGGATTCGAATTCCCTTGGGGGTATGAAAAAAAGTCAGAGGTGTTAAGCTTCTGACTTTTCGGTTTTTTTCTCCCGTTGATGGCTTTTTGGTAGGGTGACGGTGAAAATTGTTCCTTGATCGATCTGACTTTCGACGCTAATTTGTCCATGATGACTGAGGGTAATTGCTAAAGCGATCGCTAATCCTAATCCTGTTCCCCCGGAAGTGGCGGAATTTTGCCGTGCGGGATCGAGACGATAAAAGCGATCGAAAATATGGGACAAAGCAGTCTCGGGAATCCCGATTCCGTTATCTTTGATGCGTACCAGTAACACCGATTGTCGATCGCGTTTACTTTTTTCCAATTCCACTGCCACATTTTTAGGCTCATATTCGGGCAAAAAAGCGTGTTTTAGGGCATTAGAAATTAAATTTGTGAATAAACGAGCTAATTGATCCCAATCTCCCTCCATAGTAAACATTTCATCGCTGTAGGAAAAATCCTCTTGGTTCGGTTCCACAATCGACAAAGAGAGGCAAATTCCCTGCTTATCGGCGATTAAACGCTGTTCTTCCACCACTTCCATCAATAAAGCATCCAAAGGTACAGCTTGCTCGATCGGTTGGACGATGCCACTATCAGAACGGGCTAAAAAGAGCAGATCATTGACTAAATTGCCCAATCTTTCCGTTAAACGCTCGATCACCCGCAAGCGTTGATCGCCAGTTTGGGGATAAGCGATCGCCATTTGCACGTTAGTTTGGATAGTGGCGATCGGATTGCGTAATTCATGGGAAGCATCGGCGGTAAATCGTTTTAAACTCTGATAGGACTCTTTTACTGGTTGAATGGCTAAACCGGACAAAAACCAACCAATCCCAGCGACACTGGCAATCATCAGGCAAATTCCGACGATTAAATCCAATAATAGCTGTCTAATTGGTTTTGTCACCTCAAACCAAGGATGACTTACCCGCAGATATCCCAAAACATAATGATCGATTTCCACCCTTTCGGTTATTTGTCGCAGCAGACGATCATCGGGTAAGCGAATAGTTTCCCCCTGACGGTGGGGATGGAGGGGAATATCTAAGGATTCGGCCAGAGTTGACCAAACTAGATTACCTTGGGGATCGAACCATTCCAAATCTATATGATCGTCCTCCACGGATTTACCCTGACTGGGAAAACTTGCAAGGGGATCGACGCGATAACGTCCTTGGTTCGGGGGAATCGATTCGATCACGAGGGAACGATTTACCACCTCAATGATGTGTTTGAGGGTATCATCAATGCGATCCACTAGGGTATGGCGCACATAAAAATACATTCCCGTAGCGAGAAAAAGCAGTAGTATGGCAGTGACAACAGTGTACCATAAGGCTAAACGGCGGCGAGTGGCTTGGAACACCGATAATCTATGGATTGGCTAGAAATTTTTAGGGCAATGTGACCTATTTTACAGCTTATTTGAGCGATTTAATAGTGGAGAATAAATTATTTTTAGCTATAGGGAAAAACTGACGGTTGCCAAGAATAGCTAGACTTGAAGGCTCATAGTCCTTAAAAATTGTCGCTAACAAAAGTATTTTTAGATACATTCTTACCAATAATTGTTTGAGTAGAACTACAAAAGCAGCTAAAGTCAATTATATTTAACCCTATGGCAACAAGGCTGACAGGAACGGCTAAAAATATTTTTGAGCTTATTTGAATTAATCACAACTATAAATGATGAATTTAAATTACTGGTTAATGAAATCGGAACCCGATGTCTATAGTATCGGGGATTTAAAAAAAGATGGTCAAACTATTTGGGAGGGAGTGCGAAATTATCAGGCCCGCAATTTTCTCCGTCAGATGAAGCGGGGAGATCTGTCCTTTTTTTATCATTCTAATATCACCCCCCCGGGGATTGTCGGCTTGATGCGCGTAGTGGAAACCGATACGATCGATCCCACACAATTCGATCGCGATAGTCCCTACTATGATTCTAAATCCTCTCCAGATTCCCCGCGCTGGTGGACGGTTAAAGTTGAGTTCGATCGCCTTTTTCCCCAACTGCTGCCTCTGGGAATTTTAAAACAAAATTTTACCGCCGATGAATTATTATTAGTAAGGACAGGAAATCGTCTGTCAGTGATGCCTGTCAATCAAGCGATCACAACAAAAATTCTCGCTTTAGTCGCTCGTCAAGGAGTATAAACTGTGAACCAGAAAGATGCTATTAATTTACTTTCCCTGATTGGGGGATTATTGGTCACTATCGTCATTTTAGCGGCCTTTAATGCCTATGTGATCATCACCCCCGGACAAGCGGGGGTTTTAAGTGTTTTAGGAAAGGCTAAAGACGGGGTTTTATTGGAGGGGTTGCACTTTAAACCTCCCTTTGTCTCTGGTGTTGATATCTACGATGTTACGGTGCAAAAATTTGAAGTTCCTGCCCAAAGTTCCACTAAAGATTTACAGGATTTATCCGCTAGTTTTGCGATTAATTTTCGTCTCGATCCAACCCGGGTAGTGGACATTAGAAGAACCCAAGGCACCTTGCAAAATATTGTCGCTAAAATTATCGCTCCTCAAACCCAAGAATCCTTTAAAATTGCCGCCGCTAAAAGAACCGTAGAGGAGGCAATTACTCGACGCAGTGAGTTGAAAGAAGACTTTGATAATGCCCTATCAACTCGGTTAGAAAAGTATGGTATTCTAGTTTTAGATACCAGTGTGGTAGATTTGAATTTTTCTCCAGAATTTGCCCGGGCTGTCGAAGATAAACAAATCGCAGAACAACGCGCCCAAAGAGCCGTTTATATCACCCAAGAAGCAGAACAACAGGCCCAAGCAGAAATTAATCGCGCTAAAGGGAAAGCTGAGGCACAAAGATTATTAGCAGAAACTTTAAAAGAACAGGGAGGCGGATTGGTTTTACAGAAAGAAGCGATCGAAGCTTGGCGGGAAGGTGGAGCGCAAATGCCCCGGGTTTTAGTCATGGATGGATCGGGAAAAAATAGCGTACCATTTTTATTTAATTATAGTGATTCTTTGTCAGAAAATACCCCCTAAATTCCTGTCCAATCTCAGAGGCATTTTGAAAGAAACCTTGCCAACCTCTCAAAATTATCCAGTGATATTATCGACAAATGGCATTGAAAACAATCTCTAGCTCCTTGACTATTTGAGGATGAAGAAATTGATGATAGTTCCCTGAATGTGATTAAACCGAGGCGCAGTGAATCGGTGCAATCTAAACAGAGAAAAGAACAGAATCAAGGGAAGATCCCTAGAAATAGTTTTCGGACTTTATTGGAGGACTTAGAAACGATTTACCTGAATATGGTAGAATGTGGGATTAGAGAGGGAAGTTATCGTTTTTCTAAGATAACTCGACCGACTTCTCTGCAACAGAAGGCGTTGATTAGTACCCAGTAACGGGGCATCAGAAATTGTCTTAACCCCTCCTACAGCAGAGGTTATGGTCTTTTGTCAAAGGGGAAGTCGAGTCTTCTGGTGGGACGGCGAATATTCTTGATCATCCGGCGGCGAGTCTATCGGGAAGCTTTACAGTTTAGCGTTTCTGGACAAACCGGCGCGATGATGAAAAACAGCCTAGAGCAGTTGCTCTCGTCGGGGGGTCAATGCTATGATTAGGAATAGTTTTGCGGGTATAGTTCAGTGGTAGAACGTCACCTTCCCAAGGTGAATGTCGCGCGTTCGAGTCGCGTTACCCGCTTCTGACAACAATTTTTACGACTATTTTGTTAAAGTAACTATACTTTAGACGTTCATAATCTGAGGCTCTTCTCGACTTTGTGTGATAAGTTTAACTTATATAGTAGCGATTAATCTTTGTGTCCTCTCTGTCTCTGTGGTTCATTCCACTCCCTCGCCCGCAAAACTGTATCTTAGAATACATTTCACCCACCAAACTGGGGAGAGCCAATCTGAGACTTATTAAACTTCTGAAATCCTAGAGTAAGCAAGGAATCCAGTTCTTTTTTATGGCTCAAGGATTGCTTGTAAGATAAAAGCCCCTAACCATCGGACAATTAAAGGCAATTTACGCGTAAAAATGAGAGGTAATATGGGCAGAAAGCAGAAAATCGACAAACTGACCGATACTTCTAACCCAGCATCAACGCTTTCTGATAATTATACGCTGTAACCTGTTGCTAAAGCCACCAGAGGTTGTGCCGAAGATTGTTCAAATCCAAGGCCGGTACGACCTGAAATATTGAGAAAGGTAATCGCTATGGCAAAGCGTCGTAATCCTGCTAAACGATTAAGTTGATAGGAAACAGTAGAACGCTCTACTGAAGAGCTAAAATAGGGAAGGTTAAATAATTGAGTGGTTGTCATGGTTATTATTGAAGATGAGTTAAAGGAAATTATCTTTCCCAAAAGTGATTTACTGAGTGATGAACCCCCTATGGAAACAGAGTTACATCTGCGTCAATTGATGCTTTTGATCCAATCACTAGAGTTATTATGGAAAGACCGCTAAGATTTCTATGCTTTTGGTAATCTGACTATTTATTACAGTCCCAATCAACGAAAATTAGAAGATTTTAGGAGGCCTGATTTTTTTGTGGTTTTGGGAGTAGCAAGAAAACCCCGTAAAAGTTGGGTAGTGTGGGAAGAAGATGGCAAATATCCCCATGTCATCATCGAGATTTTGTCTGATTCAACGGCAGAAACTGATCGAGGTCTCAAGAAAGAAATTTATCAGGAAACCTTCCAGACTCCTAACTATTTTTGGTTTGATCCCACCAGTTTAAAATTTAAGGGGTTTCAGTTGATGGCAGGAAAATACGAAGAAATTGCAGCGAATGAACAGGGTTGGTTATGGAGTCAACAGTTAGAATTATTTTTAGGGGTTCATGACAGCCAATTACGCTTTTTTAGCCCGGAAGGTAAACTCGTTCCCACCCCTGAAGAAGTAGCGGAAAAGATGGCTCAGAAATTATAAGATTTAGGGATAGATTGGCGAGATTTGGTTTAAGTTTGACCTGAAATCTTGATCAAGCAAGCTGAACTGCAACTTATGAAGTAACCTGCCCAAATGCTATAATTAGGGTTTTTTACCGCAATCATAAGCTGTTGACTATCTAAATAACTCGTTAAGACTGCCAGGGAGAGGGGGGAAGGAAGCAAGGAGAAGAAATTTGAGCATTTGTACTAAACCATTCAATACGCAATTTAATGCAGTACAGCTTAAACAAAAATCGAGCTATATTTGCCAATTCTCGAGGTGATACTAAATCCGCTGCATATACCCTACTTATGAGAACAGGCAAAAGGGGTAATAAATAATCAGTCTTTAATAACCAGATTTAGTATGATTTGCTCTGCTCTAAGAAGTAACTACATTCTTCCTAGGCCCCCAATAGGAGGCTTTTGGTGCTAAAAAAGCAGCTGAAGTCACTATCTGAATTTTAAGTGCCTACTGCTCATTTTTGGCAAGATTTTATATACTAGGAATATAGAGATAAAAAAGAGGAAAACTAATGATTACTATACGCCAAGCGGAGGAAAGAGGCCACGCTAACTATGGTTGGTTGGATACCTATCATACTTTTTCTTTTGCCCAATATTATGATCCGCAACAGATTAATTTTAGAAGTCTCAGAGTTATTAACGAGGATAAAGTGATTGGGGGAAAAGGATTTCACCCCCACGGACACCAGGATATGGAGATTTTAACCTATGTTTTGGCGGGAGAACTAGAACACCAAGACAGTCTCGGCACGGGTTCCGTGATTCGACACGGTGAAATTCAACGGATGAGTGCAGGAACAGGGATAAAGCACAGTGAATTTAATCATTCTGCTACTAATATCCTCCATCTTCTGCAAATTTGGATTATTCCCGACCAAAAAAATCTAGAACCCAGTTATGAACAAAAAGCGATCAAATTTTCTCCCCATACCCTACGATTAATCGCCTCTCCCACCGGCGCCGATAATGTGGTTAAAGTCCATCAAGACGTTAATCTCTACGCGGGAATTCTGCCCCCAGGCCAGTCCCTGACTCATTCCTTAGCTCCCAGTCGTTATGGCTGGTTACAGGTGGCTAGAGGGCAAATAACCCTAAATAGCGTGCATTTACGAGCGGGGGATGGAGCGGCAATTAGCGAGGAAACTTCCTTGACTATTCAATCCCTAGAAGACTCGGAAATTTTGCTTTTTGACCTAGTATAGAACGGTTGAGTGTTAGGAACCCTAGGGGCTAAGTTTTCCTGCCAATTCCCTGGCCGACTTTCAGCCATCAATACTGTCCACCACGCTGAGAAAATCGTTATGGATTAGCTCGGCGATAAAATTCTCCGGATCGGTGATAGGAACAGTAACACCTTGGCTGGCTACCATCTGTGCAGCCATCCGAGTCATGAATTCCTGTCTTGTTTCCGTCATTTTACCCTGACATTGTTGTAATTTTTCTACCAATTCCAGTGGGGAATCGGCCACCAGTTTATCTCCCTCGCGGGTGACATAAATTGTCATCTTTCCTACCTCCTAAATGATTGGGAACGAGAATTCGGCACTACTAAACCACTTCTTTTCTCGCTATCATTATTGCCAGTTAGTTAGTCTGGGACTCGTCCGTCTTTCCCTGTTTCCATTATTTTTTCTGGCTCGTCGCCAGGTAATTATTATTATCGCCAAAATAAAAGGATAAATTTGTCAATCTTTGTAACGAAAAATCAAGAAAAACTGTTCTGACGGTATCGCCCCGAACCCTTGCGGGGAAATTTGTTACAATGAATACAAAGGGACTCCCTGCGCCAGATTCCATCCCTAGTAAAAAATTGGCCAGGTGGAGAGCGAAAGCCAATAGTTCCGATCGGGACGGCATTTGTCAGAGTTTCCCGCTTCCTTTAGTTTTAGGGGGAAAAGCCATGAAATCTGCCACATTATTATCGCCCGATCGACCGCTGCCAGAATTTCTCCAGTCAGCTATCCGAGAACGTTTTCCGGGGAAAGCGATCAATGATCTCAGCATCCCCTACTATGAAGGCGTCGAGGATGTGGGGTGGGGGTATTTTAACGATCGGGTGTTGCCGGCCTGTAGCGATGGGCCTGTTGTCCGCTATCTCGGCCCATTTATATCCTACGTCCGTCTAGGAGAGGCCTTGGTTTTGGATCGGCAAGACGGTCTTGTGGTTTACGAAACCGATCGAGATGTTCCCTGTACGGAAACCGGCCCTTTCTGGTGGGTGACTCCTAAATCGCTCTGAAAAAGCCAAACCTAAGTAAGATTTGACGGGTGGAGTCGGTAAGCGATAAAACCCGTCGCCTTTTTATAAGGCTTGCGATCGCAACCAAGCCACGGGTAAATAGAGCATTTTCTTGGCTAAAGGCACGAAGGCACGACGGGCGAAGACATCGTAATTATTTGCCTCAATTACGTCTAAAATGCCTTGATAAAGCAGTAAAGCCGCCCAAACCGGCCAACGGGAATCGGGATTAAGGGCGCGAATCCCCCTTTCGGCGGAATCGTAGTAATAACGGGCCCGCTCAATTTGGAAGCGCATTAACCCCTTCCAACAGTCATTATTAACCCCTTTGAGTAAATCGTCTTCGCTGTAGTTAAAACGCTCTAAATCCTCTAAAGGTAGATAAATCCGCCCACGATGGGCATCTTCCCCCACATCCCGCAAAATATTGGTTAATTGATTGGCAATACCGAGATCGATCGCTTCTTCTTGGGGAATATAGACGCTTTGATTGCGTCGCCAAGGAGCCGAGCGATCGCCATCTTCCAATCCTAACACCGCGCTGGACATTAACCCCACAGTCCCCGCCACCCGATAGCAGTACAGTTTTAGTTCATCAAAGGTTTGATAACGACTGCGATAGAGATCCATCTGTTGCCCGGCGATCATATCCCGAAAGGGTTGGATATCCATGGGGAACTTTTCTAGAGTATCTACGAGAGCGACATCGGCATCCTCAAGGGCAACCCCAGAAAAGACGGTTTCTAGCTGTTTTTCCCATAAATCTAGGGTTTCAGGGGTAGTTAACCGGGCTTGAGGTCCATCGACCAGTTCATCGGTACGACGACACCAGACATAAATTGCCCAGATCGCTCGACGTTTTGCTTTCGGCATCAGGAGAGTACCGAGATAAAACGTTTTGGAATACTTCTCTGTAATCCGGCGACAGAGTTCGTAGGACTCCGCAAGGGAGACGAGGGGTTTGGTGGGGTGGGTCGGTTTTGGCAATTGGAGCATTCTGCTGGGGCGGAATGATTGACTTAGATTAACGGCAAACTGTGGCTAATGATATAGCATTGTCTCACTCAAGGCCATTTTCGTCATTAGTCCCTAGCCAGAGAATTAACGAGCGCTGGACACTGGTGTGGATTGGGTTTTATTCGGGTTTAGGGGGGCTGCGGGGTGATCTTTGCTGATCACTGCTGCAGCTAATTTCCCTGATAAAACCGCTCCTTCCATGCTTCCTAAATATTTTTGCATGGTATAGTCACCGGCGAGATAAAAATTCTCGATCGGAGTTTTCTGAGAAGGTCGATAAGCTTGTCGGCCGGGGGTGGCTTTATAAACCGATCGGGGAGTTTTCACCAGATGATATTTTAACAATTGACTGGGATTATCGCCAGTAAAATGTTGGGGAAAGAGTTTTTCTAGTTCTTTCATCGTGGCGGTGATAATTTCTTCATCGGATTTAGTAATCCAATCCTGAGCAGGAGCGAGAACTAATTCTAACATCGAGCGATCGGGGTTAGCGTATTCTTTACAGGTGTTGCTCATGTCAGCATAAACACTGAGTAAAGGCGAACGGGAGAATAATAAATGATCGATGTCGGTTAGTTTGCGATCAAACCAGAGGTGTAAATTAATGACGGGAACCCCTTCTAATCCTTCTAATTTTTGAAAGAATTTATCTTCTTGCCAAGGTTTAGGCAGTAAAACTTTTAAAGGATCTACAGGCATCGCAGACACATAAAGATCCGCTTCAAAAAGATAATCTTCCTCACCATCTAAACCGCGCATTAAGAAGGCTTTAACTGTGCCATTTTCATTTAAAATAATCTCTTTCAAAGGGGCGTTTAAGCGCACTTCGCCACCTCTAGCGGTGATGTAATCGACTAAAGGTTGGCAGAGTCTTTCCGTGGGTGAACCATCGAGAAAGGCCATTTTTGAGCCGTTTTTCTCTTGTAAAAATCGGTTTAATGCCGTTAGTAGAATCGTGGCAGAAATTTCGTTAGGATCGATAAAGTTTAGGGCTTTCGACATAGCGATAAACACTTCTTTTTCTACCCTAGAGGGGATGTTTTGTTTCTCTAACCATTCCGACCAAGAATATTTATCCATCTCCTCGACGTAACTTTGTCCTTTAACAATGGCAGGTATTAAACCGAGTCCAAATTTAGTTTTTTCCTCCCAAGTTAACATATCATTATTGCGGAGAATTGCAACAATACCGTTAATTGGGGCGGGAATATCAGGGAAGTCAAACCGCGAATAAGTCCCTGGTTTTTCCGGCTGATTGAAGATCATCGAGTGTTCTTTCCACTGTAAACGATCTTCTATGCCCAATTCTTTGAATAATTGCAGCATATTGGGATAAGCGCCGAAAAAGATATGTAAACCGGTTTCGTACCAGTCCCCATCGGCATCTTTCCAAGCGGCAATTTTTCCCCCTAATACATCGCGACGTTCCAGGACGATGGGCGTATATCCCGCATCGACAAGGTATTTCGCACAAGATAATCCAGCTAGTCCCGCACCAGCGATCGCAACTCGCATCGTTTCCTATCTACTCTCTAATGTCTTGTCTTTATCACATTCGCTATTATACTTCACATTTCGTTACATTTTTTTTCAGATTATCGAGAAGACGGTCGGCGGGGGGCTGCTTTGTTCTCCCCACACCCCACTTCCTTGATAACTGATTACTGGTCACTGATAACTGATAACTGATATTGTGATATGTAATTAGCTTAACTCGCTCACCTTTTGAGTTTACGCATACACCCTCTTCAATCGATCGCTATGACTTTTCCCACTACGTCACCTCAAGTCTCGGAAATAGAGAATAATCGTGCTTGGCATAATTTAACTGGGGAACAAACCCTGGAAATCCTGAGAACCAATGGGGAAACCGGCTTAATCGAGGACGAAATTGTTAAAAGAAAGGATATTTTCGGGTTAAATGAACTAAAAGAAACGGGGGGACGTAGCCCGTTAATGATTCTCTGGGAACAGTTTACTAACATTATGTTAGTGATGCTGATTGCCGTGGCGGTGGTTTCGGCAGTTTTGGACCTGAAAAAAGCGGAATTTCCCAAAGATGCGATCGCTATTTTTACAATTGTTATTTTAAACGGTATTTTAGGATATTTCCAGGAAAGTCGGGCAGAAAAGGCTTTAGCCGCCCTTAAGCAGTTATCCTCGCCGAAAGTCCGGGTTATTCGTAATGGTAGTACCTTTGAAGTGACGGCCAAGGAACTTGTCCCTGGGGATATCATGTTACTGGAAGCGGGGGTACAAATTGCCGCCGATGGCAGATTATTAGAAGCACAAAACCTGCAAATCCGCGAAGCTGCCCTCACGGGGGAAGCGGAATCGGTGAATAAACAAGCACAGAGGGTTTTACCAGAAGATGCCTCTTTAGGCGATCGCATTAACCTCGTCTATCAGGGTACAGAAGTAGTACAGGGACGGGGGAAAGTGGCGATTACCAAGACGGGAATGGATACGGAAATCGGTAAAATCGCCGCCATGTTACAAGGAGTAGAAAGTGAACCCACTCCCCTACAACAGCGAATGTCGCAGTTAGGTAACGTTTTAGTGAGTGGTTCCCTAGCTTTAGTGGCTATAATCGTGCTTGGGGGTGTAATTCGCTTTGGTTGGCAGTTTTTTGAATCATTCCTAGAAACCTCCCTCAGTATGGCTGTGGCCGTTGTTCCCGAAGGTTTACCGGCAGTGGTGACGGTGACTTTGGCAATTGGAACCCAAAGAATGGTGAGAAGACAAGCTTTAATCCGTAAATTGCCGGCAGTGGAAACCCTAGGCTCGGTAACGACGATTTGCTCCGATAAAACCGGAACTTTAACTCAAAATAAAATGGTGGTGCAGAAAGTTAATACTTCCGAGCAGACAATCACTGTCACCGGGGAAGGTTACGCACCCATCGGTGAGTTTAGTGGTGCTAGTGAAAGTGATCCCGAACTACAGGCAATTTTAACGGCTTGTGTGCTGTGTAATGATGCACTTTTGCAAAATAAAGAGCAAGAATGGTTAATTTTAGGCGATCCCACCGAAGGAGCTTTACTGACGTTAGCGGGTAAAGGAGGACTATATCAGGAAGCATTGCAGCCAAAAAGCCCTCGTTTAGGGGAATTTCCCTTTTCTTCCGAAAGAAAGAGAATGTCAGTAATCTGTGAGAATGCCCAGTTAGGTTTGGGGGATTCTACCTATTTAATGTTTACCAAAGGCTCGCCGGAATTAATTCTCGAACGTTGTTCTCTGATCCAAGTTGGGGCGGAAAGTCAACCCCTAACAGATGAACAAAGAAGCCGTATTTTGGCACAAAATGACGAAATGGCGAGTAATGGCCTACGAGTCTTAGGTTTTTCCTATAAACCGATGACAGAAGTGCCAGAAGCGGAAAGAGAAGATAGTGAGGAACAATCCTTGGTTTGGTTGGGATTGGTGGGAATGCTCGATGCACCCCGCAAAGAAGTTAAAGAAGCGGTTGCCCTCTGTCGTCAAGCGGGAATTCGTCCGATTATGATTACCGGAGATCACCAATTAACGGCCAAGGCGATCGCCAGTGAATTAGGCATTGCTGCTGCTGGGGAGCGAGTAATCACGGGTAAAGAATTAGAAAAAATGTCTCAGAATGACCTAGAGGCAGAGGTAGATGGTGTGAGTGTCTATGCTCGCGTTTCTCCCGAACACAAGCTGAGAATCGTCCAAGCTTTGCAAAAACGGGGCAAATTCGTCGCCATGACGGGGGATGGAGTCAATGATGCTCCGGCACTAAAACAAGCCGATATCGGCATCGCCATGGGGATTACGGGAACCGATGTCAGCAAAGAAGCCAGCGATATGATTTTGCTGGATGATAATTTTGCCACCATCGTCGCTGCCACCGAAGAGGGGCGCGTGGTTTACAGTAACATTCGGCGCTTTATTAAATATATTCTCGGCAGTAATATTGGCGAGGTTTTGACAATTGCATCGGCTCCGCTGCTCGGTTTAGGCGGTGTTCCCCTTTCTCCCTTACAAATCCTCTGGATGAACCTTGTCACCGACGGTTTACCGGCTCTGGCTCTGGCAATGGAACCCGCCGAACCTAATGTGATGAAACGTCCACCTTTTAGCCCCCGGGAAAGCATTTTTGCTCGCGGGTTGGGTTGGTATATGATTCGCATCGGCATCGTCTTTGCCATTCTCACCATTATTATGATGTACTGGGCTTACCGATATACTCAGGCAACCCCCGAAATCGGAGATCCCAGACGTTGGAAAACCATGGTATTTACTACCCTCTGTTTAGCACAAATGGGTCATGCTTTGGCGGTGCGTTCCCATACCCAGTTAGCTGTGCAAATGAATCCCTTCTCTAATCCTTACATTATTGCCGCCGTGGGCTTGACAACGATCCTACAATTGTTGTTAATTTATGCTCCTCCTCTACAAAACTTCTTCGGTACTCAATGGATTAGTGGCACCGAATTATTAATCTGTTTTGGATTTAGTGCCTTAATGTTTGTTTGGATTGAGTTAGAGAAGTTATTTATTCGCTGGTTCATGACGAAAAAATAAATCAATGCCAACACCAATTATTCTGACTTTAACGGTTTTAGTCGTTGCTTTAGTCGCTTTTGTGGCGGAATGGCTACCGGTAGATTTAACCGCTTTATGCGTGGCAATTGTCCTGATTCTTTTGGGTTTAGTTACTCCCGAAGAAGGTATCGCTGGATTTAGTAATTCTGCCACGGTGACAGTGATGGCAATGTTTGTGCTTAGTGCCGGAATTACGCGCACGGGAGTGATTCAAGTAGTTCGCGATCGCTTGCTGGTTTGGGGGGGTAAAAATCCCCACCAGCAGGTATTTGTCCTAGGAGCATTGGTGGGGCCAATTAGTGCTTTTATTAATAACACAGCAGTGGTGGCGATCTTTTTACCCATCGTCGAAGATTGGTGTAAAAAACAAAAAATTTCCCCTTCTAAGTTATTAATTCCCCTTTCCTACGCCACGGTTTTAGCGGGGATGATTACCGTGGTGGGAACTTCTACAAACATTCTCGCTAGTGGTATTTCTGCCAAGCTGGGTTATGGGCAATTTAGCTTATTTCAATTCACTGCTTTAGGAGTAGTAACTTTTTTAGCAGGTTTGATTTATTTAGCAATTTTTGCCCCAAAATTATTACCCGATCGCAAATCTTCCACAGGGGAATTTTTAGACGATGATTATGGTTCTAAAGTATATCTGAGTGAGGTAATTATTAGCCCTCGTTCTAATCTTATCGGTCAAACTTTATCCGAAAGTGGACTACAAAGAAAGTTTGATTTTGATGTGTTGGAACTAATCAGAAATAAAGTACATTTACCCCAGCCTTTAGCCGATAAAGTTCTCAATGCTGGCGATATTTTAATCGTTCACAGTAGTCGAGAAGAACTATTAAAAATTAAGAATGAACGGGGATTGGAAATTTTTGCCGATCTCAAATTTCAGAAAGGAGATATTGAATCGGCAATTACTACAGGTGAGGAAAAATTAGCCGAGGTTTTGATTCTCTCTAATTCCCGTTTAATTGGGACAACTTTAAAAGATTTGAAATTTCGTCAGCGTTATAACGCAACGGTTCTAGCGATTCGGCGTGGTTCGGAATTACTGCAAGGAAGATTAGGGAAAATTCCTTTAAAGTTTGGCGATTTGCTCTTAGTTCAGGGACCAAAACAGAGTTTTGTGGGGTTACAAACCACGCGAGAATTATTAGTTTTAGAAGAAAAAAATATCGAATCACTGCGACAGGATAAGGGCATGATTGCTTTAATGATTACTTTGTTAGTGATTATTATTGCCGCTTTTGATATTCAACCGATTCTCGTCACCAGTTTAGTCGGAGTGGTTTTAATGGTAATTACTGGCTGTCTAAAACCAGGGGAAGTCTATGGTTCCATCCGTTGGGATATTATCTTTTTATTAGCGGGTTTAATTCCCCTGGGTACTGCCATGGATAACTCAGGAACGACTAAATGGTTAGCAGATAATTTAGTGGCTATCGGTGGCCATCTTTCGGGGTTTTGGATCTTAGTTTTCTTCTATCTAATTACCTCAGTTTTAACTGAAATCCTCTCTAATAATGCCGCCGTCGTGTTAATGATTCCCGTCGCCGTGGAAGTGGCGAAAACCTTAGGTTTAAATCCTTTGGCTTTTATGTATGCTGTCACCTTTGCTGCTTCTAATAGTTATCTAACACCGATTGGCTATCAAACTAACACTATGGTTTATGCCCCCGGGGGCTATAAATTCCTCGATTTTACTCGTTTGGGTGCGCCCCTAAATTTAATTTTGACAATTTTAACCCCTAGTTTAATTGTCTTGTTTTATGGCTTGAAATAAAGAAAGAGATCGAAGATTCTTCGATCTCTAAAAAGAATTTGAGCAGTAGTCAAAACTATTTCGATTCGGCGAAGCGTTTACGCAGGGATTCGGTGCGCTTTTTCGCCACAGTATTGTTAGGTTCAAATTTGAGAGTTTCTTCGTAGGTTTCGAGAGCTTTTTTAGCCATTTGTTTCTTTTCGTAAACATTGCCAAGATTATTGAGAGCGATCGAGTATTGAGGATAAAGTTTAATTGCTTCTTTGTAGTTACGAATCGCTAATTCTAATTGTTCTTGGGCAAAATAGGAAAAACCGATCGCATTGTAGATTAGGGCTTGATTTTCTGGTTCGATGCTTTCTTCCTCCGAGATTTTTAAAGCCTTTTGTAGTAAACTCAAGGCTTGAACATAGAGTTTTTTATCCAGATAAAGACTCCCTAATTCATAATATTCTTTAGCTGTACCTTTTTCTTTTTGCAATTTCTTTTGTAGCTTGTTAAAGGTTCCTTCCACTCGACGGGTTTTAACGATTTGCACGATGACAAAAATTCCTAAACCAATCACAAAAATTAGCAATCCAGAAACATAAATAAGCGGCAGGGTATCTTCCATAATTAGCGATCGAGCAATTAATATTTTTATACTTATTCCCTCAGATTATAGCAGGATTTAGTCAGTTATCAGTGATCAGTGATCACTGTTCATTGCTCACAGCAAAAAACTCCCTTCTCCCCACACCCTATCTTCCCATTTCCCGAATTCTCAGGGGCAGTCCCCAGTAGTTCACCCGTTCTGCTAACCAGCCGGTGGATTCTAGCCGCTCGATCGCTTGGTTGACGCGTTCTCGGAGACTTTGGTACTGTAAACCTTTAGGGAGAACGACTCCTAGAGCGATCGCCCCCAACTCGATCGGTAATTGACGATAATTGGGGAATTGCTGCACCCAACCAGTTAAAAGGCTATTATCAGCCGCAAAAGCGTCTATTTCCCCGGTTTCCAGTAAAATTAAAGCTTCTTGATAGGAAGCAACCCCGCGCAGGATAGCTTTAGGTAAATTGGAACGCACAAGGGCGATTGTCGTCGATCCGTTGAGTACGGCGATTCTAGAGTTAGCTAAGTCTTCTAAACGCTGCAATTGCGGGTTTTTCGTCACAAAACCGCTGCTATCGAGGTAATAAAAGGGGCTAAAATCCACTAAGCGCCGACGTGCAGGAGTAATCGCCACACGAGCGATCGCTAAATCCACCCGATCATCAATAACCACCTGTAAACGTTCTTGATTAGTAACGGGTTTGAGAATAATAGCACTGTCAGAACCGAGAATTTCTGACGCTAGACGTTTAGCGATGTCGATTTCCAATCCTTGCAGATTGCCCTGAGAATCAAGGAAAGCGAGGGGAGGGAGATTATTTTTGACGGCGACAATTAATTTTCCCCGGCGTATAATTGTATCAAGATCGGCACTAAAACTTGGGGCTACACCCAAGAGCAAAAAACCAAGAACAAATAACAAATTTTTCATACTGTTTCACCTAAACTAACTCGATTCCTACCTTGATTTTTAGCGGCGAACATGGCATGATCAGCCCGCTCGATCACCGCTTCCAGATTATTATCTTCAGGGCTAAATGTTGCCACACCAATACTAGCAGTAACTCGCACTTTTTGTCGATCAATTTTAATATTTAGGTCGTTAGTTACTTGACAAATGCGCTGGGCTGTGGTAGCGGCATCTTGAAGATTAGTTTCTGGGGGAATAGCGACAAATTCCTCGTCCCCAAAGAGCCAAAACTATCCACTTGACCCAGACAGTTTTTAATTGCCCCAGCGACAGTAATTAAAGTTTTATCTCCTAGGATATGACCAAAGGTATCGTTAATATGTTTAAAATGGTCGATATCGATGACTAGAACCGAAAAATAACGATGATAACGACGACATCGTTCCAATTATTTCTCGCTCAAGGCGAGAATCTCTCGACGATTATTTCCCCCCAGTTAGGCTATCAGTTCTGACTAGCTTTTCTAGTTGAGAATTGATATTTTTCAGTTCTAGATGAATTTTAACTTTCGCTAACAGTTCCCAACTATAAAAGGGTTTATTTACATAGTCCACAGCCCCAGAATCAAAAGCATTGATAATATCTTCTTTTTCCTTACTATCTGTTACAAAAATAATCGGTATATGAGCGTACAAAGTATCACTTTTGAGTCTTCAACAAAGTTTTATGGTAAGGATTCAGGTCATACAAAAAGCAGTCAACCCCTTGCTGTGTAAGCATTTAGGGGAATTATGGACAAATGCTCATTCTCATTAAGAAACGCTGAAAGCCTTAATTTTCGTCCTTACGTTTTATGTACCCCAGATTTTGCATCATTAAGTCAAGAATAATTAGGTCAGGATTAGCATTTTTTACTCGTTCTATTGCCTGTTTAACACTACTAGCACAAATAGTGGCATAATCAGCAAAATCAAGAATCTTCACAGCCAATTCGAGATTTTTACTGACATTATCAACCACTAAAACTAAACAGTCTTCAGGACGAAATTTAATCATGATCAGTAGGTATAATTAATCAAGCTAAGGACAAAATAGAGATACAATTATTAGTGATACAGCATTTCTTATACAGATGAAGTATGATGGGATTGGGCATCGCCCCCAAAGGTTAAGCTTATCCCTAGTTTCTAGAAGTCCACTTTTTTCGACTAGAATAAAAAAAGCCAGTCAGAATAGCCGCAATTTAAAAAATTTCTCCTCTTAGACTTGACGTGAAAGAGTCCCTCAACCCTACTTCTTTGGATCTCAAAACCATTTTTCCCTTTAAACTCGACGACTTCCAGCAATCGGCGATCGCCGCTCTCGCTGCCGGTAAATCAGTGGTTGTCTGCGCTCCCACGGGTTCCGGCAAAACCTTAATCGGAGAATACGCTATCTATCGCGCCCTCGAAAGGGGCAAACGAGTTTTCTACACCACTCCCCTGAAAGCTCTTTCTAACCAAAAATTCCGGGATTTTCAAGAAAAATTCGGTCGCACCCCCACCGATGGCGATGAGGATTCCCCGCTGCTGTTTGCGGAAGTGGGATTGATTACCGGCGATGTGGTGATCAATCCCACCGCATTAATTGTAGTCATGACTACAGAAATTTTTCGCAATATGCTCTATCAAACCCCAATCGGTGAGGTAGGCACTTCCCTAGAAAACGTGGAAACCCTAGTTCTCGATGAATGTCACTATATCAGCGATCGAGGTCGCGGCACCGTTTGGGAAGAATCAATTATCTACTGTCCCCCTAGTATCCAATTAGTCGCTCTCTCCGCCACCATCGGCAACCCCGGGGAACTCACCGACTGGATTAACTGGGTGCGGCAACTGCGTCAATCCGGCGACAATAAACAGACCTCCAGCTGCGAGCTAATTAACTCTGATTTTCGCCCCGTCCCCCTGCGCTTTTATTTCGCCAACAAAGAGGGATTATTCCCGCTGCTCGACCCAAAACAGAGCAAAGTTAACCCGAAACTACACTCAAAAGTCGGCCACGGCAAACCCCGACGCTTAAAACGAGAAGATTGTCCCACCATCGCCTCGATTGTCACCACTCTGCGGGACAAGGATATGCTCCCGGCCATTTACGTCATTTTCAGCCGTAAAGGTTGCGATCAGGCGATTAGAGAGCTAAAAAACCTCAATCTCGTTAATCCAGAAGAAGCAAGAGCCATTTACTACCGTTTACTCATTTTCTTCTTGGAAGATAATCCCAATCTGCAAGAAGTCGCCCTTTCCTTCTTTGCCGTCGAAAATCCGCCTTTACACCGAAAATTACTGGCTTTTTTCGCTAATAACCCCCAGTCTGAAGATCAACTCCTCAGCCTCTTAACCGCCGCCCCCGAGACGAAAAACCAACTGTTTGAATTCCTAGCCAGTGCTTCCCAATTGGTGCGGGCCGACCAAGTGGAACCCCTCACCCGGGGCTGTGGTGTTCACCATGCCGGGATTTTACCCCTCTGGAAAGAATTAGTCGAACAACTCTTTGAAGCCGGTTTAATTAAGGTGGTTTTTGCCACCGCTACCCTCTCGGCCGGGATTAATATGCCCGCCCGCACCACTGTCATCTCGGCCCTCTCCAAACGCACCGATGATGGCCATAGTATGCTGACTCCCTCGGAATTTGTCCAGATTGCCGGCCGGGCCGGTCGCCGGGGAATGGACGCGGTGGGCCATGTGGTGACAGTACAAACGCCCTTTGAAGGGGCAAAAGAAGCGGCTTTTCTGGCCATCGCTCAACCGGAACCCCTGCAAAGCTGTTTTGCGCCCAGTTACGGCATGGTCTTAAATCTCCTGCAAAAACACAGTCTAGAGGAGGCCAAAGACCTCTTAGAGCGCAGTTTCGCCGAATATCTCGCTCGTTTGAAGTTAAGCCCCGAACGACAACAGATTACCGCCTTAACCACCGAATTAGCTAAGTTGGATATGGAATTAGCCGGTATCGAACGGGAGCAGGTCTTTAGTTACGAAAAGCTCCGGGAAAGACTGCGGGAAGAAGAAAGACTGTATAAAATTCTCGCTAGTCAGTCAGAAGCACAGAAAAGACAGGAAATACATCTAAAATTGCCGAATATTCCCGTCGGAACCATCCTCCATCTCAAGGGCAAACATATTAAGGTTTCCGTCCCCGTCCCCGCTATCTTTGTCAATACCCTGCACGGAGCCGGTCAAGTGCGAACTCTTGTTTGTTTAGGCAGTGATAATCGCTGGTATTTAGCCGCCTATGCTGATATTGGCGAGATCGATCGAGGTTTTCTCACTCCTGCGGCATTAGGCGAACTGATACCCCCTTCCCTAGAAGCTGTTTCCCTAGGGGGTTGGCGCAAGGGTGAGGAAAATACTCGGGCGATCGCCAATTTAATCCCCCAACAAGTGCAGGGCATCCCACCGGTGGCGGAACTGGCAACACAAGCACAAAAAATTGAAATTGTCAATAGTCAAATTGCCGCTCATCCCCTGCAAAAACGCAAAAATCCGGGGCGATTGATGAAATTATACTACGATCGAGAAATTGCTCGCGACAAGTTACACAAGACCCAGATTAAATACCAAAAACAACAATCGCGCAAATCCTACTACTGGGAAGAATTTCTGAATCTAATCGAGATTTTGCGGGAATTCCAAGCATTAGAGGGTTATTTGCCCACTCCCCTCGGAGAAGCGGCGGCCACTATTCGCGGGGAAAATGAACTCTGGTTAGGATTAGCGATGATGTCCGGAGATTTGGATCGATTGACTCCTAGCCAACTAGCCGCCGCCATCAGCGCTATGATTACGGAACCCCCTCGCCCCGATACTTGGTGCAATTACCCGCCTGTGCCAGAAGTTATCGATATTTTGCGACAAGGAGAGGGAAATTCTCCTGGTTTGCGAGAAGTTCGCCGTTTACTCTATCAAGCTCAATCTCGCTACGATATCACTATTCCTGTCTGGTTAGAAACCCAACTGATGGGGATTGCCTCCCGTTGGGCCCAGGGGACATCCTGGCCAGAATTGTGCGAAAATACTAGCCTCGATGAGGGAGATCTAGTGCGATTATTACGGCGCACCGTCGATGTTCTCTGGCAAATTCCCCAAATTCCCCGGGTTTCCCAAGTCCTTAAAGATAATGCCCGTCTCGCCGTCACTGCCATGAAGCGCTTTCCTTTGTAATATTGATCACTTTTTTAAACAATGGGAGATGGTAGGGAAAGTAACTGTTGGTGGATTTGCTCGATTAGGGCGAGGATTTGCTGATAATTGTGGTGCAATCCCTGATGATAGAGGTGATTTGCTCCTTGATTTAAATCCGCTAAAGCTGATTGATAATAACCCAATTGATGCCGCAGTAATCCCCTTCTAATATAAGCATCGGCATAAAAAGGATCAATGGCAATCGCCTGATTTAAATGGGCGATAGAGCGGTCGTATTCACCTAATTGGTGAGCGGTACAAGCTAGATTATAGTGGGCTGAGGCGTTCTTTTTATTTAACTGGAGAACTTGATTAAAATCCGCCTTGGCTGAGGTAAAATTGTGGAGGGCTAAATGAGCTAAACCTCGATCATTATAAATAGTGGCTAAAGTGTCGGGTTGCTGGTTAGTAATTTGACGCAAGGATTGATTAAAATCTGCTAGGGCAAGGGGATAATTTTTCATGGCCGACTGAACTAAACCACGGTTATAGTAGGCTTGATAATAGGTGGGTTTTAGCCGAATAGTCTGGTTATAATCGGTCAGCGCCTGTGAATAATCTCCCAAACGATAAAAAGCTAAACCCCGATGGAAATAGGCTAGATAATTATCGGATTGCTGTTGTAAAGAGCGGGTGCAGTCTTGCCAAGCGTGCAGATAATCCTGTAAATAAATTTTAGTTAAACAGCGATTACTGTAGGCTAGGGCCAAGTTATTTTCCTGTTCCAGCGACTGATTGAAATCCTGCAAAGCTTGCTGATAATTACCCGCCTCTAGTTGTTCAATTCCCGATCGCAGCCAGTAGGATAAATGTACTGATTGAACCGCTTTTCCCTGCCGAGGCAATCCCCCCAGCACAAGCGAGCAGAGCAGTATAACCATAACCAATCCACCGAGGCGAGGAAGAAAATTTTTCAAAACCGTTGACATAGGAGTATCTTTGTGCATATACTCCCAATTCTGAGGAAACTTTCTCAATTGATCAACAGACAGACTGTCAAATACAGTTATCAGTTATCAGATGTGAGTTTTCAGTTCACTGATTACTGTTCACTGAAAATACACCCTACACCCCACAGCCTAGAACCGGTCTATGTCTCTAGAGGTCGGGGCTGCGATAAGCTAATAAAGGAAAGATTGTCACCGAGCAATTATGGTGGCGTTACTCGCTAACGCAGTTGACACCCGATAAATGATACAGGAGTTATCTATGGAAACTATTTTTATCCCCCACCTCCTCAAATCTCCTGAGCGACAAAGAGTCATCATCATCGATAATTTTATCCCCGGTCTAGAAACCTTGACACCGGTGCGGGGAACCTTGCTGGTTAGACATGGGGGCAATTTTTTGGAAGTATCGGTGAAAGCGGAAACCATCGTCACCTTAACCTGCGATCGCTGTTTACAACAATATAATCATCGTCTGCAATTAAACACTTCCGAATTAATCTGGCTAGACAAAAATAAAGACTACGATAGCTCCTATCCTCTAGAGCGAGAAATAGCCTACGAAGACCTCTCGGAAACCCTCGATCCTAACGGGGATTTTGACCCGCAAATGTGGTTATACGAGCAGTTATGTCTAACTTTACCCCCCCGTCAACTCTGCGGAGCCAATTGTCAACCACCGGATTTTCTTCTTCCAGAAAATACTGCCATTGATGGTCGTTGGGCCTCCCTAGAATCCTTGAAAAGTCAGTTATCTCAATCGCAAAATTGAGCCTTGATGCCGATTTTTTTTCGGGTTTCGAGCCACGAGAAAAGCGATCAAAACCCGATTATTTACTGGCCCCAAATCTTTTTCAGGACAGTTTCGGGAGTAATATCAGCGACTTTTCCCGTATTAGCCTCAATATATCGATGCAGCTCTCCCCCGCTCGGTAAAACTCTCTTAGACAACGAAGGAACCAGCAGCGAGAGGGTATAGGTTCCCACGGCCACGGCTAACTGTAAAGGGACACTTTCGGTAGCTAACAATAAGTTGGCGCCGGCGATCATAGCCGCCATTTTACCGATATCGCCTGTTCTCGACACTTTTAAGTTATTATCCATAGTTTTGAGGGCTAAAACCCAAGCTTCATCCAGTTCTCCCTGGATCGCGACAATTGGCAAATCCGGTTGTTGATGGCGAATGCCTTGGATAATTTCTAGCCAACTCTCTAGGGGATAAGGCGTTTCCAGTCCTTGGCTGATGCTGAGATCGCTACCGCCGGCGTAGAGGAGAATATAGCCGCTATCCTTAATATTGAGGCGTTGCTGCTCCATTTGGGCCCAATCGATATCATCCCGATTCAATGTTATTTTTAAAGGTGGACAGGGTGCGGCAATCTTTAACCCTTTGACCAGTGCGTGATAATTATCCGCTAGATAGTCTTCCGTTGGCTGGGGTACTTGTTGCGATAAGAACCAGCTGCCATTATTTTCATAGCCTATACGGTTAGGAACACCATTTAACCAGAGTAAAAGGTTGATAGCAGGACGATTGGTGAGACTAATGGCGATTTCGTACTCCCGGTCCCGAATTACTCCCAAAATATTTAAATAATCCGCTAATCCGTACTGATCTCGATAGTCAAATAAAAGCACTTCCCTAACCTGGGGACAGAGACGATAGGCAGCCTTTGCTCTAGGTTCGACCAAAACATCAATGCTGCTTTGGGGGTAAGTTTGCTGGAGGGTTTCTAGAGTGGGAAAAAACAGCAGTTGATTGCTAATTCCTCCCGGTACAAGGGTTAATATTCGCATTTTATCTAGATATACCTGAATCGATCAGCTTAATTTTAGCAGTGTCCCTCGTTATTCACTGGACCTCTTATGAAAATCACAAATTGTCCTGAGAGTTAGGAGTCAGTAGCCAGTAGTCAGAATTGTGGGCTTTAATGATATAATACTTGTCCATTGTCTTTTTTCCTGCTCAGAGTCTCCTCTCGACCGCCTCGGAGTCTTCTCACTAAGGGAAGATTTTTGATTTTTGCAGGAGATATTAACTATTACCCGAAGGATTAGAACCGTACATAGCATTTAAAACCAAAGCGGGGTCAACGTATTGATTGCCGTACATCAGTCCCCAGTGCAGGTGTGGCCCAGTGGTGCGTCCGGTCATTCCCACTCTAGCCATGCGGGCCCCTGCCGGTATATCCTGACCGAGAGTAAGGACGATTCCCCCTGACCTATCAATCAAAAAAGTACCGCGGCTATCGGATTGAACCGAACCCATGAGATGACAATAAATATGCGTCCATTGACCCGATTGCATCTTAATCATGGTGCCACAGCCTGTCTGATCGGATAATTCGACGATTCTGCCAGTCCACCAATTGCGAATATAACTCCCTAAGGGTGCGGCCATATCTAACCCGGCATGAAATTGTTGACTGCCATCCATGGGAGAGGAACGATAACCGAAACCAGAGGTATAGGTTTGAAAGTTTTCCACGGGGAAGGAGGCCCCGGCCCAAGCATTTTGAGCTATGAGGGTGGGATTGGCTTTAACGGGGTGTAAACGGTCAAATCCTAGAGAAATTAACGTTACAAGACAGCTAATCGCTAAAAAACGCAGTAATTTAACAGGCAGATACTTGAGCATGAGACTTACTCCAAACACCACAATTAAATATACCCTAGTTTCTGCTGTTGCTAGTTTTACCGGCGGCTTCCCACCGATATTTTAGTTATGTTTTGAGTTATTATTGAGCATTGGTTAGGGATTGACAACATTTCCCCTCAGGCTGCCAATTCCCCGACTCCCCCACTTAATTTTTACTTTTCACTGACTCGTACCATGTTAGACCTAAAGCAAATTAGAGAAAATCCAGAGGAAGTACAGAAACGCTTAGATAGTCGGGGAGGGAGTTATGATATTGCCCCTATTCTCCAGTTAAATCAACAACAGAAGGCTTTAGAGTTAGAACGCAGCAGTTTACAGGCCCGGGGTAACGAAATCGGTAAACTGGTGGGACAAAAAGTTAAAAGTGGCAGCGATGTCAACAGTCCCGAAATTTTGGCAATGAAAATAGAAGGAAACGAGATTAAAAGTAAACTAGCTCAATTAGAACCGCAGGAAAAAGAGATTAAAGCGGCTATTGACCAAAAAATCTTAGATTTACCCAATTTACCCGGTGAAACCACTCCCATCGGTAAGGATGAACGGGAAAATGTCGAAGTCAGACGCTGGGGAGAAGAATATAAACCCACCAACCCGAATATTTTGCCTCACTGGGAAATTGGGGAAAAATTGGGCATTTTAGACTTTGAAAGGGCAGTAAAGATCGCCCAGAGTCGTTTTGTTAATCTTATCGCGCTCGGAGCAGCCCTAGAAAGAGCTTTAATTAATTTTATGCTTGATCGCCATATTGTCGCCGGTTATACAGAAGTTTTACCGCCAATTTTGATTAATAGTGACTCCCTGCGCGGGACGGGACAACTGCCAAAATTCGCGGAAGAAAGCTTTAAATGTCGAGATGATGAGCTTTGGTTAGCACCAACGGCAGAAGTACCCGTAACTAATCTTTATCGCGATGAAATCCTCTCATCGGAGCAATTACCGATCAAACACTGTGCCTATACCCCTTGTTTTCGTCGAGAAGCGGGCAGCTATGGCAAAGACACGAGGGGCTTGATCCGTTTGCATCAATTTAATAAGGTGGAAATGGTCAAAATCGTTCATCCTGACGCTTCTGCTCAGGAACATGAAAGTTTAGTCGCTAATGCAGAGGCAATCCTACAAGCTTTACAGTTGCCCTATCGGGTGATTGAATTGTGTAGCGGTGACTTGGGTTTTGCGGCTGCTAAATGTTATGACTTAGAAGTGTGGCTACCTTCGGCTAATACCTATCGGGAAATTTCCAGTTGTTCTAATTTTAGAGACTTTCAGGCACGACGGGCAAATATTCGCTTTAAAGAAAAAGGGCAAAAAGGCACTAATTTTGTCCACACCCTCAACGGTTCGGGATTAGCGATCGGTCGTACTATGGCCGCTGTCCTAGAAAATTATCAACAGGCAGACGGGACAGTAAAAGTACCAGAACTGCTGCAACCCTATCTAAAACGGGAGGTTATTTGTTAAATTTTCTAAAAATGCTTGACAAAATACTTGTATAGTGCATTTGAAAAAGTTGCTCTTAACCCCACTCTAGAATTGCCTGTTTTAAGGCTCCTTCTGGCAAATTGGCGGGATCAAAAGATTCACCCGCTTCCACTCTCCCTAAAGCTTCAAAAAAAGCCCTCACACCACTGGCCGGTCCCCATGGGTGGTCCATAATTCCAGTTCCCGCATTGAGAATAACATTACGTCCGTAGTCCCCAAAGACCTGGGGAACAATACTGGGACGAATGCCGGCCGAGGGAACCGGAAAAACGTTTCTATCGCGCAAAATATCCCGAATTTTGCCTTCCTCCTGGGGATCGAAGGGTAAACTACCATAAGCGGCGGGATATAGCACCGCATCGGCTCCTGCGTGGGCCATCATCGTCCCCAAAACCACAGAATAGGCTAATCCCGTATCGCTACCAGCACACATCGCTCCAGCAAAGGCAGGATGGGCGAAAATAGGAACATCGATCGCTGGATCACTGGCTAAAGCTTCTAAAACGGAAAAACCGTAGGTAAGAACGTTTAATAACAGGGCATTAGCCCCATGTTTCACTAATAAACGGGCTTTTCTTTGCAATTCGTCCGCTTTTCCGGTGACATTGACCGCATAGAGAACATTTCTACCGGTTTGCTGCCGCACTTCCTCCAAAACCCGACGACAACAATCCAGGCGCTCGTGGGTGGGAGCCACGGGAAGATCTGCCATGATTTCATCATCTTTAATCACGTCTAAGCCAGCAAAAGCCACTTCTCGCAGGATATCGGCGTGATCTTGGGCCGATAGTCCTAAAGCGGGTTTAAAAATTGCCATGACTAGAGGTCGATCATAAACCCCCAAACGTTGCCTAATTCCGGTGATTCCCACCTTGGCTTTTGTGCCGTAGCTTTCGGGTAGATACACCCCCACCACTTTTCCGGCTCCAGCCATGGAATATTTGCCGAAAATCATGGTTAAAAGACTGGCGATGTCATTTTCAACGTTTATCTGGGGAAAACGCACCCTAGCCACCTTATAACCGTCGGCTTCCTCCCTGATCCCCACCACTTCTGCTAGGTGTTGTTGCAGCTGCTCTTGACGATGACTGTGGCGATCGCTCCAAGTGCCGGCGGTTTGACCGATAGCGATCATTTTTGCCTGTTTTTCGGCATTAATAGCGGGAGGAAAGCGATAATCGACAATAATGGTCATAATAAGGTAAAAAAAGGGAGCGGGAATTATCAATTATAAATTATGAATTGGGGAAGTGGGGAGACCACTGCGTGCGCGTTGCGGGGGGACTGATAACTGATGACTGATGACTTCGATCGGTTTTCTCAGCTATTGACAAGGGTTCCCCTAAAAGCCTACAAGTATTTTGGATAGGTATAGCCATTGAGGAACCGACCAAAATATGAAAATAAAGACAAGATTACGGGAATGGGGCAAATTTTTCCTAAAAAGCGGTGCTAGTATCGCCCTAGCACTATTTTTAATCTTAAGTCTGTTCACGGTTAAGGGAACTACCCCTGCTTTAGCTGTGCTTGCTCAGGGTGACGCGGTAACGGATCCCACTGCTATTTTACGCAATGCCTTACCTATAGATAATAAACCAATTCGTCAAGTGCAACAATCGATCGAAGATATTGCCAAACATCTGCGGGCCAAGCGTTGGAGTCCGATTAAAAAAGATGTCAAGGATGCCAATTATGCCCTTTCTACCAAAAGCAAGGCTATCTTAGATAGTGTTCCCGAAGCAAGTAAAAGCCAAGGGGAGGAATTAATCGAAAAACTGAAAACGGGAGTGGCAGCCCTGAATACGGCCGTAGAAGCGAAGGATAAAGACGCGGTTTGGTCAACCAGACGGGAATTGCTCAATAATATCACCGCTTTAGAAGAATTAATGGTGGTGGGTTTTCCCTTTAATGTTCCCCCGGAATACGCTAACTTGCCGCAATTGCGAGGACGTGCCACCGTAGAGATGCAGACCAGCAAAGGAGATTTGACTATCGTTGTCGATGGTTACAGCGCTCCGATTAATGGGGGTAACTTTGTGGATTTAGTCCAACGGGGTTTTTATGACGGTTTACCCTTCATTCGCAGCGAAGATAATTTCGTTGTCCAAACCGGGGATCCCGTCGGTGCAGAAGAAGGTTTTCTTGACCCGAAAACTAAGCAATATCGCTCTATTCCCTTAGAAATTTTGATTAAAGGGGAAGAAGAACCCGTTTATGGCAATACTCTCGAAGAATTAGGGATTTACTTACCCAGTCTCGCCTTACCTTTTAACGCTTTCGGTGCCTTGGCCCTAGCGCGTCCGGATACTAATCCTAACGGAGGTTCCTCGCAATTCTTTTTCTTTAAATTCGATAATGAATTAACTCCTCCGGGGTTTAATCTCATGGATGGTCGTTATTCGGTTTTTGGCTATTTAGTCGAGGGAAAAGAGGTGTTAGAAGAACTTACCGATAAGGATAAGATTATCACCGCTAAAGTGGTTTATGGCTTAAATAACCTCGTGCAACCTAGCTAGGGTGGGAGTTTTTAACTAGGTCTTGTCAAGGCAAAAGATTAGTCAAGATAGGGGAAGTAGCTCAGATTCTGGGCGCTTCCCCCGATACCCCAGAAAGTGGCAATTATCGGGTCAATATTCCCCGCTAGTCAAGGCAAGGCAGTTAGTAGATGTTACTGCTTACTGTTGCCTTTTGCAAGAATACCCTCAACAAGCAATTTAAATTCGCCGGCAGCTTATCGGTTTCTCCCATAACTCGAAGCATATTTTTTCGGCGCGAGGGGGAATTCTTCTTAATGGCTAATCTCGCGCATTATTGACAGTTAGGATTAGGAGAAGCGGGGAGAACTTTCCCAGTTACTATAACTACTTTGGGGTGAAAAGCTGATAATTTAAGTAGCTGGTTATAATTAAATTAAAAAAAGTTATTTAATTAACATCAGTTTTATCTAAGTTCCCCTTTCCCTTAATCCTCGTTCATATCCCCAATCAGCAACGTCTGGGGAGAGTTTGCCGATAGCCAAGGGTTAAGAGATGACAGAGTTGGTGATATAGTAACTAAAGATCACATTTAAATCTAACCTTGCCATAGATGCACAAATCTCGAATCTGGCAACCCCAAAAATCTCCCGTCTCTAACATCAGTTTTAGCGATGAAATGAGGTAAGAATTTTGACGAAAATACTTAGCGATCGCATAGCCATTTATCTGCTCATCGGTGGACTCCTGTTTAGAATCATCATCGCCCTGGGGCTTTATCCGGGGTACGATGAGGCCTATTATTACGTTTACAGCCATAATCTGGATTGGAGTTATTTCGATCATCCGCCAATAGTAGCGATTTCCACGGGTTTTGGGACTTGGATCACGGGATTAGTCAATCAATTTACTATTCGCTTCGGGACTCTCCTGCTCTATACTGGCAGCCTCTGCTTGCTATATCTGACAGCTTTAAAATTGTTCAGTCTGCCGGTCGCCAGAATGACTTTAGCGATCGCTACTCTTATCCCCATCTATGGGATCGTCTTCGGGATTCTTTCGCAGCCAGATAGTCCTTTAATCTTTTTTTGGTCATTAACAGTCTATTTAGCTGCCCAAGAATTCTGGCCAATTCGGAAAAAAAACTATCATCCTAGCTATCGTCTCGCTTATATTGGACTTGCCGTAGGATTGGCGGTTTTAAGTAAATATCACGGCTTTATTTTGGGCTTTGGTTTAGTTTTATTTTGTCTGACGACTCCCCGCTATTGGCCTGTATTTAGATCTCCCTGGTTGGGATTAGGATTTATTCTCTTTTTGATAACTTTATTGCCAATTATCTACTGGAATATTAACCATGATTGGATTTCCTTTCGCTTTCATTTAGAAGACCGTTTTTCTGGAGAACCCAAAACCTTTAATATTCTCGGTATTCTCTCGGTTGTTGGCATTAGTATCGCCACGATGTTTCCTCCTTTCGGTCTGCCGATGTGGTGGGTGACATTTAAAAGCTTTGCCGAACAAATTCCTAACTTTATCTCGAAAAAAAGATTTTTTTATCGAGAAGAAGAATCACTCAAAAAATGGTTAATTCTTTCGGTTTCTCTGCCTTTAATCCTGGGAATGCTTTATGTGGGGGCTTCCCATTATCTCGCCCCTAGTTGGATTTTACCCGGGTTTTGGTCCTGCACGATTTTATTAGGAGAAAAGGCCAATACTTGGCAGCAATCTTCTCGAATCTGGGTAAAAAGATGGTTATGGGGATCGGGAATTTTTATCGTTACCGTTTTATCTATAGCAATGCTTCACGTTACTTTTGGTACTTTCCAAAAACCTAGTCAATACGCAATTTTTGGGGGAATTATTGCCCCAGAACAGGACCCTTCTCGGGAAATTGTCGATATCGATCAACTGCGCCAAGGCTTTGCTAATTCGCCCGAATTATTAGCGCTCTTAAAAGATTCTAGCTTCGTTTTTACCCATAATTTTTATGTGACAGCATGGCTAGATATGGCTCTTTATCCCCTAGTTCCTATTCCCGTCACCTGTTTTAACAACGATCAAAGGGGTTATCAAATTTGGTTTAATCCTCAAGAATGGATCGGTAAAAATGGTTTATTAATTACTACAAATAGTTCTCTAGAAAGACCAGAAATAATCGATCGCTACCGTCCCTATTTCCAAGATATAACTAAAGTAGCTGTCATTCCGATCAAGCGCGGTGGTGTCGCCATCGAACAATTTCATGTTTACCAAGCTAAAGGACTAATTAAAACTTATCCTTAAAGCAGTTATCATTTATTAGCGGGTTCCTATCTCCCGAATTTTGTAAACTTTTTTACTTTTTACTTGATAAATATGTCCATTCATCGGGTGCGTATTGCTAGAGATAAAGGGGAATTTGTCCAGTCCCTAGTTAATTTTAATCAGGGAATTGGTCCTTTTCAGACCTATGCTGATGTCATCGCTTTTGCGGCGGCTTTAGGGGTAAGATATCAAGAGAGGGTGGTGATAGAAAATGTAGCGAAGGAACCCTCACCTATTAACCTAGAAATTTTTATTTCTCGTGGCTACGATACCCTAATCAAATTATTGGCAGTCAATGAATTGCAAGACACAAAAATTCTTTCTCCCCACGGGGTAGATTCGGAAGCTTTGCGAGTGACAATTTTCGAGGAATATGCCAACGCCGGTTTAGCAAGATTAGAACGAGAATTGCGCGGTGCGGTGGATTATAGTGAAAGATTATTGTTAATTATCAGTCAAGAACGTTTTCGAGAAATTACTGCCACAACGGAATTCGATTTAGGCAGATTTTTGTAGGAGAAATTCTAGTTATTCTCGCGAGAGGCAAAAAATTGATTGTAAAGTCTTTTATTGATCTCGTATAGTAGCCAAATAATTAAAAAACAGACAGAGATAAATATCAAAGGTTTTTGAGTCAGTAAATTCTGCAAACTCCAGAATAGTTGCTGCGGTTGAGTGACTAGATACCAACTATTCAGTCGGAGAAAACGCCCTAGATAGATACCGATCGCACTTAAAAAATGGAGGGTTATTTCTAGGGGTAAAACTGCTGAATTTAGCTGACTTTTCTGACAATAACTTTTTAAATTAAGTAAGGAGAGAACGTAGAGCTGAAAGCCAAGGAAAATAAAGATACTATACTGGGGAATTAAAACTAAAAAAAATAAACTTTTGGCGTAATCCTGCTGAACATAAAAGATTAAATGAATGCTATCGGTGAGAATATAGGGAGCATTGGGTAAAAAAAGCACAAAAACTAAGAGAATTAACCACCAGCGTAGGGAACGATCGAGGGTGATCCGAAATAGCCAAAAGCTGAGGATAAAGGGGATAAACGCCAGAAAAGAATTCCAGATAATCCTCCCGGTGCTAAGGTTAAATAATTGCCAAGCATTGTGCCACCAATCCCTAGTTAAAATCATCGTTAAATCTGCCCAAATCATCTCTTAAATACCAGTCTCCTCTGGGGTTGATAAATATCTTAACCAATTTTTTAAAGATTCTGGGAAAGGGATTCTTTGTCTATTGGTGGGAGCGATGCAGACATGGCGGGTTTTCGCTTTTCCGACCATGATTTCAGCCAAATAAATTTTATAATGCAATTCAAACTCGTTTTCGCTTAGGGATCTGGCAGTGAAATTAATCTGTATTTGATCGCCACAAAAAAGGGGACGAAAAAACTGGATTTCCGCTTGAGTAATCGGTAGAGCAACCGGAGAATCTTTCAAAAAATCCTTGATATTGATGCCAAATTGTGCTAAAGAAACCTCGTAGGCTTCATGACAGATCGAGAGAAGATGGGCAAAGTAAACCACACCGGCCGCATCGGTATCGGCCAGATAAATTAGGCGCTCGTAGGACATAAAAAGCTTATTGTCTTTCCAGAAAGGTTAAACTATCTTGTAGTTGTCTTAACTCGTCTCGATGGGCTTTGACAGTTAATTCCGTTTGCTGAGATTTGCTTTCTACTTTAAAAGCCACTTCTTCTAACCGGCCGACTTTTTGCCAATAGAAAACACCCGCGAGGGGAGATAAACCCACAAGAGCAAAAATATAGGGATTACTATCAGGAAATAACAGCGATAACACCAGTGAAAAGCAAAATAAACCCAAGGATGCCAAAATTGTCAAAAATATCGCTAGAAAGGGGCTAGGCGGCACAAAACCCTGTAATCTGACAATATTCTGTTCGGGTTCGATCGCCTTGACTTGATAGGAACGTCGGTCAAAATAGTCTCGCAGTTGTTCTAATAGTTGGTCGTCACTGGTACTGGTAAGATAGACACGCTGTTCGATACGCTCCTTGACGGAACCGCGAATAAAAAAGAATAATCCCACCATGAGCAGGAGAGTCAGAAAAAAAGTTGAGGAAAGAACAGGGGTATCCATGGCGGCAGTTAGGAGCGAAAAAACTTACAATTAATCCTAATTATCCTAACTCATCTTCTCCCCCGATTCAGAGGATAGACCCTAGGAGCAAAACCTCGATCGAGAATCAGAAAAATTTAACCCCAAGGCAGATTCATGGGCAACAATCTATTAACAGGATTAATCGAACCCTTACAGTATGGTTTCATGCAGAGATCCCTAATTGAAGCTATCATCGTCGGAATCATTTGTGCGGTGGTGGGAACCTACCTGATGGTACAACGTTTAGCCCTCTTGGGGGATGCCATCAGTCACTCGGTTCTACCCGGATTAGCGATCGCTTTTATTGGTAATTTTAATCTTCTTTTGGGTGCTTTACTAGCCTCAATGGTCAGTACCCTACTGATTAACTTAATCCGTAATCGTTCCCCAATCAAAGAAGATGCGGCCATGGGTATCGTTTTCTCGGCTTTTTTTGCCCTTGGCATCACCCTGATCACTCTCATCCAAAAAAACAACAAAATTGACCTTAATCACTTTCTTTTCGGCAATATTCTCGGTGTTACTGCTGACAACATCCGCGATACCCTAATTATTGCCGTTATCGTTTTATTAACCGTTTTGCTCCTGTATAAAGAACTATTATTCTACACTTTCGACAAAATCGGGGCGCAAGCGGCGGGTTTACCAGTAAATTTATTAGATTTAGGCTTAATGCTCCTGATTGGTTTGACAATCGTTGCTAGTCTCCAAGCGGTGGGAGTAATCCTCGTTTTGTCCCTTTTGATTACCCCCGCAGCCACTGCCTATCTTTTAGTTACCCGTCTTCATCAAGTCATGGGTTTAGGTGTGGGTGTGGGTATTATTTCTAGTATCAGTGGGATGTATTTAAGTTATTACTGGAATTTACCCTCTGGACCAGCGATCGTGCTTGTCGCTTTTACCCTATTTATGTTGGCCTTTTTATTCAGTCCCCGTCAAGGAATTTTCACCCATCCCGCTAGTTTAGGTGGTCAACTTTTTATCTGGGTAGAGATAAAAAATTTGTTGAGACGACGTTAGTTTGGGGGATAAGGTGGGAGTGATCAAAAAAAGCCGACGGCCGAGATAACTGCCATAATTTGCTAGATTTTTAGAGGCTCTTACTCTGATATTGTGTTGATTTTATCGTTTCATATTGTACTTAAGCGACATACCAGACCACAGCATTAGGTTAATTCTTCCCCACAAGAATCTGATATTGGAAAATAGCCATTTGACCTCTTGTATTGGGTAGCTCTTGGATTCATTAGCCTGTACAGCTAGTCTCCGCTAATTTCTACCAATGTCTCACCAGCAGCCAGAAGTTCTAAAGCCCTGGGTAAAGTCTCACTCAAGATTTCACGCAACCGGGCATTAGAGGTATTGCCACAAGTCAGCCAAATAATTTGTGGGGGCGAACCAAGTCGCTCAACTAAATCTACAAAATCGCTGTCTTTGGTCATTAGGATAGCTCTTTGAGCTTTTGCAACCTGAAAGATTTCAGTATCTTCAGCATCTTCTCAGTCCAAGATCACGCAAAGCCACAGCTTCAATCTCAAGTGTAGTGCTAATCCAGGTTGCAATTGCGGGAGACAAATGTGCGTCAACCCAAATTGTCATGCCACTAAAACCGGGTGATTAAGCTTCCGCGAGGCATATAAAAGCGCCGCTTTCAAATCATCTGCCTCAAGATCAGGCATTTCATCTAGAATTTCTCTCGCGCTTAAACCTGCCGCAAATAGATCTAACACATCTGACACCCGGATTCTCATTCCTCGAATACAGGCACGACCACCGCACTGCCGAGGATTAACTGTAATTCTTGAAAGCAATTCCGCCATTACAAGGTAGCTCTTACGATCTTTACCTTTATTGTGAACTAGAGTGCTAAAAGTTTCAACAAAATAGGGTAGGCATAGCCCACCCTGTCAATTATGAAAAATTTTGACATCCTCACCGCCGGGGCCGAACGATGATTCCTCACCACCTTTTTGGATATGATCAATTTATTCTCGCACATCTAGAAGTTTAAGCCATGTCACTCACTGAGTTAATTCCTCTGGTCAACAATCTGAGTCAGTCAGACAAATTATCACTCTTCAAACTCCTGGCCACACAAATCCCAGACGCTGAACTACAATTCATCTTCTCCGCATCAGAGTACCCAATTTGGTCGCCCTAGGACGCAACGGCAGCTGCAAACATTCTGATGCAGATGATTCAGGATGACCAAGGGGCATCTGCTCATGCCTAGTACAGTTGAGTTTCCCTTTTCTGAGGATAACGCATTACCGACCAGAACCTTGATCCCAAGCGGCGATCGCTCTGATAACATGAGCTACTTTATCATTCTGCCTCAAAATTGTTTTTTATTGGTCGGCAATAATTGTCTTCTTTTTTTGATTTTGTACGGTAAGTTTGGAACAATCATATTTAAAAAGGCAGAAAATCTTCATCAAGAATTTGCTCCAGCGATAGTCCCCACTCTCAGGCTCAATGACAATAAACCAGTCATAATATTCCCCTGCTAATTGTGGATAAACGCGGTCAAAAATCTCTCGACAACGCCGAGCTAAAGCTTTATCCTCAGCCTCAATTTTCGCTATTTCTTCAGCAGAAAGGCGATGTTGATGAGGAAAAATCGAACTTCCCAGAGGAACTTTTCGAGAGGTTATTTGGCTCATTTTGGCTAATTTTTGCCCAGTGGGGACAAATTTAACTAGAGACAGAGAGAAGAAAAGAGCCTGTTGTGTTTCGGAAATGACTATCGTTCAGGAGAAGTCATTCTTTGATTATTCTAACGATTTCTGCATCTAGTCGGAGCCGTTTTTTTCAGGACAATCGCCACTCTCCACCTAGCCCAATATTGGGAGTAATAAGCTAAATCCCGTCATATAATTGGAAAGGAGAATGGCAACATTAGAGGCTGAGGCGAGGGGAAACAGATGAAGGGCGATCCGGCTGTATTGAAGAAAGTGTCTGTCAGTCTTCCTTTTGGTATTGGTTCAGCCGAATGGGAGGCAGATCCGACTGAGAGAAGGGCTGCATGGTCACTTTATGTGGAATTGGTGACGCGCATTGCTGTAGAGCCACTGGAGGGTGAAGAAGGGCTGCTGCGTGAGGCTTTGAACTCCCTGTATAGTTTATTTGGGACAACCCGCGAGATTCTCAAGGAAGCTGGTCCCGATGTGGGGGCTTCTCGCAATTCAGTGGGCGGTATTGCGATCGCTGTCCTGAATCGGGGGTTGCGCCGTTTTCTAGCCAAGTGGCATCCTCGCTTACAGGTTTGGGAAGCGAAGCGTCCTGCTGATGTCAGTCCCAAGGAATACGAGCAGCAATGGATAGAAGAACTTGAATTGCGAAGGGAGTTAGAGGCTCTCAGGCAGGATTTAAGTCGGTATGCACTGGCTCTAGCAGAGATTGCTGGGGTTGAAAATTAGATTAGGAGTTTCTGGGAATGTCTATTTTTATTAGCTACAGTCGTCAAGACCAAGCCTATGTAAATAAGCTGCTAGAGGCTCTTACAAAGCACGAATTGCCCTGGTGGTTAGATAACAAAATTGACTACGGGGATAAATGGACGAGGGAGATTGAAGAAAACCTCAGAAAAAGTCAGGTTTTTATGCTGGTAATGTCTCGTAACTTGGAAGCGTCTGAATGGGTACAGCGCGAACTGATTTTCGCACAACAACTAAAAAAGCCTATTTTCCCACTTTTGTTGGCTGGGGAACGATGGTTTCAAGTTATCAATATTCAGACAACTGATGTATTGGGAGGGGAATTGCCGCCTGCAAGTTTTTTTAATAGAATCCGATCTAAGTTAAATAATAAAACCAGTGAATTGACCGCCGAGGAGTGGTTTAAGCTTGGCAATAACAAGTCTGACTTAGGAGACAAGCAAGGTGCGATCGCTGACTACAATCAAGCCATTAAAATCAAACCCGACCTTGCAGAAGCCTACCTCGGTCGCGGGTTGGTCAGGTTTGACTTAGAAGACAACCAAGGTGCAATCGCTGACTACAATCAAGCCATTAAAATCAAACCCGACCTTGCAGAAGCCCACCTCGGTCGCGGGTACGCCAAGGGTACATTAGGAGACAATCAAGGGGCGATTGCTGACTTCAATCAAGCCATTAAAATCAAACCCGACTTGGCTGATGCCTACCGCAATCGCGGGTTAGCCAAGTCTAATTTAGGAGACAAGCAGGGTGCGATCGCTGACTACAATCAAGCGGCACAACTTTACGTGCAACAGAACACGATGGATAAATACCAATATACACTTGATCAAGTGAAAAGACTGGAAAAAGGATTTTGGGGAAGGTTGTTCTCATAAAAAATGGCTGTTACTGAAATTAAAAAATCAAAATAAAGGACTGATGAATTAATCTATAATGCAAGAGAAAGGAGCTATTAGCGGAAGGTTATTTGAACCACCTAAAGCGGGAGGTAAAATTCTTAAATTATCCTATCAAGAAGTAAAAATTACTGACAGAGGAGTTAATTTAGTTGAATTTCATGTCCGCAGATTTAATCCAGTAGGTCAAGCAGAACTGAAAATGGTAGAAAGGTTAAGAAAAGTAGCCCAAGGCAGACTTAAACCTGAAATGGTCGATTTAAGATTTTATACCCATGAATTGCGGGAGTACATTAGATATAAAAAACTAGGCTATCCCACTGGACAGCCACCCGATCCAGATCTGGCTTACAAATTGTGGAATAATGTTCACACAGCAACTCTTGAAGATTATGGTTTAAAAGAAGGATTTGGCGTTTTATTTCACCCAAGTATAGAGGATTAATCATGAAAGATACCGTACAGTTAACCCAACTTGAATTGGTGCTTCTCCAATTAGTTGAAAAAGGAAAAGGAAAATGGAGTTGGTACGAATTAGCTAACGCACTTTCCCGCCGAGATGTTACTAGGGAACCTGATATGATGACAGTCTTAAAAAATCTTTGCCAGCGAGGCTTAGTCAAACGTTATGTGGAAAAAGAATCGCCGCGTGATCGTTGGGAATTGACTTCAAAAGGGGAGGCTTTGTTAAAAAATAGCTAATGACAAACCGCAAGAAGATGGGGCTAAAGTTTGGGGAAAATAGCTTGAAGGTCTAAAATTGATATAGCGGTATGCAGTCGGATGAGGTATACTGCAACAAGCTATAAGGCAGTCTAGGCAAGACTTTGTCTGTATCTCACTCAAGCGAATACCGCTATAAATTATGAAAAAACTCGAAAAAATTATCACAGAATTTCGCCAAGCACTAGAAAAAATCTATGGCGATAAATTAATAAACTTAGTTCTGTACGGTTCTCAAGCAAGAGGGGATGCAACAGAAGACTCTGATATTGATATCATGGTAATTTTTAAAAGTCCAGTTTCTCCTGGAGATGAAATTTTCCGTATGGGAGAAGTCAAAAATCAAATTAACCTTAAATACGATCAACTCATCTCAGTTTTGCCCATATCTGAAGAAGATTTTTTGTGTAAAGATACTCCTTTATTAGAAAATATTCGCCGAGAAGGTATAGCTTTATGAACCGCATTCAAACATTACTAAGTCTAGCTAAAGAAGAATTATATGCTGCTGAAATTTTGTTCGAAAATACTCTATATTGTGCTTGTATTTCTCGCGCATATTACTCATTCACTCAACAACAAGCAAGCAAAACTTTAGAAAATACAAAATTATTTATTAGTGAAACTACCAAGTGGCTAGAGAATAATCAAATTCAGTAAATAAAAACAATGAATAAGGAAAGAAGAGAAGCCAAGGGAAAACTAACCTTAAATCTTAAATCTAACATGAGTTCAATATGATTACAGAAAATATGGTAAAATACTCTTCTTGGGTAGAAACAGGGATAAAAATTAGTATGCACTGGCTCTAACAGAGATTGCTGGGGTTGAAAATTAGGGTGGGAGTTTTTGAGAATGTCCATTTTTATTAGCTACAGTCGTCAAGACCAAGCCTATGTAAATAAGCTGGTACAGGCTCTTAAAAAGCAGAGATTGCCAGTGTGGTTAGATGACCGAATTGACTACGGGGATAAATGGCCGAGAGTGATTGAAGAAAATCTTAGAAAATGCCAAGTTTTTCTGCTAGTGATGTCTCCCCACTTTCGAAACTCTGATTGGGTAAACTGCGAATTGATCAAAGCTAAAGAGTTACAAAAGCCTATCTTCCCGCTTTTGTTGGAGGGTAGCCGCTTTTTAGAAGTTGGAAATATTCAGACAGTTGATGTACAGGGAGGTAGACTACCGCCTGCTAATTTTTTTGATAGAATCCGAGCCAAATTAGGAAGTAAGGTTAACGTTCCTTCTCCTCGTAATGAAGTAGAACTCAAAAGTGAAAAAGGCGTTAACTACACTAAACTTCGTGACCTCCTAGCAGCAGGAAAGTGGAAAGAAGCAGACAGAGAAACAGGTAAAGTCATGTGTCAGGCGGCTGGAAGGACAAGCGAAGGATGGTTGAGAGAAGATGATATCCGTAGCTTTCCCTGTGAAGATTTGCGTACTATCAACCAACTCTGGCTGCATTACAGCGGGGGCAAGTTTGGCTTTAGCGTCCAAAAGGAAATCTATGAGAGTCTCGGATACACGAGAGTGTATAGAGATTATGAATGGCAAAAATTCGGCGATCGCGTCGGCTGGAAAAAAGGAGGGGAGTGGTTGAAATACTCTGACCTAACCTTTAATTTAGAGTTAGCCCCCTCAGCCCACCTCCCTGCTTTGGGGTGTGTAGGGTGTGAGCTTGTAGAGTTAGCCCCCCTGGAGAGGCTTGTTTGGGGATGTGGTAGCTTTTGGTTGGTGGTTTTTGAGCAGGGGGATTCAGCTTACTCTTTTCTCGCGCAAAGACTTGTAACCTGTAAGATATAGCAACTTCACGCATTTTGTCAAGCTTACTTTTTAGGATTTCTAGAACGAATTCAGGGGCTTTTTTCCAATTTGTTTAGTTCTTAATCTATTAATAAAAAAATCATGACTAAATTATTAGAACTTGCTCTCAAAAAATTAGCTACTCTGCCAGCAGATCGACAGGAAAATATTGCTCAATTAATCCTTAAAGAAATAGGGGAAAATATAGAAAATGAGCCAATAAAAGACAATGATTCCCCATCTTTACCCCCATCTATTGGGATGGGAGCTAGTGGAATGTCTGACCTATCAACTCGTTGCGAGGAATTATTGTGGCAGGACGAAAGATAATAGCAGATACCAGTGGAGTTATTGCCCTATTAGACCGAGACGATCAGTATCATTTTATTGTCGTAGAAGCGATCAGAAATCAGCAAGTTTTTGTGCCTGTGACGGTATTACCAGAAGTTGATTATTTAGCGACTAAATATCTCGGTGAAAGAGTAGCTAGAGCTTTTTTGATGGATATTACACAGAGAAAATATAGTTTGCTTCCCTTCGATTTAGAAGATTTAGAAAAAGCTCTTAAAATTATGACCCGTTATCAAGATTTACCGTTAGGCTTAGTTGATGCTAGTTTACTGGTCATGGCAGAACGCTATTATATTAACCAAATTCTGACATTAGACCACAGACATTTCAATTTAATTCAATCCGATAACATGAGCTACTTTATCATTCTGCCTTAAATATAAACTTGAGATGGCATCGGGAATCTTGATTTTATACTGTCGTTTCAGTTGAATAGTCAGATCTTCAATTTCTCTCAATATGGGAATTAATTCAAACTGTGAGAGTAAATCTTCAATTATCTGCTCTTCTTCCTTAGACAAAGTAGGAAAACTGAGTAACTCAATTCTGACAATTGGTGAGATAAAAATCTGATGCAAACTCAAAAAAGGTTGGGAGAAAAAAGAAGTAACTAGATTGTCATTGGCTAAATAATAAATAAAAATATTGGTATCATAGACGTATTTCATCCATCCCACTCCCGACGAAGAGTCTCTACATGAGATAGCATTGCCGCTTTTTTATCCTTAAGAATACCTTTGGCTTTAACCACCTTTTGATAATCTTTTTGCCAAAGCTGCAGCAGTGAATCTGGCACGTCTGCTGTAATAAAATTTTCATCCTCAGCAATCAGATAATTCCTTGGTATTTTAATCAGTGGCACAGCTTTTCTCCTAATACCAAACAGTATTTAATGTCTCTCTCTGTCATAGACCATAATTATATATTATCATCACAAGTACGGTAGAGCCACCAAGCCAGGGAATATTCGGGTGATAAAACTAACTTTGTTTAATTTAGAGCGGGATTAAGTAATTCTACCTGACGGCGTAATGCTGCATCTATTAATTGCTTATCATTGGTAGCCAATGGTAAATCTAAGCGCAAAGCAAGTTCTAAGTAAGCAGCATCATAAGAAGCTAATTTTTGTTCTCTTGCTAGTGTTAAAGTCCTGCCAAAAGCTTGGACTGAAGTTAAAGAATCAATAGTAATAAGTAAAGACTGTAACCAATTAATCGATGCTTGAGTTTGCTCGACCGTCATCCGATTTCTTCTTTCTGCGACTGGGAGATTATTGACAATCTCTAAAGACCAAATTTCGGGAACAAATGCTTCGGCGTTTGGCATTATGTCTAATACTGCGTTAGCATAATCGTTATCTTCATCGACCAAACACCAGCTAATTGCTACCGAACAATCTAAAACGAACTCAATCAAAACCGCCTCCCTTCTTCTCCCATGGCACGAATTTCACTTTTAGGTAAAGCTACAGTTTTTTGAAGGCGGCGCATTCCTGAAATAGCTTGGGTAATAGATTGCTCTACTACTGGGTTGCCCCAAGCATTATAGCGAGGTTTTCTTTCCTCTTTTCTACTTGCTAAATCTTCACTGACTTCTTGAACCGCTTCAACGGTTACTGTAACATTTACTTCAGTTTCTTTAAAATCGGACGGTATATCTAAATGTAAGATTCCATTTCTACCAATCTGAGAACGTAGTTTAATTGTTGGCATATTAAAACCTCGTATTGCCTCTTTATAAGCAGTAAAACGTAGGGTGCGTTAGACGGCAAAAATTGCTGATTTGACTTGAAGGTGACAATCCGTCGTAACGCAGCACCTATGATCAACATTTACTCATACCGGCGGTTACGTTTGCGGATAATCCAGAGGATAAACCAGATAACCAGGACAAGTAGAGCTATTTTTGAGACGGGAGCCAGATATTCTTCCACAAGGGGGTAATTCTTCCCTAAAAAGTAACCTGCTGCCGTTAAAAAAACGACCCAGAGGGTCGTGCCGATGGTGGAGTAAACTAAAAAGGGAATCATCGCCATGTGATTCATCCCAGCGGGTAGGGAAATCAAAGTTCGTACTCCGGGGACCAAACGACAGAGTAAAACCGCTTTACTACCGTGACGGTTGAACCATTGATTAGCTTTTTGAATATCCTTAGCGGAAACGGTAATCCATTTGCCGTATTTATCGGCTAGTTTTTCGATTTTTTCCTCATCCACAACCCGACCGAGATAATACCAGGGTAGCGCTCCGACTACGGTTCCGACAATCCCCGCTACCACTGCCGGAATAAATTGCATTTGTCCCTCATGGACGGTAAAACCGGCTAGGGGCATAATTAATTCCGAGGGAATGGGAGGAAAAAGATTCTCTAAAAACATTAATAGGGCTATGCCTAAATAGCCCATAGAAGTCATTGTATTTGTAATCCATTCGGCCATATTCTTTTAGGATTTAGAAAACAGTTTTAAAGTAGAGTATTTTCAGTGAACTGACAACCGATAACTGATAACTGACAACCGGTAACTGATAACTGATATTAGGTTCCGGAAGTCCAGGAGTTGATATATTCTAATTGGGCTTCGGTGAGAGTATCGATTTCAATCCCCATGGCCTGTAGTTTCAAGCGGGCGATTTCTTGGTCTAATTCGTAGGGAATCGAGTAGATACCGGGGGCTAATTTACCCTTATTTTTAACCAAATATTCTACACCGATCGCTTGGTTAGCGAAACTCATATCCATAACGGCGCTAGGATGACCTTCGGCGGCTGCCAGGTTAACTAGGCGACCTTCACCGATAACAACGACGGATTTACCGCTTTTTAGTCTATATTGTTGGGTAAAGTTGCGAACTTCCTTGACATTATCGGCTTTTGCGCCTAAAGCTTGTAGGTCGATTTCAATATCAAAGTGACCAGAGTTGGAAACAATCGCTCCATCTTTCATCACGTCAAAATGTTCGGCCCGGATAACGTGCTTGTTACCAGTGACAGTGATGAAGATATCTCCTTCTTTAGCGGCTTCATCCATGGGCATAACCCGGAAACCGTCCATCGCCGCTTCAATGGCACGCACGGCGTTAATTTCGGTGACAATTAGATTAGCGCCTAAACCTTTGGCCCGCATAGCCACACCTTTACCACACCAACCATAACCAGCCACAACCACGGTTTTACCGGCGAGGAGGATATTGGTGGCTCGAATGATACCATCAAGGGTAGATTGACCTGTACCGTAGCGATTATCAAAGAAATGCTTGGTTTCTGCGTCGTTAACGTTCATTGCGGGGAAGGATAACACCCCGGCTTTGAGCATGGCTTGCAAACGGACGATACCAGTGGTAGTTTCTTCGGTAGTACCGATAATGTCGGGTAATTGGTGACTTCTTTCTTTAACTAGAGTAGCCACTACATCACAGCCATCATCGATGATAATCTGGGGTTTATGATCGAGGGCGATTTGAACGTGACGGTGATAGGTGTCGTTATCTTCCCCTTTGATTGCATAAACGGGGATACCGTAATCAGCGACTAAACAAGCGGCCACATCATCTTGGGTGGAAAGGGGATTGCTAGCAATTAGTAACGCATCAGCGCCACCGGCCTTTAGTGCGATTGCTAAATTGGCGGTTTCGGTGGTAACGTGACAGCAAGCTACTAAACGCAGTCCAGCAAAGGGTTTTTCGATGGCGTAACGTTCGGCTAATTGACGCAAAACGGGCATTTCCCGACCGGCCCATTCGATGCGCTGTTTGCCGATGGGGGCTAAACTAATATCTTTGATGTCGTATTTCTGTTGAACTGGTGTTGCTACCATAAGGGGTTTTCCTTAAATACAAGCCTCGGCTATTGGTTGATTTAACTTAACATTGTCTGGGTATTTTGGCTAATGTCAAGCTTTTGGCTGGTTTTTTATATAGGAAAAAATTATCAATACCTTGCTAACCTATCCAAAAATCGGTACATTGTCTCTATTTCGGGTAATTATATAGTACATTAAAACTACTGTATGATCTAAATTGAAGCTAAAAATCTCTATCTCGTGATGACAAGATAAACCGATGGGCGAGAAACTGACAGGCGTTAATCCCAAGATAATCCAATGGGCAAGAGAAAGGGCGAGATATTCTCTTGAGTCTGTGGCGGTCAAGTTTAAAAAAGATGTTTCTGTTATCGAGAAATGGGAGTCAGGAGAGGACTTTCCCACTTATAGTCAATTGGAAAAGTTAGCAGAAATATATAAACGTCCTCTCGCTTTATTCTTTTTCCCAGAACCTCCCCTAGAAGCGGAGGAAAAACAAGAATTTAGAACTTTGCCAGACTTTGAAATCGAAAACCTGGCCGCCGATACTATCTATGCTTTACGACAAGCAAAAGCGATGCAATTATCGCTCTCAGAAATTAATAATGGTATTAATCCTAGTACCAAGAAAATCTTTCAGGATATTTCGGTTAGTTCTAGTGATGATTTAAGGAAATTAGCCGAACAGATCAGAAATTATTTAAACGTTACTCTAGAAGAACAACTGACCTGGAATAATCGGGAAACTGCCTTAAAAAAATGGCGGAGTGCCGTGGAAGAAGCCGGTATTTTTATTTTTAAGCGTTCTTTTAAGCAGCGAGAAATTTCGGGATTTTGCTTGATAGATATTGAATTTCCAATCATCTATCTTAATAATAGCACGGAAAAATCTAGACAAATATTTACCATTTTTCATGAATTAGCACATATTCTTTTGCAGACTAATGGAATTACTAAGTCTGACGATGGCTACATTAATAGTTTGCAAGGAGAAAATAAATATATCCAGGGTAATCGCACGTCGTTTTGTATAAAATGTAACAGACAGAGGTGACTGAATGTCGTGCCTAGCAGGGCGAACTGATATAAGTTAATCTGAGAGGAAGTAAAAAGTTACAT
>JAADBR010000017.1 GCA_009995705.1 Microcystis aeruginosa W13-11
CCAAGTGGTCTATGTCTTGTATGTCTATTTGAACTTCTGTTTTCATTTTGGTCATTTTAAAATCCACTTTACCTAAAATAACTTTTTTTCAATTTAATCTGCTGAATGTGGGATACAATCATCTACTTTTTTTCCCGTTCGTCTTATATCTCCATGTAGCTTAAGAGTATCCTTGATATCTAAGAGAATAGCATGATCGACCTCTATAGGATTAATAGATAAAGCAACAACATTCAATAGAAACAGATTAGGAGGAGAACTTTTTGCTTTCTCCATTAGTCTTTGATGATCGATTACAATCCTTTGTGGTGAGAAGCTACGATAATTGCCACTCCCGTCAGTATAACCTGTCATTTTTAATTCGTTGTCTCTACTCATACAACTCCTTAGTGTCTTGTTCGCTAAACTGATTGCTCAATAAAATATTAATCACAGACAGCAAAAAGACTGCTGTGATTAATAGCAAATATTTGAATGACTCTAGCATTACTTTGGATCAGAAAACTAATCCTTGTTATTTCCAGAATCAGAAGACTTGCTTGATTTTCCTGATACAATTTTTTGAGTTGCTACCTTACCAGCTTCGCTGGCAGCACCTTTTGCCGCTTCTTTTAGCACTTCCTTAAGAGAATGTCCAATAGCGTCTTTACTGGAACCTGACATAAATCCTGCCTCCCTAATTAAGATTAAATGGTATAAACTGTTCGTCATCTAAATTCCCGAATTAATCTAAGCTAGACAATGGGTTCAGTGCCTAAAAACACTGCTTAGAGTGCGAACTGCTTATTTATGTCCCTGATCATAGCTTCAAAAATTGGCATCAGAGCCTTAAAAAGACTTGGAATAAAAGCCTTAAAAAGACTGTAGCAAATTCAAAAAAGCCAGAAAAAACTTTTTTAGACGCAAAAAGCATGATATAATCCTTAGCGTTAATTACCAGTAGAATGTATGATTGATATTCAAGAGATTGTTAACATTGCTGATGAGTTAATTTTTTCTCATATTGGAGAACATCTTAATGACTTGCAAAAAACTGTTCTCTTAGGCACAATACAAGGCAAAAGTTACCTTGAAATTGCCTCTGAAGCTCAATACACAGAAAAATACATTAAAGATACTGCGGGAAAACTCTGGAAGATTTTATCTGAATCAGTAGGAGAAAAAGTAAAAAAATCTAATGTAAAAGCAACCATAGAAAGATGTTATTATTCTTCAAACAATATTTTTCAAGGTATTCAAATTAACAGTGGCAATATTTGTCGAGACACATCTTCAGATATGCACTCACATCAAGAGAAAACTGTTAATCATGAAGATTTAAGTGATGCTCCTAATATTGAGAATTTTTATGGTCGGATGGAAGAATTAAAGGAATTAGAACAAAAAATTATTCAAGAAAAATGTAATCTAATAAACATTGTTGGTGTTAAAGGTATTGGTAAAACAGCCTTGAGCTTAAATTTAGTTGCGATCATCAAGCCGCACTTTGATTATGTCATCTATAAAAGCCTTAAATCCTTGCCAACCTTATCACAACTTATTAGAGAAATAATTAGCGTGTCTCATGAATTAGATTCTGATAATTATAACAATGATTCCTCTGATAAAATAACACAATTTAAGGAGATTTTAAAGAAACATCGTTATCTTATTATTCTTGACGATGTCAATTGGGTTTTCTCCCCAATTCAATCTTTAGGTTCTTATAAAAAAGGATATGAAGAATACAGTATTCTCTTGACAATTTTATCGCAAACACAATATCAAAGCTGTATTATCATTAACAGTTGTGAATATATTCGTGAGCTTAATGATACTATGATTCTAGAGTTATCTGGACTAGGTAATGAGAGCAAACATATTATCAATGATTATAGCTTACAAGGTAAAGAGTATTACGAAGAATTAATATCTATCTACGAAGGAAACCCACTTTATTTAAAAATTATTAGCAGTCTAATTCGAGACTTATTTGCAGGAAATATTGCTGAGTTTTTAAGTTATGAACAACCCTTTTTTGATCATGACTTAATAGATGTTTTGCGAGAAACATTAAGTTTTCTAATTACCAGTGAAATTCAATTACTTAAATTTCTCGCCAATCAGCGGGATAGAATATCAATGAATCAAATTAAAAAACATCCTAATATTTTATCCTCAAAAGAATTAATTAATAATCTTCAATCTCTGAAAAGACGCTTAATGATTTCTCTAGAACAGCAAGATGATCAAATTTATGTGGCCATTCCTTTTATCATCAAAAATTTTATTATTTCTTACATAGATTAAATTAAATTTTGTTTTGTGTTAAATTTTTAGTATTTGACTACTTAATTGATGTGATAATTTTTTTTTCAGAGCCTGTTAGCAAACAACTATTATTAACTGAAAATAAGTTCTACTCAAGGAAATTTTGTCACTACTTTTACAAAAAGATAAGGCTTTCAGATGATGAAATGGTAGGGATTTGAATCATCGCTAATTCAGTTTATATGGCTCTTCGTTACTTGGTATGGTTCGATAGGGGGGCATAAATTGACTAAATCCTTATCTGGCAAGAGACTTAATTGATGAGTTCGCTTTAGATCAAAAACAATTGACAAAAATCGCCAAATGCCTTTCTACATAAGGGTTACATCCCCTATAACCCCAGTCCATTGCATAACACAAACCGAAGAGCCGTTTATATTAATAATTGATAGAATGCCTCTGGATATAGATCCTAAAACAGGGCAGAAATCATTTTGTCCAAAATACATCTAAGCAAACAGCAGCTGATTACTGATTACCCTAACCTAATTTACCTTCATCTTTCTCTAGGTTTTAAAACGCAGCAAACCAGAAATATTGGTCTTATCCCCTGATAAATTATTGTCTATGGGTGATAGGTGATAAGCTAAACGGCTTTTACTTCGGATCACCGATATAGACTCCAAAAGGGTTATAGCTATTGGATCATGCAGGTTAAGCGCCGTTTAGCTTACAAGCAATCCACGGTCAACCAGAAAGACTAGCGAAACAAGAATTATTAACCCTAATTAGTTCCGTTTAAAAGTTGAGAACGAAGCAAATCGATCGCCTCTAAATAACTTGGCATCGGTTCATCACCTAACAGACAAGCACTGCGATCCACGCTAATCATATCATCACCCCAAAACACCTGACCCAGAGGAATAGATTTTCCTCGATCCGGTCGCCAATTACTACTAAAATATTTAAGATTAGCGTCCACCACTGCCCCATCAAAAAGATGACCGATACAAAAATAGACATCCTGTAAAATTAGCGGTACGGAGGGGCGATGTAATTGCCCTCGCGAGTTGGGACTACGGCCCTTATAATGACTACGGGGAAAGAGTCCATAGAGATTTTTTAAAGAAGCAGAAATCAGAGGTTCATCCTTTAAATGGGTGCGTTTTAAGGTTCCAATCGTGATCCGACAATCCACTTCTTCGATAATTTTAGGGGCAAACATCGAGGGAAAACGCACAGGAAAAGGGGAAAGATTCGGATATTCTTGCTGGGGTAAACTATCAGCATCAAGAATGGTTATGACCGGATCGAGAATAGATTTTACTCCCAAAATATCGATAATTTCTCTCAAAGAAATAGCAGAACAAACTCCCTCTAATAAGATGATTTCTGCCCCTGGATTTACCCCTCTCAATCCCCGCAAAACTTGACTTAATACCGGCAGACTAACCGTTACCGGTGGAGGCACAGGATAACCTAAATTAGGTTTAATTAAAATACGTTTAGCTGTGATAGCTGCCGGGGGAGGTTGATAAACAAAATCCGCCATAGCTGAATTTTTTACCCCGGCAGTAATTGAGGATTGGGTAATCATAGAAAGAAAAATAAATTAATGGGAATTGGCGAGATCATTTAGGGAGTTTACCTGCTGTAAAGCTTGCCAGATTACCCCAGAATCGGACCCAGGAAAATGGCTATTTTCACTAATATAACGCTTCCAGACCTTAGTTCCGGGCTGACCAGCAAAAAGCTGTAAAAGATGCTTGCTGATCTGGTGTAATTTATAACCTTTACTCACCCACTCATCGATGTAGGGAAGCATTTTTTTGATTACTTCTTCCCGGGTAGGAGGAGTAACCGATTCCCCATAAAAATCTCGATCGACTGTGGCAAATAAATAGGGATTATCGTAGGCTGCCCGACCGATCATGACCGCATCTACTAATTGTAAATGTTGTCTAGCCTGTTCTAAATTAATGATACCGCCATTAATTTCAATAAACAAATGGGGAAACTGATTTTTTAGGCGATAAACATCATCGTAACGCAAAGGGGGGACGGTGCGATTTTCCTTGGGACTTAATCCCTGTAACCAAGCTTTGCGCGCATGGATGGTAAAACGTTGACAACCCGCATCCGCGACAATACCGACAAAATTCGCCATATTTTCGTAACTATCCTGATGATCAATGCCAATTCTCTGTTTTACGGTCACGGGAATCGATACAGCTTGATTCATTGCCGATATTCCCCTCGCGACTAATTCTGGGTTAGCCATCAAACAAGCGCCGAAATTGCCCTCTTTTACCCGAGAACTAGGACAACCCACATTGAGGTTTACCTCGTCATAACCCATATCTTCGGCTATTTTAGCGCATTCTGCCAAAAGATAGGGATTATCACCCCCTAACTGCAAAGCTAGAGGTTTTTCTGCTAGGGAGAACCCCAGCAACTTATAGCGTTCGCCGTGTTTAATCGCCATCGTCGTGATCATTTCCGTGTAGAGAAGGGGACAACGGCTAATTTGTCGCAAAAAATAGCGAAAATGGCGATCGGTATAATCCATCATCGGCGCCACACTTAAAATACTGCCCATCTTTCCCTTGATTTTTTCGCTGATCGGGACATTCTCTGGGGAAACCCAGGGAATAACCAGTCTTCCTCTCAATGTATTTTAAAGCTTTTTGGTAAGTTGACTATCTAATATTACTGGTTAAGTAGTAGTGCAAAATAAATTTTCTAGTGGCTGGTGATTCGGTAGTAGTAATGGCGGCTTAATCCTTTGCTTTGCTTTGCTGTGCATTGTAGTCATGGATAAAATACCAAAGGGTTCTCCAAGGTGATTCTCCATTTTTTTAGAGAAAGATAGACTCTCTCTCACCAGTCGAGAAATCCTTTGTCGAAAGGTATTATTTAATTTTTCAATAGGATTAGTTTGACCAGTTTCTTTCCCGACCAGTCGATGACGTTATCTATTGGCTAAAAAACCGGTACACTGATAACTGATAATTGACAACTGATCAGTGCTTATGCCTCCTCGTTGGCCCCGTCAACCCGATCGCAAAAACGATCCTGCTTTCCGACGTTTAGATGATCGCATGAATTTCGCCGTTCATGTGGCGGCTTTTTTAGCGATTAATTCAGGGTTGTGGTTTTTTCATATCATTAAATTTTCCGATTGGACTTGGTTGAATCTGTTCACGGGAATTTGGGCTATTCTATTGGTGGGACATTTGATTTATATAGCGGCGATCGCTAACTACTCGGTAACACCCCATGGTTAACACAACTCAGGACATCGAAAATCTGGCGGCCCAAATCGGCGACAATATCTACATTGACGTGGCTAAATGGCATCTCTATCTCCGGGAGGCCCATTTACACAGCGTCGTTGCCGAAAAAGTCTTCCCTTTGCTCGAAAACGACAGTTTAAGCGAGAATGCAGTCGTGTCTATCCTGCGGGAGATAAAAGTCACCCTCGGAGGAGGTCATCTGCAAGTTTCCCTAGCGGATTTATTACCCAGCAAATGTCAGATAGATTTAATCGATTTGCTCGAAGAATACCAAAAAAGTCGCTAAAATTCCCAAATAGTATGCCTGATAACTCGCAACTATAGGGTTGGCTGAATAAATCTAAAAACATTGTTCGATAAGTACTGGTCCCTAGAGTGATCCGGGGGGAAATTCAGGAACTTTTCCCCTGAAAATGGCTAAAACCTTACACCCTACACCCTACACCCTACCCCCACCGAAAAACTTTTTCAGCATACCCTAGTTAGAAATAGTCCCCCAGAAGCAAACCATGGAAATAGGTGTTCCCAAAGAGATTAAAGATCAAGAGTTTCGCGTCGGTTTAAGTCCCAGCAGTGTGCGTGTACTCAATGATCGCGGTCATAGGGTATTCGTGGAAACAGCCGCCGGATTGGGTGCTGGATTCAGCGATGAGGATTACCAAAAAGCTGGGGCCAAAATTGTGGAAAAAGCCGCCGAAGTTTGGGATAAACCGCTAGTTGTCAAGGTAAAAGAGCCGCTTAAGGCAGAATACGGCTTTTTAAACAAGGAAGCTCTCCTATTCACCTATTTACACCTAGCAGCCGAGCGCTATTTAACGGAAGCATTAATTGAGTCGGGAACAACTGCGATCGCTTATGAAACGGTCGAGCTTGCTGATGGTCGCTTGCCTCTCTTAACTCCCATGAGTGTTATTGCTGGTCGTCTTTCGGTACAATTTGGGGCCCGCTATCTGGAAAAACAACAGGGAGGTAGGGGAGTTTTACTGGGGGGTTTCCCCGGGGTGAGTCCTGGACAAGTGGTTATCCTTGGCGGGGGTGTGGTGGGTACGGAAGCGGCCAGAATTGCCATCGGTATGGGGGCAAAAGTAACTATTTTAGATATTAACGTCGAGCGCTTGGCCTATTTAGAGACTTTATTCGGTTCCAGGGTAGAATTGCTTTATAGCAGCTCGGCACAATTAGAAGAGGTGGTTCCTAAGGCCGATTTATTGATTGGGGCCGTGCTAGTCTTAGGAAAACGAGCGCCGACTCTAGTTTCTCGCTCTTTAGTCGCCAAAATGAACCCTGGTTCTGTAATTGTCGATGTGGCAGTGGACCAAGGCGGCTGCGTGGAAACCCTACGGGCCACTTCCCACAGTCAACCGACTTACCTGGAGTCGGGAGTAGTACATTATGGGGTGCCTAATATGCCAGGAGCAGTACCCTGGACGGCAACTCAAGCTTTAAATAATAGTACTCTTCCCTACGTTATTAAATTAGCCGACCATGGGGTAAAAGCTTTGGATCAAGATGTTTCCCTCGCTAAGGGGTTAAATGTCGCCAATCATCGGTTAATTCATCCAGCAGTGCGCGAAGTTTTTCCCGATTTGATTTGAATGTGAAAAAGGTGCGACTGAATTCCTTTGAGCTGCTAGGAAAATCAGTCGTATCTCTCTTAACAATTAAAACAGGATTAAGGTGGTTAATTCACTTGTACTTTAGATATCTTGTTGGTTATAATCAGGGAATATCATTCCTAGGAAAATATTAAGTTACAATGGTCAAATTTATCGATTTATTTGCCGGTATTGGAGGCTTTAGAATAGCCTTTGAAAATCTGGGTTGTCAGTGTGTTTTTTCATCGGAGTGGAATAAATTTTCTCGAAAAACCTACGAAGCCAATTTTAATGATAGTCCCGAAGGAGATATTAGTTTAATTCCCGATTTAACAATACCAGATCATGATATATTGACGGCTGGGTTTCCCTGTCAGCCTTTTAGCATAGCTGGAGTAACTAAACACAATGCGTTAGGTACTCGTCATGGGTTTGATCATCCCACTCAAGGAACACTTTTTTTCGAGGTTGTCAGAATTATTCGAGAAAAAAAACCAAAAGCATTTATTTTAGAAAATGTCAAAAATTTACAGAGTCATGACAGGGGTAAAACATTTGAAGTGATTAAAAATACCCTATCAGACGATTTAAATTATCATATTTATTATCAGGTCATAGATGCTCGTTCTCTTGTTCCCCAGAACAGAAAAAGAATTTTTATTGTTGGGTTTGAGAAACCTAGCCGATTTATGTTCCCAGAAATACCAGATATTCATCCTAAAATTAAAGATATTCTTGAACAGGAAGTTGATAGTAAATATACTTTAACAGATCATCTCTGGGATTACTTACAAAAGTATGCTGATAAACATAAAGAAAAAGGGAATGGTTTCGGTTATGGATTGGTTAATTTGGAGGGGATTGCCAGAACTTTGAGTGCTAGATATTATAAAGATGGTTCCGAAATTTTGATCCCTCAACAGGGAAAAAATCCCCGTCGTCTAACACCAAGGGAATGTGCAAGATTGATGGGATTTCCTGAAAAATTCATTATTCCTGTATCTGATAATCAAGCTTATAAACAGTTTGGTAATGCGGTTGTACCTCCTGTGGTAGAGGCAATAGGAAGGGAGATATTGCTAAGTCTGAATAATCCTATTTTAGATCAGAAAAATTTGCTTGATTCATCTCGCAAAAATCCAATTATCAAACAATTAGAACTTGCCCTAGTTTTTTAGTCCTAAAGATTTATGAGTGATATCTATAGTTTTAATGCTCAGGAAAATGAATTAATCGAGACAATTAAGAATGCTTATTATATGCAACCGGTAATCTCGAAAATAGACGCTATTTTAGCAATTCAAGATGTGGAGATATATCAAAATGCTTTCAATTATCTCTATGAAGTTATTCAAGGCTCAAAAGATGAAGTAGAAAAAATTATTAAACAAAGAAAGCTTCAGGGATTGATTAAAGATGAAAAACAAACTGCCAAAGCTGTGGTGGGAAACATATTTCCCTATGCGGTTATCTATATTTTTCTCAAAAATAAGGAAATCAAGAATATTGATCAACATATTTATATAACTAATAAAAAAGCTGCTGTTCGAGGATTTGAAAATATATCCACTATTAAATTGGGTGATGGAGAACAACAAAAACCAGATTGTGATTTGATCATTTATTCTTACCATACTTCTGCAAAGATAAGTGATGGTAATAATCAAGAAATACCCTATCCTAAATGTATAATTTTATCGTTAAAAACTTCTTTGCGAGAAAGAGCATCGCAAACCTATAAATGGAAACTTTTGTTAGAAATAGCTAATGATCATGGCTCTAAAATTAAGGAAAAATACGGAATTAATTATAATGTTCCAGAAATTCCTCTTATCTGTTTTGTTACAGTTAATTTTTACAACGAAATTAACAATCCTCAACAACGAGGAATGTTAAAGTTTTTTGACAAGGCATTTTTGGCCAAAAGATTAGATAATGAAAAAGAGACAGATTTAAACAGACAAAAATCCCAAGATTTCATTAGTCCCTTATCAGAATTAGTAGATTTTGTTAGAGACTTTTTTAAACTGTAAAGTCAGGAAAAATTACAGGTTATTTTAGGAGTTATCAACGAGTATCAAGAGGATTTTACTAGACTTGATTTTTCGGAAAAGATCAAAACAGAAACCGAGGCAATCAGAAAAGTTAGAATCGGATCTGTATTACAGTAAATCCCATTACTCTGTTACTAACAGCTAGTCATATATTACCCTGGAGTCAATTCCCCGAACAGCGTTTAAACCCTCATAATGGTCTGTGCCTGGCTCGTACTCATGATACTGCTTTTGATCGAGGTTTAATTAGTTTCGACGAGGATTTAAGATTAATTATTGGCCATGAGATCGAAAAAAAAGCTCAGGATCAAGGTAGCGAGACGTTAGAACTAAATTTTATCAACTATCGCTTCTCACCAGATTTAGATTTTTTAAACTATCATCGCTATTATATATTTCAGGGCTAAAAATAGGATAAGATAAGTGAAATTCTCAATTCCATTACTTTGTTTATAATTGAGTTTGTCTAAAACACTTTTGCAATTTCAGCTTGTGTATAAAGTTTTGTCTAAGGATTCAACATTTCTGACCTATGCGGTTATCTATGTTTTTCTCAAAAATAAGGAAATCAAGAATATTGATCAACATATTTATATAAATAATAAAAAATCTGCTGTTCGAGGATTTTAAAATATCTCTGGACTTCCCCAATACATAAATACTAAAAAATCAACAAAACCCTTACTGCAGGTCACTTCTCAGAAAAAATTGCCAAGAGGCCACTGGGTACATTTTTCCCTTAAAAATGGACGTTCGGCGAAGCTCAGTCGAGCCGTCGAGCCGCTGTACCATTGACTGTATCTGGAGTAGAGCGATGACCTAGAGTTGGCTGTATAGTGAGCGCTAACCTGATGGTAACAGATAGTGTCATTAATCTCTAGAGTAAGCGATTCCCTCTGTAGCCATGTTTTTGCTGGTTTTCTGCCCCGAAACAAGCTATAATTGTCTAAAGGTCAAATTTGAAAGTTTTTGCCTCAAACCCTATCTGCGTAAAAACTTCAGGATTTTGTGTCCAGTAGTCCATTAGTATTGTGTTGATTTAACTCAGGCTCTGTAAGACTTTTAGCCATAGTTAGTATGTTTATACGGGGGAAGTCGAGGAATATCAAAGATATCTTGTCTTTAGTTAGATGGCACAAAGAAGACGATCCCCTGAACCCAGTCCAAAGATTTACACCTGATCTCGACCTACTCCAGATAACCAAGTATGTCAAGTGTTGGATATTCCTTTAGAATGTAAAATGTAAAGACTGTAGATACATAAGGTTAATTCATGTTTTGGGCTGACAAAATTGCTGCGGATGCACAAGGAAACCAAGTTGTCAACGATTCAAAAACCCCATCTGGAAGAGTTCATGTTGGATCGTTGAGAGGGGTTGTGATCCATGATGTGATTGATCAGGCCTTAAAACATGGTGGTAAATCATCGAAATTCCTCTATGGTGTTGATGATTATGATGCACTTGATACTGTTCCGCATTATCTTGATCGAGAGAAGTTTGCACCTTACTTAGGGTTTCCCCTTTGCAATGTCCCTTCACCGGACAATAGTGCCAGCGATTATGCAAAGTACTTCATGGGGGAGTTTCTAGAGGTTTTCGAGCATTTGGGGGTTAGACCAGAGGTTTACTACTTGCGTGATCTATACCGCTCAGGTCGATTAAATTCCTACATTGATACCTTCCTTAAAAACGCTCATTTGGTCAGAGAAGCCTATCTAGAGGTGAGCAAAGCGCGTCGGCCAGATCACTGGTATCCCTTTCAGATCGCTTGTGAAAATTGCGGCAAGATTGCAACAACGGTTGTGTCAGATTATAACGGGTCAGAAGTTTTCTACACTTGCAGGCCTGATGCCACGGATTGGGTTCAAGGTTGTGGTCATTCAGGCTGGGTTTCTCCTTTTGATGGCAATGGTAAATTACCTTGGAAAGTTGAGTGGGTGGCAAAGTGGGATCTATTGGGAATCACCATTGAGCTTGCGGGTAAAGATCACTCCCAGAAAGGAGGATCTAGAGATGTCGCGAATGCAATTTGCCGAAAAGTGCTACGAAAACAGCCACCTTTCCATTCACCCTACGAATTCATTTTGGTCAATGGCACGAAGATGAGTTCATCAAAGGGGGTTGGTTCAAGCGCCAAAGAAATCGCTGAGTTGCTTCCTCCTGAGCTACTTCGATTTTTAATGCTACGAACTCAGCCTAAGACAGTTATTAACTTTGCGCCCAATTATGAAACGACAACCAGACTATTTAGAGACTACGATTCTCTAGCTGATAAATATCAAGCTTTATCAGCAGATGCCCAGCAAGAATCTGCTTTGCCTGAAGAGTTAATGCCATTGTTTTACTCTCAACTTGATGGAGCAATTAAGCCTTACCATCCTGTTGATCTCAGCACGCTGATTTCTTTACTGCAAGTGCCTCACCTCGATATTCGTCAGGAGATTGAAAAACGTAGTACTCAGCCTTTAAGCGAATATGATTGGCAATTTGCCAATCAAAGGATTTCAGTTGCTCAAAAATGGTTGGCAGACTATGCTGACGAAGAAGAAAAATTGGTTCTTTATCTTGACAGGGTTCCTGAGAAGGTTAGGGACTTGACTCAGGAGCAGGTTGCTTATCTCAGACAGCTAACTTATAGCTTGACAGATGTTAAAGGTTGGGAAGCTGACGAATTGCAAACAACTTTATTTGCAACAGCAAAAGAGTTAGAAATGGAGCAACCCCTTGCATTTAAAGCTGTTTATTTATCGTTCTTAGGTAAAGAGCGTGGGCCAAAAGCTGGAGCTTTGCTGTCATATTTAGAGCGTGATTTTGTGATTGATAGAATAAAAAATGTAGTAGGGTTTCTTGAAAAAATGCCAGAGATTTCGAGGTAATTATTGATGTTCAACAGCTTTAGATATCACTTACACCAGTTTGCATTATCAGTGGATATTGTAGATCGAGATATTCTTGCAAATATTCGTGAAATCCCCTGGCAATACTTACAGTTTGCGGAGGAATTACATCCAACACAAGTGAACAACAAACCAGGACAGATCAAATAGGCTATTCCAACGAATTACAGATATATGATCGATGCTATCAATGAGACTTAACGCACTTCGTCATCATGAGGCACTTCAACAGACTCAATTGACCAAGAACATTAGACCTACACCCCCAAGCTACGAGTCCCCCGTTAATCGGGGATGGCTTAGGATAGTTTAGATGGTGGTTGGTCAAAGTATGTATGTATTATGGGAATAGCCCTCTAATTGTTAACGGTGATTATAATTCTAGAGAGGATTCTTTTTCCCTATCACTGCATAGAAGGGATCAGCAACCATAATTCCTAACATTTGTAGGAAACTGGGGGTAGTAGCAGGACGAACGATCGCCTGTACTTCCCTAAATCCCGCCACCGATTGAAAATAGGATTTCACTAGAGCCACCCGGCCCAAATCGCTATTATCGCGCCAAGCAGCGATCGCTTTTTGGTAGAACATCCGATTGGAAAAACTGACCACCACCAGACCATTAGCCCTTAAAATGCGATACAGTTCCGCAAAAATCGCCTCTGGATACTGCAAATACTGCACCGACACCGTGATTAACACCGCATCAAAAGAACTATCCTCTAGGGGCAATTTTGGCTGTGCATTGAGGTCTTGGACAAAATAACTATGCAAGCGGGGATTTTTGGCTAACTCCTCCCCATTCATCCCGTGACCTTCGATATGCTCAAATTCCATCTCCTCCGGTAAATGGGACACCCAGCTGCTCATTAGGTCTAAAATGCGCGTATTCGGCGATAATATCTCTCGGTAGAGAGCGGTTAAGCGATCAATAAAACCCTCATCCACGTGGGTGACAAAGCGGGGAAAAGCGTAAAAATCGCTGTCTTTCGTCGGATCGAGTTTAGTTCTTTCTTCGGGTCGGAGCATTTTTGTCAAGTTAATTTTACCAAAATTTTGGGTTAAAGCCCCGTCCTTTTAGGACGGCTTTATGTTAAAATGAAATGGGTTTGAATCCCCTGAGTGGGCGGTAGTGAATGGCTCGATTGAGTTGAACCCTTGAACTCGAAAGTCTGCATAAGAGACAAAAAGGGAGGATAGCGAAAACCTCGTCAAACATAGCGCAGTAGCCGATAAAGAACGGTGAATGAAAAACCAGTAAAAGTCTTTGTCGTCAGACAGATAGGGTAGGGCATACCCAAATCTTGGTTGAAAGACCAAAACGCTTGGAGAGTGAACCATAAAAAGGACAACTAGATAGCAAGTGATATTCTAGTAGGTTCGGTTCAGACATAGTCGTGTAAGACCTAAGTAAGGGAAACCAGAAAGGGCTGTGATGAGCTTCGAGAATCCTCACGCCTTTAGGCCCAGGAGTGTCAATATTCTTAACATACCCCACAGACAGAAAAAAGGGTTAACCGAACTGGTCAACCCCTAGGCTTGGGAACGCGCTGTAAATCTTAGCTTTGAACGACTAGCTTAACGTTAGCGTTTTGCAGACCGCGCTGTTTCACTTCGGATAGGGTTTTGTTCACAGCGTATTTTTGGTTGATCGAGTTGATCAATTCGGTTTGATTGTGTTTTTTGGCCACACCCCAGAGGTCAGCGATTAAATCGAAACTGCCGTCGGCATTGCGAGACCAACCGAGATCATATTCGCCATCGAGAACAGCAACGATGTCGGAGCGAACCCGTTGACCGTTGTAGCCACGAATATCGGCTTCGGTTTTCACGCTAATGCCGAGGTCGCGGAGAGAAGCTTTGAGGATTTCGGCATCGGTGATTTTGGTCCGGAGAGTGCTGAAATGAGACATTGGAATTTCCTCTTTGTAGATAAGAATTAACAACAACAGATTGAGAGTTAAAGAGTGCCGCCAAGCGGCTTCTCGAGGCATTGCTAGTCCCTGAGAACTAGCCTTTCATCCCGTTGGGAGCGGGCGAAAGTCTGTTAGAACTCCAATCGCTGGTACTCAGCGACGGAGGCCGAAGCAGGTCGGGCGCGTTGTCTAGCCCAATCACGCAGGGCAGTTACCTGTTCGGTCATGGTGCGAGATAGGGGCAGAGTCGCCTTAATCGCCGCAATAATGTCTAATTGCGTGAATTCGCGATCTTGGGCGAAGGCCTCATACATGGCGGCAATCAGCGCCTGTTCTATTTCCGCACCGGAAAACCCATCGGATACCTTGGCTAACTGCTCCAAATCGAAGCGAGAAATGTCGGAGCGTCGTTTAGTCAGGTGAATATTAAAGATATCTTGTCTTTCTTCGGAATTGGGCAAATCGACAAAGAAGATTTCATCGAAGCGCCCCTTACGGAGAAATTCCCCCGGTAGCCGTTCAATCCGGTTAGCTGTGGCCATAACGAAGACGGGCGAGGTTTTTTCCTGCATCCAAGTCAGGAAGGAGCCAAAGATGCGGCTAGAGGTTCCCCCATCGGAATCGGCGGATCCTGTACCACCGGCAAAAGCTTTATCTAATTCATCGATGAAAAGAATGGCTGGAGAGATGGATTCGGCAGTTTTTAAGGCATTACGCAGGTTGGCCTCCGACCGTCCCACCATGGAACCATCATAAACCCGTCCCATATCTAAGCGCAGGAGCGGTAAACTCCAGAGGCGCGAGGTGGTTTTAGCGATTAAGGACTTACCACAGCCGGGTACCCCTAAAATTAGCATTCCTTTCGGTTGCGGGAGTCCGTAACCTCTGGCTCTTTCCGTAAAGGCGTTCGAGCGCTGTTTTAACCATTTTTTTAGTTCTTCCAGACCGCCGACGGCATTGATGGTCTCGTCCTCTTCAATGTATTCTAAAATTCCGTTGCGGCGAATCAGTTGTTTTTTCTCGGAAAGGACGATTTCTACCTCGTCTTCCGTCAATTTGTTGGCCTTTACATAGGCCTTGCGGTACACTTTTTCGGCCTCATCTTTGGTTAAGCCCAAGGCCGCTTTCAGCAGTTTTTCCCTGACTTCCGTGGTGGTACGACGATTTTTATTTTTGGCTAGGTGTTGCGAGAGAACTGTATCCAACTCTCCCATGTCCGGCAGGGGAAAATCTAAAACTGCCACGTCTTTCTCCAATTCTATGGGGACTTCTTGCAGGGGAGACATTAAAACAATGATTTTTTCGGTTCCTTTAAAGCTGGCGATCGCATCTCTTAACCAGCGAGTCACCGGAGCAGAAGTGATGAACGGATGCAGGTCTTTAAAGATGTAGATACCCCCTTCCCGTTGACGCACCACCCATTCGATCGCCGCTTCTGGCGATACGGTATTATGTTGACTGGTTTGGCGCGGTTGACCCAGTTCGATCATGCCGTGGGTGACAGTCCAGACAAACACCCGTCGATGTTGTGTATTTAGTTGGGCTATTTTGCTGATGGCTTCTTCCGCCCTTTCCTCCTCGGAGGTGACGAGGTAAATCAGGGGGTACTGAGCCTTGACGAGAATTTCTAGCTCTTCTTTCATAACATCGACCCTATTTGTGGTAACGGTTTTGACCTTGGGCGGCTGATGACTGTAGATGCCTTGTTCGGCTACTGCGAGTTTAGCAGGGAACTAAGGCTGCTTCTCCCTCTGTGGTTCCTTGAACGCCAACGGGTTCGGGAACTTCGATCGGAAACTCGTCGCCGACTATTGCCGGCTGGCGTTTGATCGACCTTAGCCGATCTTCTTTCATCACTAACGCGGCATCACACTCGGGACAGACATGAACCTGATAGGTTTTGCCGTAGGCAGTGGCTTCGATTTCTTCTACCTTTTCGGGGTATTTTAGGTAGAAAGCGATCGCTTTTTCCACCAGCCCTGACATCGATTCTTCATCGATCGCGGCTCTTATCTTTAGTTGACGATGGACTCCAGGGGGAAGGTACAGTGTGACTTTTTGCTTGTCTTGCATATCACTAAATTGGTTTACCCGGGTATGTGTCTCTACTATAACCACTGTCTTTCTCTACTGTCAAGATGGTAAGCTGTTATAACGGCATAATTGTAATATTTCTTTACAATTGTTGAGAAAGTGGGGTGTGGGGAGAATAAAGTTGCCTTTTGCCTTTTGCCTCCTAGCGACCGTCTCCTGAATTCAGCCAACCCTAATTACTATTGATGCGACTTAAAAAAGCTTGTAGGCGCTCGCTGTGGGGATGATTAAAAAAAGTGTCGGGATCACCTGCTTCTTCGATGACACCTTGATTAAAGAACAAAACCTTGTTAGAGACTTCCTTAGCGAACTGCATTTCGTGGGTGACGACTACCATAGTCATACCATCATCGGCCAATTGACGCATAACGTTTAACACTTCCCCGACTAATTCCGGATCCAGGGCCGAAGTGGGTTCATCAAATAAAATCACCTCTGGTTTCATGCAGAGACTGCGAGCGATCGCCACCCGTTGTTTTTGGCCTCCCGATAACTGGTCAGGATAAACATCGGCTTTTGGGGCTAATCCCACCTTTTCCAGATAATGAATTGCCGTATCCTTAGCCTCATTTTCCGAGTGGTGTAACACTTGCTTGGGGGCTAACATCAAGTTTTGTACAACGGTGAGATGGGGAAAAAGATTAAAGTGTTGAAACACCATACTTACCCGGCTGCGTAACTTGCGGAGGACTGATTGATTTAACTTCGGGGAAGAAATGTCAATTCCCATCACCTCCAAGCGGCCGCCGTTAATTGTTTCCAAACGATTGAGACAGCGTAAAAAGGTACTTTTGCCGCAGCCAGAAGGACCGATTACCGATACCACATCCCCTTGATAAAGAGTGCCTGTAACTCCTTTGAGTACCTCTAAAGAGCCGTAACTTTTGCGTAAACCTTCACTAACAATCACAGGGGTGGTAGTGGTCATGATGTCCTCTCGTAAAAAATTTTACATTCTGTATAAAAGTACCCAGATTAGTTTCTGCTAAATTGTATCCTTGACGACATTTTAGCAAGAGGAATAATCATAATACTCAAATAGTCTCTCTACATCTGTCTTAGGTGAGGAGTAGGACGAAATCCTTAACTTAATTGAGTAAAAAAATCAAGGAGAAACAATTAAAAAATGATTAAATTTTGGCGAGGGCAGGCGGTGCAGAGAGTCATCTTTGCCTTGTTAGGATTAGTTTTGGCGCTAGGATTAACTGTTATTCCCGCTTTTTCTCAGACTCCTCCTAATCCTTTTCGAGTCGCCACAGAAGCAACTTTTCCACCCTTTGAATTTCAAAAAGGGGGACAATTAACCGGGTTTGATATCGATTTAATGCGGGCGATTGGCAAGGAAGCTGATCTCAACATTGACTTTAGAAACTTACCCTTTGATGGCATTATTCCGGCTCTACAAGCGAGAACAGTGGAAGCAGCTATTAGTGGTATGACCATCACCGCCGAACGGGCCCAAGCGATTTCTTTTTCTCGACCTTATTTTAGGGCTGGTTTAGCGATCGCTGTTCGGGAAGATAATCAGACGATTAAAAATTTTGAAGACTTAAAAGGCAAAAGAATTGCCGTCCAAATTGGCACAACGGGAGCCTTAGAAGCGACAAAAATACCGGGAGCAGTGGTTAGTCAATTTGACTCTGCGGCTTTAGCTTTGCAGGAATTAATTAATGGTCGAGTTGAGGCGGTAGTTAACGATAAACCCGTGACTTTGTATGCCATTAAAGAAGCGGGTTTGCGGGGAGTAAAAGTAGTCGGAGAATTATTAACGGAGGAATTCTACGGCATTGCTTTACCCAAAAATTCCCCCTATCTCCAGTTAATTAATGATGCTCTCGGTCGAGTCATAGAAAGTGGTCAGTACGATGTTATTTTTCAGCAATGGTTTGGAGCAAAACCGCCAGTATTACCTTTAGTTGCCCCAGCTTTAAAGAATTTACAGGAATCGAGTTTTAACTGGGGAGAATTATTCTATAACCTAATTGTGAAAGGGGTTCCCTGGACAATTCTGTTAACGGTTCTGTCTTTTCTTTTCGGGTTAATTGGTGGAACTTTAGTGGCTATTGCCCTGATTTCTCCCTACAAATGGTTAAAAATAATTTGCCGCATCTATGTGGATTTCTTTCGGGGAACACCGATGCTGGTGCAATTATTCTTGATCTATTTTGGTTTGCCCGGATTGTTCCGAGAAATTGGCTTAAATATCGACTTAGATCGTTTACCAGCAGCTCTATTTGCCCTAAGTTTAAATGTGGCGGCCTATTTAGCTGAAATTATGCGCGGCGGTATTCAATCGATCGATAATGGTCAATGGGAAGCTTGTTCTAGTTTAGGAATGTCCCCATTGCAAACCATGCGCGAGGTGATTTTTCCCCAAGCTTTTCGCCGAATGTTGCCCCCCTTGGGGAATGAATTTATCACCCTAATTAAAGATACCAGTTTAGCGGCAGTAATCGGTTTTGAAGAACTATTCCGGCAAGGTCAATTAATGGTGGCCACTACCTATAAAGCTTTCGAGATTTATATCGCCGTTGCTTTGGTTTATTTGGTTTTAACTACCCTTTCCTCTGTGGTATTTAAGCGCTTAGAGATTTATATGGATCCCCTACATAAATCTAAACAGGAACAGAAAGCTTAGACGCAACAGATGGGAACTGATAAGTAATAGGGCAAAATTAATTTCTTGGTTAGGATAGGCAAGAGGTAGTTAGATAGGGTTTGCTGAATAAATGTGAAATATAGACGAGGTAAGTTGATAATTTCTAACGCCTACCTACTTAACATTGCACCGAAGAAAGGATAAGGGAACTTTTTTGACTTATCTCCGTGGCATATTTGCCCCTTTAATCGTGTCGCGGATGAGGATTTTTTGTTCTTTGGAATAACCGGCAAAAGAACGAGTAGCAAGTAACTCGATTTCTATGCCCGTACCCGATCGCAAAGATTCCACAGGTAAGGGTAATTGACCGATATCCAGAATAAATTGATTGCCCTCCTGTCGGATTAAATTAGCAGGCATATCTCCTTGATAGCGAGTGACAAAATCGGTTCTCGGACTGGTTTGCAGGTCGTCTGCTTGCCAACGGGTGACGCGATAACGCAGTTTAAATTTAGTGCCAATTAAATTCGATTGGGAAGCTTTATCTTCGAGAAAAAGCCTTAAATCAGTACCATTTCCTGTAATACCTTTTGCTTCTAATTGGGTGACATCTCGTTCAAAAACAGCATTATAAACGACAAATTCCGTAACATTATTGCGTTTTTGAGTGGTTCCCTCGATCCACAATTCACTGGGGACAGTTACCTTCATTTCCTTTTGGGCATCAAGGGTTAAAGTAAAACGCTGATTAGCAAACCGGTTAAACTCTTGGGGGGCATTCCAAATTAAAATAAAAGAACGTTCTGATCGATCTAATAAAACCCGATATTGATCATCGATCAGGGAACCGGGAGAAAATAAAGACATTGCCCCAGTGCGAGTTTCCCAACTATTTTTAGATAGAATATAACCCCGTTCTTTTAACTCCGAAAGAGGAACAGTTGCGCTCGGTTGATCAGCAGTTAAAGGGCGATCGATTTGAATTAAAGTTAACTGTCCTAAACGTCCCTCGCGACCGTTACGACCACTATTACCCGTCGCCCCATCCAGACCATCCTGACAGCTAAATTCTCTGGTGGTACAGCTATAATTGGCATCCCCCGGCCTACCGCTGCAGGTTTGAATTGTCCAGAAAGGTTGGGAACAGCGACAACCCTTGCCCCCCTGGCCTCCTTGACCCCCAAAACCCCCAGCGCCTCCAGCCGCATTGACCGTTACTTGTCTTAAAAAATCTAAATTAGTGGCATAGAGGGTTAAAGCGCCGCCATTGCCTCCATCACCACCATTACCGCCATTGCCACCGTTGCCACCACCGGCTGCCTGAAGATTCCGTGTGACGTTGCTAGGTTGACCGCTACAGTTGCCATCGCTGCCGTTGCTGCCATTTTCACCATCGACCCCTTTTTGTCCTGAAATATCCAGTTTTAGGGGAGAACCATCGAGAAAAAGGGTTAAACTGTCACTATTTTTACCTTGGCTGCCGACCTTGCCAGCTTTCCCGCTTTGGCCCTGTTTACCGAAAGTTTGTATATCGGAACCTTGGGCTAACCAAGAACAGCGATCGCCAGTCACCGTAGCGGGCATTAGGTACGGTAAAGGGAGAAAAAAGGTGAATATTAATGATTTAGCCCAAAAATTCATAATTTTAGCCAATTTATCCCCAAAGACTCCGATCAATTCCCTCTTGATGACTTTTGGATCTAGATTTTTGTTTCCCCTCTATCAATAAGGTGCGCTATCATCCTACACTTACTTTGAGAAGGAAACAGCCAATCGCGAGGGTTACGCGCGTGAAAAAAGTATTAGCTATTATTTTGGGTGGCGGAGCCGGAACTCGCCTTTATCCGTTAACGAAACTGCGGGCAAAACCTGCCGTCCCCCTAGCGGGAAAATATCGCTTAATCGATATTCCCGTCAGCAATTGTATTAACTCCCAGATTGACAAAATCTATGTGTTGACGCAATTTAATTCCGCTTCCCTCAATCGTCACCTCAATCGTACCTATAATTTTACGGGTTTTAGTGATGGTTTCGTGGAAGTTTTGGCCGCTCAACAAACCATGGAAAATCCTCAATGGTTCCAAGGCACGGCCGACGCAGTACGACAATATATCTGGACGATGAAGGATTGGGATATTGATGAATATCTAATTCTATCCGGAGATCATCTCTATCGCATGGACTACGGTAAGTTTATCGAACGCCATCGGGAAACTAACGCCGATATCACTTTATCGGTGGTTCCCATCGATGAACGTCGGGCCCCCGCTTTTGGGGTGATGAAAATTAATGATTCGGGGCGAATTGTTGATTTTTATGAGAAACCCAAAGGGGCAGAATTGGAAAGAATGCGGGTAGATACGACGATTTTAGGCTTAAGTCCCGACCAAGCCCGTCAAAGTCCCTACATCGCTTCCATGGGAATTTATGTCTTTAAAAAGAATGTTTTAATCGATCTGCTCGATGCCAATAAAGAACAGACCGATTTCGGCAAGGAAATTATTCCCTCGGCGGCTAAAGATTACAATCTCCAGGCTTATTTATTTAAGGGTTACTGGGAAGATATCGGCACGATTGAAGCCTTTTATGAGTCTAATCTCGCCCTGACCCAACAACCAAATCCCGCCTTTAGTTTCTACGACGAAAAAGCACCCATCTATACCCGTTCTCGCTATCTGCCACCCACAAAAATGCTCAATTGTACGGTGACAGAATCGATGATTTCTGAAGGTTGTATTCTCAAAGAATGTCGCATCCATCACTCGATTTTAGGTATTCGTAGTCGAGTGGGCAAAGACTGCACGATCGAGGATACAATGCTGATGGGAGCCGACTTTTATGAGTCTTTCCCCGAACGGGAAAGTCTCGTCCGAGATGCCAAAGTTCCCGTGGGTATCGGTTCCAGTTCCACTATTCGTCGGGCAATTGTGGACAAAAATGCTCGCATTGGTTCCAATGTTTTAATTGTTAACAAAGATCGTGTGGAAGAATCTAATCGCGAAGATTTAGGTTTCTATGTTCGCAGCGGCATCGTGGTTATTTTCAAAAATGCCACTATTCCCGACGGGACGGTAATTTAATCTATCAGTTATTAGTTATCAGTTATCAGCTATCAGTTACCAATTTAAATGTGGATAGATACCTGTTAGGAATGCCAAGAACTTCAGCCATCGGTTGATAGACAGCTTCAACGAAAACGCTAATCTGCTTAACCCGAACTCAAGTTAATTACCGCTTTCTTGGAGGCAATAGAAATATGCTGGCAACTCTCAATAACATCAAGAAAAACTATCAGAAAAATAATCAATTTGTAAGAGAAGAAACTAATTTGTTAAAAAGACTAATTCGAGGAGAACAGAAAGCTTTTTGGTCTCTTTGGTTGCCACATCAAGACTACCTTTATTTCTGTTGTATAACTTGGATGGGAGGCAACTGCAAAGATGGAGAAGAAGCCCTGAGTCGAGCCATTATCAAAGCTTATGAAAAAATGCCAATTCATGCTGAGAAAATTACTAATCCTAAAGCTTGGCTGACTCGCATGACTCACAATCTTTGTGTAGATATTCATCGAGAACGCCAGCGCCAAGTCAGCAATGTGGAAGATATTGAAACTGTCTCAGAAAATGAAAATTCAACTTCAATGTTAAGCTGGCAAACTCCTGATTCTCTGATCCTTCAAGAAGAAATGGAAGAACAGATACGCCAGGCTATTGAGCTTCTCCCATCCAGGCTGTGAGAACCATTTGTCCATCGCGGACTGTTTCTGCGCGGCTTTGATGCGGGAGCAGGCATGGACCCGCATCAAAGCCGCTGAACGTATATCCCCGACTGGCGACTCAACAATGAACGTGGTTGGTTCGCTTCAGTGTGACACCTTGCAGGATCATACTCACAATTACGACCTCACACAGCCGTCGGGTCTTTCACAACCAGGCCAGGCAGCAGGAACTAGCATCACCTCTAAACCCACAACTTCTCCTAACGCACCAGCTTCCTCTGGTCCTGAGACTCGACCCAAGAATATTGCTGTAAACTACATCATCAAGTATCGCTGAGGTTGCTGAACTGGTAACTGAATATTCTTGCCCAACAATTTGCATCTAAAGCTCACTATAATCACCATCTTAATTAGAGGGAAAAATGAAAGAGATCAATCCTAAAGACTTTACCCAAAGAGGATGGGAAGAAGATCCTATGTTTCCACCAGGATTTTTCTATCCTCAAAAAACCAAGATACCACATCTACATCTAACCTCCATATTGGATGAGGGTAAACCAGTAATGGCTTATTTGAGCTATAAGACTGCATCAGGAACTAACGTAATCTTTCAGAACAGTAAATGGAATCAAGAGATTGTCGATGCTATTGCTGAAAGTCAGATCAAGGCGGAAGCTGAGTTTGCTAAAGAATATAGCTAATTATTGGTGGATTCTTTACGATGCTTATCCGACTCCGCAATAGTGCAATCGCGACATTTGTAACTCTTGTACTTGTAGTGCGATCGCCCGATCTTGTAGGGTGCGTTACACTTTGTTAACGCACCTTTTCAACATTGTGCTTTTGCTATGTAGCGGCGACAAAAGCCGCCAACCACAGGATATTGAAACGGCGCAAGCTTATTGGAAGGAGCATCTAAGTCATGGGTAAATACAGAACATTTGACCAAGTTGAAGAAGAATACTACCGCGAACATCCAGAAGAAATTGACAGTTTTTTAAATATTACCTTTGAGGAATATGCCAAGGACAATGATACGGGTGCTTTATTGTCTGCATTGCGTATGATTAGCCGTGTCAAAGGAGTTACAGCAACAGCAGAAGCAGCAGGGATGAGCCAAAAAGTATTACAAAAAGCGTTGTCAGAGCAGGGAAACCTACTTTTTGAGAATGTAAATGCCATTCTCTACGCTATGGGTTATCAGCTTGTTCCACAAGCTTTGACAATGGGTGTCAGAGATTAAAAAATGAACTAAAATACCAAACAATCAAAAAAAATGGTTAACATGATGTCGGGAGAGTTCAACTGTTATGCAAATCCAAGACTACTTCAACTTTCTTGCCTCTGATGATATTCGTATTAAAGGCAGCCGCATCGGTATCGAAAGTGTCCTATACGAATACATCTATCGTGCCAAAACCCCCGAAGAAATTGCCCAACAATTTGAGACCATTACCCTAGAACAAGTTTATGCCACCATTCTCTACTATCTACATAATAAAGAGAAGGTTAGTGCTTACTTAGCTGACTGGCTAGAGTTTTGCCGTCAACAACGAGAAGAGCAAAAAAGTAATCCTTCTCCTGCACGCCAGAGATTTCGCCAATTAAAAGAAGCCTAAATAGCGATAATCACTCATTACATATATTCCTTAAAATCTTCTAAAGGCTCCTCAAAATCATCAGGCAATGGTAGAACAAATGTTATTTTTAAGATGCCTGAACGACGTTTTTCTACAGGAGGCTGCTCTGGGGGAATATCTTGCGAGTAGTTGACCATCAAATACTTAGTATAATGGAGAAGTTCTTGTTTGAGAGATTCTGGCATTGCCGCAATTGTTTGCCAAATTTCCGTGTCAATATTTATAGTTTTTCCTAGCTTATTTTACCTGAAATACTCTCGATGCTCCCGGATATAATGCTATTATATCATTTCTCCACAAAAATTTATCCTAAAGTTAACACTCCCCTTGGAAAATCAACAACCAAACGCTTTGTTCGTAACCACAAAACCCCTAAAAGAACATTCACTAATTCATTTCCTCCTAACACCTCAACCGTAAACTCTTCCCCTTCAATAACCACTGTTCCCTCATATAAATTAAACCGCGCTTCTCCCTGTGCAGTTTGCATATCCTGTGGCTCACTATCACACACCCATCCTAAACTATCCGCATCTTGACTATCAATCGCTAACCATCCCGTAAACCCTGTATCTAATAGTGCCATGACGAGAATAATTTCCCCATCAGCAGACAGCAAGCCAACTTCAAAAAACAACTCTCCTCGACTATTAAATTCCCCTTGAATCATATTGTTCCACAGGTTCCTGTTTCATTAATTCGCATGATAATACACTTTTTACCTGGATGTTGAGAACGGGATTTTGCCATCGCTACCTTTTTATCTTCATCAATAAAATATTCCCCACTGTCAGGCTCAATAATAATAAACCAATCATAATGATCTTCAATCAATTCTGGTTGGACTCGATCAAATACTTCTCGACAACGCTTATAAAACACTGCGTCTTCAGCTTTAATTCTGGCTTTCTCTTCAGGAGAAAGTTGTTTCTCTGGGAAAACCCGTCCTCGCCGTACCGTTTTAGGAGAAGATGATTGTGTCATTGCTTTTACTTAATAGGAATCACGCTTAATAAGTTTATTGTAGCCAAGATTTTACCCTTTGCCCAAGCCTTCCTCAAAGTTTACATCTACATTAATGTTAGCTATTGTAGGGTGCGTTAACAAAGTGTAACGCACCTTTTCAACATTGTGCTTTTGTTGTGTAGCGGCGACAAAAGCAGCCAAACACAGGATATTGAAGCGGCGCAAGCTTATGGGAAGGAGCATCTAAGTCATGGGTAAATACAGAACATTTGACCAAGTTGAAGAAGAATACTACCGCGAACATCCAGAGGAAATTGACAGTTTTCTAACTGTTGTCTTTGAAGAATATGCCAAGGACAATGATACAGGTGCTTTATTGTCCGCCTTGTCAATGAGATGCACCCAAGTCTGATGGCTTGCCGCTAATTACTTCCCGATTCTCCGGCTGATTACCTAGAAAATTCCCTGAAAACTCGCTCCTTTTCTAGAAGTGATGGCAAAATCTACCGAGCAGCTCTGTGAAAATTCAGAAAAATTTCTTATATTTTTGGATCTGATTCTATATTTTCAGTTAACCTTAAATTAAAAGCCTAGAACTTAGATAGAAGCCATTCAAAGGATATTTATGAAAGCCAAAATTGCGATCGCTTGTCAGGGAGGTGGTAGTCAAACTGCTTTTACTGCCGGTGCCTTGAAAGCCTTATTTGACAATCAAGTACAAGATTACTTTAATATTGTCAGTCTCAGTGGTACTTCCGGCGGCGCTATCTGTGCCTTTTTTATCTGGTATGCTCTCGAAAAAGGTGATAGCGTCGTTTGGAAAAGAATGATTGATTTTTGGGAAGATAATAGCGCTCAAACTCCCCAAGAACAACTATTTAATGACTCAGCCATTAAAACCCTAGAATTGGCAAGCAAAGGATTAATTCCCCAGTATAATCTCAGTCCTTCCTCTCCGATTACTAAAACCTTATTTTCCATAGCTACCCACGGTTTACGCAGTCGCTTTACCAACTTTGATCAGTTACTAAGAGCCCATATTGATTTCTCGGAATTAGCCACTTGGGGAGCTAAACCAGAACCACCAATTTTATTAATGGGGGCCTGTAATGTCCTGACAGGAAAATTAAGTAAATTTAACTCGCGCCAGGAAGCGGTTAAAATTGAACATATCCTAGCTTCTGCTTGTGTTCCTAACATTTTTCCTGCTGTCACCATTGAAACTATGGCCTACTGGGATGGACTATTTTCTGATAATCCCCCCATCCGTTCTTTAATTCGCCGTGAATTTGTTGGAATCGAAAATATTCCCGATGAAATTTGGGTGATTAAAATTAATCCCACCTCTAGGGATAAGATTCCCGTGCAATCCGATGACATTGCTGATCGCCGCAATGAATTAGAAGGCAATGTTTCCCTATTTCAAGGTCTCGATCAGATTGAGTTGATCAATCAATTATTTCTTAAAGGAGCCTTTAGAGAGGAATACCTGCGCGAGATTGGATTAACAGAACCATTGAAAATTCCTAAATCTTTCCCGGAAGATCCCGATCGAGATTACTATATTCCTATGATCGAAATGTCGGCGGAATTAGCCAATAGTCTCAACTATGAAAGTAAACTTGATCGCTCTCCTGCCAATATCCAGCGTCTGATCGCTGACGGGGAAAAACAGGGAAAACAGTTTCTAGAACATCGACTAAAAGCTATGGGTTTAAGATAGGGTTTGCTGAAAAAGTTTTCCCCAGTGGCGGTGATAAGTAGCTAGATACAATTAATTATACATATCTAACTACCTTTTGCCTTTCCTAACCAATAAGTTAATTTTGTCCTATTACTTAATAATCACTGATTTTCATTGACTAATACCCGTCCGGATAGATCGTAAATCATAATATCCCATTGCCCATTTTTTGCCGCTTCAAAAGCCACTTTAGAACCGTCGGCACTGATGATCGGATTGCGTACTTCCGCGAGCAGATCGGGAGCAATTTCCCTTCTCTGTTGAGTTTGTCGATCATACAGATAAATCGCCGTTTTTCCCTGACGACTAGCAGTAAAAACGATATAACGACCATCTTCACTAATGGAAGGACTAGCAGCGATCTGATCGAGAGAATTTAGGCCGGGTAAAGGCAGTAAACGGCGATCGATAGCATCAAAAAGATAGATAGCTTGGGAACCATTGCGATCGGAGGCAAAAACGAGATAGCGAGAGGCAAGATAGGGAGTTAATTCACTAGCAGCACTATTTAAACTTCTCCCCCCTCGATCGAAAGGAAAAGACAGTAAACTGGGATAACCCGCACATCCAGTTAGCAAACTAATTACAGCAACAAGACTAATAGAAAAATAACGTTTCACGGTTTGGGACTTTCAACGGGACTGCCATCGGGAAGATCTAACTCGATATTCGGACCGCGATCGAGAACCTCCACATCCCATTGTCCCCGACGAGCGGATTCAAAGACAAGATAACGACCATCGGGACTAAGACGGGGATTTCGCAACCAACCGCGATAATTTTGACTCAATAACTCAGAACGAGCGGTAATGCGATCATATAAAGCGATGACGGGACGACCTTCAATAATCACCACATAAGCCAGATAACGCCCCGTTTGGCTTAAACTAGGGCTATCGGTGATTTCTTGACCAGTATATAATCCCTCTAGGGCCTGGTATTGTTTTGTCTGCAAATCATACAGCAGTATCTGATTACTACCGCGACGATTAGATAGCAAAGCAAGCCAACGACCATCACCGCTCAGGGCAGGTTTTTCATCATTATAGCGACTATTGAGGGTTCCTGTGGATAAACCGGGGTTATTGAGATTACAACCGCCTATAACCCCTAAAAACAAGCAGATAAACAGGAAAAAGGGAGCTTTGGTCATCGGACCTACTCCTTAATAATCAAACCTAGTCGGATGATCATTACTCGACTCCCGTTCACTATTATCCGGTCTCTGCCAATCTTCTCGATCGCTCCTATCCCTAGGATCGATCGGTTGATAATCGACGTATTCCCCTTTAAATGGCGGATCATCCTCAATTATTGGGCGAGGACGACGTTTTTGGCTAGTGCGGGGCGGTTTACTGCTCGTCTCTTCACTAGCGGGACGACGACGGGGACGGGAACTGGTTTCTTCCCAATCATCACCGCTACGGCGCTGATCATAAACATCTCGATCGCTAGTGGGGGAACTATTGCGGGGAGGACGATTACTGGTTTTGCGACTGCTAGTATCTGCTGGCCGACGGGTGCGGGTGCTGCGGGGTTCCTCGTCCTGATAACTAGAAGTAGAAGTGCGGGAAGAGCGAGGATCATCGTAACCGCGTAAACGGGGATTATCTTCGTAACGTTCCTCCGGTTCGTAGGTGTCGAGGGGTTCCAATTCGGCCCGATATTCCCGACTCACAGGACGTTCATCCACAAAAGACGTGCCGCGGCGGGCCTGTTCCGTGGTTAAACCCCGTAATTTTACCGTCTCGAAGGCAAAAAACACCGCTGCCCCAGTCAGCAAAAATTGTCCAAATTGCAAAATCGGATCCAGTCGCCACCCTTGAAAAAGTAGAATTAAACCGCACAGTAACCCAACGGCGGCAAAAAATATATCATGATCGCGGGAAAGTTCCGGCCGCACCGAGCGCAGGAAGTATAACCCGGCTCCGGCCACTGCCAGAAAAATTCCTAAGATACTGGCCGAATTCAGCCCAAAATTGACCATCTTTATCTCCCTTCTCGGTGCTTAAATTTAAGAATCGAGTCTTTATCTCTAGCCGTCAGCTTTCAGAAGCAATCCTGCTGTTTTTAACTCTAGGCATCGAGCTATATTCTAACCCCAAAGTCTAGCAATATATTAACCACCCTCGTTCACACAACCATTGTTGGGAGAGTGCGGAGATTTTATCAGTGATCAGTGAACAGTAATCAGCTACTGAAAACTCACATCTGATCACTGAAAAGGCTGACGGCTGAGATTTTAACAAAATCTTTAGAAGTTGCCTATTGACAGTATTGACTAAATGTGATGAACGAGTTTCGGGCATTTTAACCTGATTTCTCGATCGCTTTTCTGCGATCGCTATCGTTGGAAAGTTAATTGATGCACATCATGGTTAATTTGTCAAGTGCCTAAGTCCTAATCTTAATAAGATTCGGACAGAAATTTTTCTGTCATATCATAAAATTAACTTAACCCAGCCAAGGGGGAATTAGCATAGAATATGATTATAATTCAGGCTGAACACATAGTCTGTTTGTATTCGTAGTCCATTCAATCCATAGAATAAGGTGTGAGGATTGACCCATGTCAAAACTATTCAAGAATATAGCAAAGGTAACTCCTTTAGTATTAGGTGCTTCCGTGGCGGCTGCTGGCAGCGCAGTGGCTCAAACTATGCCGGGGACACCTCAACTTAAAATTGATCCGGCTGCGCAACAACAACTCGATCGCATTCAGAGTGCCCAAAATAGTCAGCAGATTAATACGAGTGTCTATCAAGGTTCCATGTCTCAGGTGACTAGCGTTAACCAACTGCGGGACGTATCTCCCACCGCTTGGGCCTACGAAGCCTTAAGAAGCCTTGTGGAACGTTACGGTTGTATCGTTGGTTTTCCTGACCGTACCTTCCGCGGTGATCGCGCCACCACTCGTTGGGAATTTGCCGCCGGTTTAAACGCTTGTTTGAACGTTATGGAGCGTTTAATTCAAGATGGTGTGGGCGTACTTAGAGAAGATATCGATAAGTTAAAACGTCTTGTCGCTGAATTTGAAAGCGAACTAGCGGCTTTAGGGGCCAGAGTAGATAACCTAGAACAGCGCGTTTCTTTCCTAGAAAATAATCAATTTTCTACCACCACCAAACTCAGAGGTGAGGTAATCTTCAGTGTCGCCGATAGCTTCGGTGGTCAGGCTCCCCTTAGAAATACCAACGGTACGGTGACTAGAGGCAGCAATCAAGATCAGACCCAAACAGCATTTAATAACCGGGTTCGTCTCAACTTTGAAACCAGCTTCACTGGTAAGGATTTGTTAAGAACCCGTTTACAGGCAGGTAACTTTAACAATACCTTCAATCAAAGCGGTCCAACGAGAACCAACATGACCCGTCTAGCCTACGACAATGGTCGGGACAACGATGTAACCATCGATGACTTGTTCTACCGCGCTCCCATCGCCACTCCCTTCGGTAACATCACAATCTGGGTTGGTGCTAACGGCCTCGACCAGGACGACGTTTTCGACACCGCAAACCCCTTCCTCGAAAGTAGCGGTGCGGGTGCTTTATCTCGCGGCCAACGCTACAATAACATCGTCTTCCGCGGCCCTTCTAATGCGGGTGCAGCGGTGAGATTTAAGATCGGGGATGTTTTCCAAGTTACAGGGGCTTATCTAGCCGGCAATGCTGGCAATCCCAATGAAGGAAACGGTTTATTTAACGGCTCCTACAGTGCTGGCGCGCAAGTAGGTTTCTCCTTCATCAAATTTGCCAATATTAACTTCGTTTACGTTCGCAGTTATCAAACCGCCGATGATATTCGTTCCGGTTTATTCGGTAACGTCAGCAGCCCTCTCACGGAACGTCCCTTCGGTAACGTTCCCACTGTAGCTGACCGTTTCGGTCTTCAAGCGAGCGCCCAGGTTATCCCTGGAGTCTTAAATCTAGCGGCATGGGGGGGTTATGCCAATGCCTCGGCCACGGGAGTTAATGATGCGATCGGAGACAATAACACTGGTATCTGGTCTTGGAACCTGAATCTTTCCGTCCTCGACCTCTTTGCCGAAGGTGCGGCCTTCTCTTTAGGTGGTGGTCAAGTACCCCGTTCCGATAAAGAAAGCAGCACCGCTTACATGGTAGAAGCCCAGTATCGGTTCCCAGTCACCAAAAACATCCTGATTACCCCCGGTGCCTATGCGGTCTTCAACGCTAACAACGAAGGTAACGCCATTTTGGTGGGTGTCATCCGGACAACTTTCCGTTTCTAAGCTGAGCTGACGGACTTGAAAAAGCGGTGGGATTTGTAGATCTCACCGTTTTTTTGCTTTTAACTTTTCACTGGATATAACCATTCATGAGAAGATGGGCGAAGCGTCCCAAACGCTGCTATATTTACTTCGCCTATTTAGTTGCTTATCTATGCACTCTCTGTCTTTCCCCCGTCGCACTAAAATTGTGGCCACGATTGGCCCAGCCTCGCAAAATAAGGAAACATTACGTCAGATGATCAAAGCGGGGGCGACGACATTTAGATTAAACTTTTCCCATGGCGATCACGATTACCATCGTCACACCATTAACTTGATCCGTCAGTTAGCCTTTGAACTCAATCAACCGATTGGCATCCTTCAGGATCTACAGGGGCCGAAAATTCGTTTAGGTAAATTTGCCTGTGGGTCGATTACCCTGAAACCGGGGGAACCCTTTATTCTTACTTCTAGGGATGTGGAATGTAATCAGGAAATCAGTTCCATTAGCTATCCCTCTCTGGCCCAAGAAGTCCCAGAAGGTTCGAGAATTCTTCTCGATGATGGTAAAGTCGAAATGCGGGTGGAATCGGTGGATCGCCTGAAAGGTGATCTTTCCTGTCGTGTGGTGGTTGGGGGTGTTTTATCCAGTAATAAAGGGGTAAATTTTCCCAACGTTTATCTGTCGGTAAAAGCTTTAACCGATAAGGACAAAAAAGATTTAATGTTCGGACTGCTGTGGGATATGGATTGGATCGCCCTTAGTTTTGTGCGTAATCCCCAGGATATCCTCGAAATTAAAGAATTAATCGCCAGTGCAGGTAAGTCTATCCCCGTGATCGCTAAAATTGAAAAACACGAAGCGATCGAGGAAATGGAGGCAATTTTATCCCTCTGTGATGGTGTGATGGTGGCTAGGGGAGATTTAGGAGTAGAATTACCGGCCGAAGACGTGCCAATCCTGCAAAAACGCCTGATTAACACCGCTAATCAGCTAGGAATCCCGATTATTACCGCCACTCAAATGCTTGACAGTATGGCCAGTAATCCTCGTCCCACCCGCGCCGAGGTTTCGGACGTGGCTAATGCGATTTTAGATGGCACTGATGCGGTTATGCTTTCCAATGAAACGGCTGTGGGTCATTATCCCATCGAAGCGGTGGCAACCATGGCCCGCATTGCCGAAAGGATCGAACGGGAACAGATCAATAGTGCCGCTCGCTCTAACAATAAACAATCAATTCCTAACGCTATTTCCTCGGCAGTCAGTCAAATTGCCGAACAATTGGGGGCAGCGGCAATTATTACCCTGACAAAAACTGGCTCTACTGCCCGTAATGTCTCCCGATTTCGCCCTAAAACCCCGATTTTAGCCGTTACCCCCCATAGGGAAGTGGCACAGCAGCTACAGCTAGTTTGGGGCGTAAAACCGATGTTATTGCTCGATTTACCCTCCACTAGCCAAACTTTTCAAGTGGCGATGAATCTTGCCCAGGAAAATAACCTCCTAGCGGATGGTGATTTAGTGGTGATGACGGCGGGAACTCTGCAAGGGGTGGCCGGTTCCACGGATTTAATTAAAGTGGAAGTGGTAAAATCCCTTTTGGGCAAGGGTACGGGTATCGGCCAGGGGGTGGCTAGGGGCAGGGCGCGAGTGGCCCATAATGCCCGAGAAGTGGGTAGTTTTAGTAGTGGCGAGATTTTAGTCGTCCCCACCACCAGCGCCGAATATGTGGATATGATGCGGAAAGCTGGCGGAATTATTACTGAAGATACCGCCATGAATAATCACGCCGCTACTATCGGTTTAAAATTGGGTATTCCTGTTATTGTCGGGGTTAAAGATGCCACGAAAATTATCCGCGAAGGGGTGATCATTAGTCTCGATGCTCAACGGGGTTTAATTTATTCTGGTATTGGCAATGGCGCCGCAACTATGAAAAACTGAGTCGGTTATCAGTATTCTCCGAGTCAGGAGACAGAAGACAGAAGACAGGAGACAGGTTTTATATATTCTCCCCATCCCCCCACACCCATTTTCAATTGTCTATGAGCGATTCTTACTCTGCTGCCGTCGATAATCCGGCCTATACTGTTGAACAAGCGATCGCTAATATCCAGCAAAGAGAAGACCTAGGAGCGCGTTATTATGCCGCTTGGTGGTTGGGTAGATTTCGTGTGCGTCAACCGGAGGCGATTTCGGCCTTAATTGCCGCTTTGGAGGACGCAAGCGATCGCACTCCCGACGGCGGTTATCCCCTACGACGGAACGCCGCCAGTGCTTTAGGGAAATTGGATGATCTCAGTTGTGTTCCCGCTTTGATTGCCTGTCTCGACTGCGAAGATTATTATGTGCGCGAATCGGCTGCCCAAGCATTGGCAATGCTTCAGGATCAAAGAGCGATCGCCCCTTTAAAGAAACTATTAGAGGGTGGCATCGAAGTGGCTGTTTTAGTGGCGGGAAAACCCCATTTAGTCCAACCCTACGAAGCGATTATCGAGGCATTAGGAACCCTGCAAGCGACGGCAGCGATTCCTCTGATCGAACCGTTTTTACAGCATTTCGTCGAAAAAGTGCGTTATGCGGCTGCCCGCGCCCTCTATCAACTCACAGCTAACCCCCACTATGGCGATATTCTGATTAAGGCCTTGCAAGGGGAAGAATTACAGCTGCGTCGTTCTGCTTTAATGGATTTAGGCGCTACGGGTTATCTGCCGGCCGCTCCTGCGATCGCTAATACTTTGGCGGAAAATAGTCTGAAACTGGTTGCTCTCAAGGAACTTTTAGAAAACCATCTGAAAACCAGTTCTAGTCACGAAAATATCTCCGAAATTCTCACTTTAATGGATGGTTTATTGTAATTAATCATTGGTTATTTTTTATCTAAATTCAAACGGATAAAATCCAGAGGTTTTTATGCTAATTCAAACTGATTATGTTGGGTGGCTGAACGAAACAATCACTCTGTTAAAACAAAAAAACTTTGATAAAGTTGACTGGGAAAACTTGATCGAGGAGATAGAAAGTTTGGGCAGAAGTCAAAAACGTGAACTCCGCAACCGGTTAACGACCATGTTAGAACAATGCCTCAAACTTTGCTATACTGATTACGTTGAGGATTATCGAGGTTGGCAAGAAACTATTAGGCGCAGCCAACGGGAACTAGAAGAACTTTTGAGCGATTCTCCTAGTTTAAAACCCTACTGGGAGCAAGTATTTTTAGATTGCTATGCCACGGCTTTAAAAAGCTTGCGAGATAACCCCGATTATCAATCTTTTAACTTTTCCGATGATTGTCCTTTCCCTCAAGAAATTAGTCAGATTTTACAGAAAAAAGTTTGGCGATAAAATTATCTTGAAAAATTTGTTAGTGGGTTTAGAACACGTTCAAATCTGAGACAATGTCCGATACAGTTATACTTTATCTTTATGAGCAATGCTGTCAATGATTGGTTATTTTCTAGGAAAATTCAAACGGATAAAATCCAGATATCTTGTGATAATTCAAACTGATTATGTTGGGTGGCTAAACGAAACAATCACTCTGTTAAAACAAAAAAACTGTGATAAAGTTGACTGGGAAAACTTGATCGAGGAGATAGAAAGTTTGCTAGTCTTAGGCTAAGTTTCTAGGTCATTGATTTATGGGGTAGCCAAATATCCTAAAACAGGATAGAGTATTGATATTCATCCTGTTTATAAGACGATAAAAAAATCCATGGATATACCTGAGCCTTCCCATAGCCTGGCAAGTATAAAGAAGAATAAAGCAACAAGCACTGTTGGGCGTGGCAAAACTGTCCAACTTACTGAGAAACTAGCTTTTTCAGCTTGGAATAACAGCAGTGTTAGTCTGAGTCTTGGTAATAGCATTGAGCATTATGATTCTTGGGAACAACCTATAGTAATAATCTCAGACGGAGGCTACGGTCTTTTAGGATTTGAAGGTGATACATCAGATCATCTTGACCTACCTGAATGGTATGAACCTCATGTGGAAGCTTGGTCGAAGTTAGCCTTGCCAAATACAACTCTTTGGTTTTGGAACTCAGAAATTGGCTGGGCTGTGGTACATCCAATACTTGAGAAATTTGGTTGGCGATATGTTAATTGTAATATATGGAATAAAGGAAAAGGTCATATTGCAGGTAATGTCAACACAGAAAAAATAAGGCGTTTTCCAGTGGTGACAGAGGTTTGCGTCCAATACGTTAGAGAAGTCAAAATTGCTGACCTAACACTTAAAGAATGGCTCCGAAAGGAATGGTTAAGATCGAGCTTATCTTTGCGTCAAGCTAATTTAGCTTGTGGTGTCGCAGATGCGGCAACAAGAAAATATTTTGATCAAGGACATTTATGGTATTTTCCCCCACCGGAAATGTTTGAAAAATTAGTTTTCTATGCCAACGAACACGGAAACCCAGAGGGAAAACCCTATTTTTCTAAAAATGGCCAGCGTCCTTTAACAGGTAAAGAGTGGGAGAAGATGCGCTCTAAATTTAATTGCCCTCATGGTTTTACAAATGTTTGGGATCGTTCAGCTTTGCGCGATGATGAACGAATTAAGTCTAAGGATGGTAAAGCTGTTCACTTAAATCAAAAGCCACTGGAGCTGATGAAATTAATTATTGAAGCTTCAAGTGAGGAACAGGATGTGGTTTGGGAACCATTTGGGGGGCTTTTCAGTGCCTCTTTAGCTGCCAATATCCTGAATCGAAAAGCTTTCGCTTGTGAAATTGACGAAACTTATTTCTATTATGGAGTCAAAAGATTTAGTCAAGTAGTTCATCAATGTTCCCTTCTTTAATGCCAAGGTGTTCTCTGAAAGCAGATTTAATTAACTCCTCTCGACGACTAGCTAAAAGCCTGTTCCACTGTCCAACTTCCATTCCAGAGAACTGTGTTCGATAAACACGCTTTTTAAAATCCTCAATTCCTGGATGTAAAATCCTGTCCATTTTGGCAAAATTAGTGTCTAATCTGTATTTGAAGCGAGTGATCAGTTCCCGCAAGAGCATTTGATACTCTTGTGTCGGCTTATACAGCCTGCCATCATTTCCCCAAGAATTAACTATTTCTTCAGCTTGAAATAGTTCTTCATCCGTTCCTTGAAATTTGTATCCATTAGTATTTGTTTGTTGCAAATTTGCTGTCCTTTGGCTTGTATCTTCGGGTTCTAGAACAAGGTAATCAGGAGGATTATGATAATGATCATCTCTCGCTTTAGCCACTGAAAAGCCAGAGACAACGCATACATCTAGAATCTTGGGTTTGCCATAAATTACTGCTTCGGGCAGCCAAGCTATTAGAGAAACGTAGGTTTGATCAAACTGAAAATGATTTTGACTATCTTTGAAACGGGCTGTTATTTCCGTAGCTAATGGGAACCATGCTTTTATTTCTAATCCGGGGGTAGGCTGGATGCTACCCATGAAGACAGTATCAGGAAATCCTGGATCTTGCCTTTTCCATTCACCAAACGGCGCAAATATTTCCTGCTTATTCAAAAACTCAACAGTGTTAAATTCAATCAGATTTCCCAATAGTGGTGATAGCTTTGAAATTACTTTGGCTAAATTAACTGCTGCAGCAACCGATATTGGTCTAGCAATGTCTAAGAGGTCAAATCTATGTCCAGACAAATCATCTAGATATTGCGATGCAAGGCTAATAACATCTTCTGTATTCATAACCCTTCCCCACAAGATGTGGACTGACAAGCTTGCTCAACTTGCCTTAAAATTTCGCAAGGATCTACATCGATTACACGACTAACCAGAAGGAACTCAACGACATCTAATCTTCTTTCACCATTCTCGTATTTGGCAACGAAAGATTGCGGCTTACAATTTTAAATTTTTACAAGAGGTCTAATATTATATTAGGGTTTGCCGAAAAAGTTTGTTGGTGGGGTTGGGAGAAGGTCGACTCCGAGACGATGCCCTATCAGGTTATAATTCATTTTGAGTAGAAAGGCTGTAAATCTAAAAGATGATCTTATTTTTAATCAATGCTAGGAGACAGAAATATCCCCATCCCCTATCCCCACACCCTACACCCCCCATCCCCTCTACTGATAACCAATGCTTCCTACCGTTGAAACTTTAATTATTGCCGTCGAAAAAGCCGACTCAGCTAACGGGTTGCTGACAGCCGTAGAAAATCTAGCAGCGGCTAAAAGTGAAGCGGCAATACCTACCCTCACCGATGTCCTGAAATATAATAACCCTGGTGCCTCCGTGGCAGCTGTGGATGGTTTAATCGCCATCGGCAAGGCGGCAGTTCCCTATTTGCTGGCCAATCTAGACGGTTATAATTATGGGGCGAGAGCTTGGGCAACCCGCGCCCTAGCGGGAATTGGCGATGTGCGAGGATTGGACTTATTGCTTGAGGCCGCGGTGAGTGATTTTTCCTTTAGCGTGCGGCGAGGGGCAGCTAGAGGCTTAGGAAATATAATTTGGTCTGATTTGGAGGAAAGTCGGGTTTCTGAGGCTCAGAAGGCGGTTTTTACAGCACTGGAGAAACTTTCGCAAGGGGATCCAGAGTGGGTGGTTAGATATGCGGCGATCGTCGGATTGCAGGGATTAGGAACTGCGGCGGCGGCATTTCGCGGGGCGATTCGAGAACTTTTAGGACAGATTGGGGAGACAGAAGCGGAAATAGTGGTAAGATTGCGCGCCAATCAAGCCCTGGAACACTTACAATAAGCCTAAGTCGAAAGTAGAAAAACTCATTTCTCTACAGGGAGAAACAATTACACTAACATTCTATGAAATATTGGCAGGAAATTTTAGCGATCGCTCAACGAATTTTAGTAGAATTAATCCGACGCGGGCGTAGCTTAATCCTCTGGGGCATTTTCCCGATCCTTGTCCTGCTCTTAAATGGCTATATTATGGCAGAAAAAGGCAAAATTGAGCTTGCCGAGGCAATGGCTCTGGCTACTCCGCCCACTCTCGTTGGGGCGGCACTTTTCTTTAGTTGTTTGGGGGGAACCGTGGCGACGGTAGTAGCAGAAAGGGAACAACAAACGATTAAACGGTTATTTTTATCGCCTTTAAGCGGTGTTTCCTATTTTATCGGCATTTTTCTCGCCCATTGTGTGATTGCCGCCTGTCAGACAGTTTTAGTTTATTCTATTGCTAAACAGTATGGAGCCACTTTTAAAGGCTCAATTCCTCTAGAATTATTAATTATTTTTCTTAGTATTACCGCCTATGTGGGTTTAGGATTTATCCTCGGTACTCAACTGGCGAAAAGAACCGAAGATGTCAATGCTTTGGTGGGAACTTTTGGGGTTCCTTTATTAATTTTAGGCGGCGTTTTTCTCCCCACTGCTTTATTCCCCGACAATATTCTATCCCTAGCTAAATATAACCCGATCTACCACATGAATGAAGCTTTAATTGCTGTTTGGGCAAAGGGCGAAAATCTGCAAGATATTAGCTCTCATTTTCGCTTTCTCTGTCTTTTTGCCCTAGCTATGGTAGCAGGTGGTTGGCTTACCTATCGACAAATGTTAAACCTTGAACGCCGATTGTAAATCAGTTCAGTGATCGGTTATCAGTTAGGTAGGGTGGGTTAGGCGGAGACAAATTATCAGACTTAATCATTAATTTATCTATTCGCCGTAACCCACCATCAGTTATTCAGCTTCTTAGTTTTTCAGTGTAATTAGCCAATTTCCCTGTTATTCGTACTATTACCTAGCTGACGGCTGATGGACAAAAAAAGCCTGACTATCCCTATTACTTTATTAAAAATGCTGACTATTAATAATGTCAAAAAAAATTACGGAAGACGCTTAGTATTAGATCAATTAAACTTTCATATTGAAGCGGGAGAAATTTACGGTTTACTCGGTCCCAATGGTGCAGGAAAAACCACCACTATTAACTTAATTTGTAACTTATTAAAACCCTCATCGGGAGAAATTACCTTTAATTATTTGCCAATTTCGAGAGTTACTAAAGAATTAATTGGGGTTGCCCCGCAGGAAAATTTATTGTACAAATCCCTTACTTGTGAGGAAAATCTCAACTTTTTTGCTCAGATTTATGGACTCGATCGCCTCCAGCGTCGTCATCGAATTAAAGCCAGTTTATCCGCAGTAAATTTGCTTGATCGCGCCCGCAGTCCGGTGGAAACTTTAAGCGGTGGAATGCAGCGCCGGATGAATATTGCCGTGGCTATTGTTCATCAGCCAAAATTATTAATTCTCGATGAACCAACCACCGGTTTAGACATCGAATCTCGTTATGAAATTTGGGATTTAATCGGAGAATTACGGCGCCAGGGAATGACAATTTTATTAACTACCCATCTCCTGGATGAAGCACAACGTCTCTGTCAACGTATCGGGATTTTAAAACAAGGTCGTATTATTGCCGAAGGTAATTTAAATCAGCTGCGTCAGCACATTCCTGCGAAAGAAATTATTATCATGGATACCCAGGATCAAGAAGCGGCAATAAATCGAGGGAAACAATTAGGATTTACTCCCAAGTTTTACGGCAAAGATTTAGCTTTTTGGTTAGATGAACATCTAGAATTAAGCGAGATTATTCAGGCATTTGATGGCATTAATATTGATTCTATCGCCCGTCAGACGGTACAGTTAGAACATATTTATATGGAAATTATGAATCAATTTTAACACCGTTTTTGAAAATTCAGGTTGATGTTCAGCATTTTTTCGGAATTTACCTCAATTAAGTTAAATCGCCGTTTTTTTACCGTCATGATCATCTATAATTTTTGGATAGGTTCTATTAATTGGAGACAGAATCAATATGAAATTAACCTCTATCACTGGGTTATTGAGTCTATCGGCGGTATTATTAAGCTCACATCTACCGGTAGCAGCGCAAAATTGTCGGCCACTTTCTTTATTAGGGGGTGAAGGTAGTGAAGTTACCAAAACTGTCTCACAACCCACTGTTCCAGGGCCTTTCGGTGTCACGATAACTCGTAATAATTGGAATACCGATTGGGCAGTTCCGGGGGGTAGAAGTTTTCAGAGGTTTATCGTTACGGTTTCTGTTCCCCGGGCTGCTTCCTTTGATATACGGCTGTTTCTCAAGTATAGCGATCAAACTAACGAGGAATTTTTTAATACTAATGGAGTACGAATCGAACCCGATAAACCCTTAACAATTACTGCCACAGTCCGGGCAAATGATCAACCTTTTCTAGTCAATCTTTTTGTCAATGGTATTCAGCACATCGGCAATACCTACACCGCTTCTGTTGTCGGTTGTGAACGATAAAATATAGAGGGTGTACTGAAAAAGTTTGTTGGTGGGGACTGGGTGTGAGGTTTTAAGCTAAGAGGCATTTTAACCGCCTATCCTTGAGATTAGCTGAATCTCACCCAATCCCTTCACTGTTGCCTCTTGTTTCATCTCAACAGGCAATTTAACTGCACGGGCAGTCCCTGGATCTTACTCTCTACCCCGATTGACCATAAGTGGGACAATTAGAGCAATGCACAATTAAGGATTTTTGTCAAGAAAATAATATTAAACTTATTATTGATGTCTGCCATCCTCACGCCCAAATTATCTGGCAATTAGCGATTAATTACGCTACCCTGACTAATATCCCCGCCCATTTGCCTCGATTTAGAACTGGCTTTTATCTGTCCCCACCTTAATCATCGATTTTTTTCCAGAATCTTATGTCTGAAACTATCACTCTCGCCATTAGCGACCGCATCTGTAAACACATGAATAAAGATCACGGTGATGCCGTGCTTTTCTACGCTCAAGTTTACGGTAATATTACCGATGCAGAAACCGCTCAAATGCTCTCCATCGATACCGAAGGCATGGATTTAGCCGTAGAAAAATTAGGGGAGAGTCAAACAATTAGAATACCTTTTGAGCGCACCCTAGAATCAGCTAAAGATGCCCATAATATTCTGGTTGAGATGCTAAAAGTTAATCAAACCACCTTTTGACAGGTTCCGATTTTGCGACTATCACCGAAAAAGATCAACCTAGAGAATTAGCCCATGAATCAGGTTAATGGTACAGTAATAAAAATACCCAAGTCTGGCTGGCGTTTACTGCCTTTTTTAGTCTTGGGTGTGCTAGTTTTTGCCGTTAATTCCTCCTTAGAATTAAATTATCTAGTCAAGGGTTATATTACCCTCTTGGAATTACAGGTAGGCATCGTGGTTTTATACTTTTTTTTGGCTAAATTAGGGAAATCTCAAAAATCATGAAAAATAGAACTATAGCGGCTTTACTAGCGTTTTTTCTCGGTTATCTTGGCATCCATAAATTTTATCTAGGGGAAAATTTAGCAGGTATTCTCTATCTACTTTTCTTCTGGACTTTGATCCCCGGCATCATTGCTTTTTTTGAATTTATTGGTTTAATCATCATGTCAGATCAAGCTTTTGATGCTAAATACAATCCTAACTATCTCCCCAGCAATACAGAGCGAGGACTGCCGGAATCAGGCCAGCAAAAAACCGCTACTTTACTCCAGCTTAAAAAACTTTATGATCAGGGAATTATTACTGCTGAAGAATACGAAGAAAAACGCAGAAAATATTTAGATTCTCTTTGAAAAAATATGTCTAATCTATCTCCTCCCCCTCCCGAATCTTCCAAGTGGCTCTGGCTATCTTTAGTTCCAGTTTTTGGTGGACTTGCCATTGCTAATGCTGGCAAAAAAAATAATAATCAAAGTTGGTTATCTGTCGGCATTGCCTTGACAATTATCTCCCTTATTTTCCTTACACAAGAGTCTTTTATCGTAATTTGGGTTGCCCAAATTGGCTTGGGTTTATACATACGTCAACAGCTTAATTCCCATCCAATAGCTTCAGCAAATAGAACCGATTCCAGACAGTCATCCTCTCCTCTTGAAAAAATTGATATTAACAGCTGTTCCACCAACGATCTGGTTTATAAATTAGGGTTGCCTATTGTCTATGCCAATGATATCGTTTCTGTCCGTAACGAAGGACATATTTTTACCCATTTAGAAGAATTACACTTCCTGGCTGGCCTACCAGAAAATTATCTGAAAAAATTAGAACCTTTGGTTATCTTTACCTACGATATTCGCCAAGAAGTTGACGTTTCTTGGCGTTGTTTAAACTACCACTCCGTTGCGGAATTAGTCAATCTCGGTCTTGACTTTTCCGTGGCGGATAAGATTGTCGCTGAAAGAGAAAAAAACGGTGTCTATCGTTCGGCGATCGAAGTGAGAAACCGGACGGGTATTCCCTTAAAATCCTATCAGCAATTGCTCTAATTCGCTTGATTCTAGTTATAGCTTGAATTGCTTTTCTATCAAAGACACGATCCAACTTCTGGGTAAAAAACGGGGCAGATTGACGATAATTTTATTAGCAAATTTACCAGCTACCACGTTGGGGCGTTTGTTTGCCAAGGCAGTTAAAGCCTCTTGTACCACCACTTCCGCCGAATCTAACTGGCCGTTTTTGCCCATAAAGGCACTGGGAAATCGGGCCACCTCAAAAAAATTAGATTCCGTCGGACCGGGGCAAAGAGCAAGGATTTTAACGCCTTTGTCTTTATTTTCTGCCCAGAGAGACTCGCTAAAGCTGAGGACAAAAGCTTTTGTCGCCGCATAAACGGAAAGATAGGGCAGCGGTTGAAACCCGGCAATGGAAGCAACATTGATAATTGCCCCCCCAGCACCAGCAAGCATCGGACGGAGAAAATAGTGGCTTAATTCCACTAATACCAGATTATTTAACTGGATCATTTCTAACTGTCGGGCTAAATCCTGCTCGCTAAAAGCACCATAATCACCAAAACCGGCATTATTTACCAGTAAATCAACGTTGATTCCTTTTTGGTTCACCGTATCATATACCAGCTTTCCTGCCCCGGCAACGGTCAAATCTTGAACGATAACCGTCACTTTTACCCCGTATTGTTCCTCTAACTCCGCTGCTAATTGTTCTAGTTTATCCCTAGATCTAGCGACTAGAATTAGCTCCATTTGCCGTTGAGCAAGTTGACGAGCAAAGACGACACCGATACCAGTGGAAGCACCGGTAATGAGGGCTGTTTTCATAGAAGATCAACTAAAAATAGCTCTTTTGCTGGAATCTTACCACAATTACCCATCCATTTACAGTTCTTAACTTGGCGGTCAAGGCATTTTTTCAACTCAGAATATATGATATGTTAGGCTAGAGGTAGAACAAAGGTCGAGGAAGGTGCAAAAATGACAGTTATAAGCTTCACTGATCAAGATATTGCCAAATATACCGCCGCTGATATTGCTTCTTTAGCCGAACGACTAGAAAAAGATGAGTATAGCAATCCCTTCGAGGCTTTGCGGGATTGGCATCTGTTGCGAGCGATCGCTTTTCAAAGGCAGGAATTAGCCGAATCTTATCTTTATCTGTTGGATCTAGAAGCCTACGATGAGGCTTAAAGTGGCTTAGTTAAATAAAACTTAACAAAAATTACCCGGTGTGTGAGACTAGCACACCGATAACTTTTGTTTATGGTATTCTCTGGCTGAAAACAGCCCCTAGCTTTTTGCTCCTTATTTCCCTACTATCAATAACAAAGTATTTTTAGGCGATCGACTAAATTATGGGCAAACAATACAACGTTTATGGGATCGGTAACGCGCTCGTCGATATGGAATTTCAAGTCTCTCCTGAATTGCTGCAAGAATTGGGCATCGATAAAGGAGTGATGACGCTGGTGGACGAAAATCGTCAAACCCAGTTGATGGAAAAATTGGCTTTTGATTGTAAACGCAGCGGTGGCGGATCGGCGGCGAATACCCTAGTAGCGATCGCTCAGTTGGGGGGTAGAGGTTTCTATTCCTGTAAAGTGGGTAATGACGAATTAGGTAAGTTTTATCTGCAAGATCTGCGGGCCTGTGGTTTGCATACCAATGAACACGGCGGCGAAAAAGAGGTGGGAATTACGGGAAAATGTCTAGTTTTCGTAACTCCTGATGCCGATCGCACCATGAATACTTTTCTCGGCATCACCGGGGAAATTTCTGAACGGGAATTAGTCCCCTCAGCGATCGCTAATGCCGATTATCTCTATCTCGAAGGTTATCTCGTCACCTCTCCCACTGCCAAAGCTGCCGCTATTAAAGGGCGAGAAATTGCTCAGGCCGCTGGAGTCAAAACCGCTTTATCCCTGTCGGATCCCAATATGGCGATCTTCTTCCGGGAGGGATTACTGGAAATGATCGGAAAGGGGTTAGATTTCGTTTTCGCTAATGAGTCGGAAGCTTTGACTATTTCCGGCAGCGAGGAAATTGAGTCAGCGATCGCCTATTTTAAAACCATTGCCAAAGGATTCGCTATCACCCGGGGTGCCAGTGGTTCTTTGATCTATGATGGCGAAAATCTCCTAGAAATTGACCCCCATCCCGTACAGGCGATCGATACCGTCGGCGCGGGGGATATGTATGCAGGTGCGTTTCTCTACGGTATTACCCACGGTATGGGTTACAAAGGAGCGGGAAATCTCGCTTCCCTAGCGGCTGCCCGGGTGGTTTCTACTTTTGGGGCGCGTTTACAAACCGAGGAAATTCAATCCCTGCGCGATTCGATCGTTTTGGGATAGGTTTTGTCGGTGATCAGCTTTCAGTCAGTAGTCAGGTTTTTTCTCTCTGCTCCCTGCTCATAGTCTTGGGGAGAAGGGAGCGGGTTTTTCAAGTTGGCTTGGCAGTTAATCATACTATTAAAAACCGATTCAGTATAACGGTAAAGTTAGACCGTCTTCACCGATAACTTTGGCTGAGTCATAACGCTTCAATTGTAACGCGCCCACCTTCCACTGCCTCAATCTGAAGTTTAAAGCCATACAAAAGACCCATCCCCACTAACGGCTCTGCATCAGAAGCTGCCACATCAATAATCTGCTCTTGACCATCCCAGATCACAGAAGCTTTGTATATTTCAAAAACGACTTCGCTCCCGTCCCCTAATGTACCAATATCTCGATAGTACCAAGGCAAGCCCATATCTGTGATGACAGAAAGCGGTAAAGACAAAAAGCTGGTGAATCCAGTGTCAATGATAGCATCGAGTGCTATTTTCGGTGAGCCAATGGGATCGACTGCCACCTTGAGGATTGCTTCACAATTATTATTGACCACACCGAACATCATACAGGCTTTCTCTGGC
>JAADBR010000018.1 GCA_009995705.1 Microcystis aeruginosa W13-11
CTATGACCCAGACTCCCATGATTTCTGGGGATTGGTGCGGGCCAATCAGCAAGAGGATTTTTTCCCAGTAACGGCCTTGAATTTGCCCTGGACTTCCCCAATCCTAGGGATTCGGTTTGAGATGTTTGAAGAGGGTTTAGAGGTCTTTTATCCCGATGGGGAACGATTTAAAGACCCTGAAACCCTCTTTGAGGAACGCAACCAAGCACAACAAGAACGCGATCGCGCTTTTGCCCGATTACGGGAATTGGGCATTGATCCGACACAGTTGTGACTATAATTAATCTTCAGCGGAGATACCGTCATCTTCCACCACCGCTTCGGTGATAGGAGAGGGCGGAATTTCCGTTAAGGGAGATAAATCGGCAGGGGGGGCCACCACGCGATCGAGTTTTAGGGTTAAATAACGAATAACCTCATCACTTAAACGCATGGTGCGTTCCATGGGGGCGACTTGTTTGCCGGTTGCCTGATAATTCATCTGCACATAGACACCATCATTGAGTTTTTTGATGGGATAGGCCAGACGTTTTTTACCCCACACCTTAACTTCAATGTCTGTAGCGCTGTGTTCGCTAATCAGAGTTCGATAACGTTCCACTTGTTGCTGAACGACTTCTTCCCCTAAATCGGGACGGAGAATGTAAAGAGTTTCGTAGTTATTGCTCATGTCAGAATCCTTATGGACTAGAAGGCTTCTTTGTCAAGGCCAGGAGTTAATTGATTTTCATAACTCTCTAGCTTTTAATAAAGAAGCAAGGATATATGATCATACTACTATCCGAGAGTCGATCGCTAGTCATTCCCAGAAAAATATGGCGCAACGCTATGTACGAGTGAAACATCGTCAAGGACAAATCTTCTACGGACTGTTACAGCTAAACCGTAGCGTTGCCGTCTTTGATGCCCCTCCCTGGCAAGGAGGGCAACTAACCAAACTAGAATTAGAATCTGATAGCTACCAACTATTAGCCCCCTGTTTCCCGTCGAAAATTATTGCTGTGGGCAAGAATTACCGCGCCCACGCCGCCGAGATGGGAACACCTGTACCAGAAGAACCGCTTTTATTTCTCAAGCCACCGACGACAATTATCGCCGATGGTGAAACGATTTTCTATCCGCCCCAATCCCAAAGAGTAGATTATGAAGGAGAATTGGCATTAATTATCGGAGAAACCGCTAAAAACTGCACCACAGCCCAGGCCAGAAGCAAAATCTGGGGTTATACCATTGCTAACGATGTCACCGCTAGGGATTTACAGAAAAAAGATAGCCAATGGACCCGGGCGAAAGGATTTGACAGTTTTTGTCCCCTCGGCCCCTGGATTGTCCGGGAATTGAGTATCGGGGCGCAATTAACCACTTTTCTCAATGATGGCGGCGACCCCAAACAAAGCAGTTATCTCAGCGATATGGTCTTTCCCCCCGATGTCTTGGTGGCTTATATCTCCCAAGTGATGACCCTGCTGCCGGGGGATGTGATTTTAACGGGAACTCCCGAAGGAATCGGACCGCTGCAGGTGGGGGATCAGGTTCGGGTGGAAATAGAAGGCATCGGGGTTTTGGAAAATCGCGTCATGGCAGCAGCATCGATTAACGATAATTAACAATCTTAGCGAATACGGCGGGGTCTAGACTAGCCCCACCGACTAAAACCCCGTTTATCTGCGATTGAGCCATAATTTCATCGATATTATCGGGTTTTACAGAACCACCGTACTGAATGGTGACTTCGGGATTGTCTAATTGTTGCCGAATTAAACCGATAACGCGGTTCGCTTCCTCGCTTTCGCAGGTTTCCCCCGTGCCAATCGCCCAGATGGGTTCGTAGGCGATAACGAGGTTTTTTTGGTCAACATTGACTAAACCTGCTTGAATTTGCTTGATAATTACCTTTTCCGTTTCTCCGGCATCTCTTTGAGCTTTACTTTCTCCCACGCAGAGAATTGGGGTTAAACCATGTTTTTGGGCAGATATAACCCTTAAATTGGCGGTTTCATCGGTTTCGCCAAAATATTGCCGGCGCTCACTATGACCGATAACCACATAGTGAACCCCGATTTCGGTTAACATATCCGCCGTGATTTCGCCCGTATAAGCCCCCGATTTTTCCCAGTGGACATTTTGCGCCCCCAAGCGAATACGACCGCCGTGGAGGGTTTTAGAGAGGACAGCTAAAGCTGTAAAAGGCGCACAAAGAACCACTTCTCGGTCTTCCGGGGTTTCCTCTAGATGGGATTTAAAATCTTGCAAAAACTCCAAAGCTTCTCTCTGGGTTTTGTGCATTTTCCAGTTACCTGCAATAACAACTTTCGGCACAGCTTAATTAATTTAGTAGATTTGATAATTTATGGTACATTTCACTGTAAGCCTTTTTGTTACCCCAAGCAAGATCACCGATAATCGCTGTCTGTCGTGAACAGACTTTTTTAATACTTTTACCTCTACCTATGCCCTAATCCCCTACCAAATCCTCATGCGAACCTTAGCGATCGGCGATATTCATGGTTGCTCGAAAGCTCTAGATCACTTGCTAGAGATCGTCAATCCCAAACCGCAAGATACTCTAATCACCCTGGGTGATTACGTTAATAAGGGCAGAGACTCGAAAGGGGTGATTGATCGCCTGATTTCCCTACATAAACAGGGCAATTTGATTCCCCTCAAAGGTAATCACGAGATTATCATGCTGCAAGCCCGTCACAACCCCTTCAAACAGCGTCTCTGGTTAGAAAAAGGCGGTAAAGCCACCCTAGAATCCTATAGCGAAGGCCACCTAATTAAAATTCCCGAATCTCACTGGGATTTTTTAGGAAAAGTCTGTATAAATAGCTACGAAACTGCAAATCATTTATTTGTTCACGCTGGTCTCGATCCCCATCTACCCCTGGCCAGACAACCAGAATACAAACTCTTTTGGGAGAAATTTCAAGATCCCGCGGCCCATAGTTCGGGAAAACCCATGATTTGTGGCCATACCAGCCAAAAAAGCGGTAAACCGGTTAATCTCGGCCATGCCATTTGTATCGATACTTGGGCCTACGGCAAAGGTTGGTTAAGTTGTTTAGAGGTGGAAACGGGGAAATTGTGGCAGACTAACCAGCGAGGAAATTTTCGCATTAGCCACATTCAAGATTATTATCGTTTATCCCCTCTAGGTCAGGACATTAAGGACGGTTCGCCGATTTTTGGCCGTTCACTCTTGTCAAGAGCGGCAGCAATGACATTTAAGGGCAAATAACTGGGGTAAACTCCCTCGCGAGCGCGTTTAATATCCGTTTCCTCTAGGGGAAGTTGGTATTTAATCGCAATTGCCTTGAGGATATCGCCGCGATCGATTACTCCCGCTACGGCGGAGGCCGGTGTTAACACCGTGATCATGCGGTCTGGGATAGTTTCCAATTTCTGCACCACTGTCACTAAGGGGGTTTTTTCCTCAACAGTGGCAATTTCCCCGAGGGGATGGGCAATATCAAGCAGTTGTTTTTCTGACCAGAAACTGCGCTCGATCGCCTGTAAATCTACCACCCGAATTAATCCCCGATAACGCCCCTCGGAGGCGGCAAAATAAGCAGTATTGGCGGCCGCTTGGTCTAAAACGTATTCTTCGACGAATTCCTCTAGGGTTTGATGGGCGTTTAAAACCCGCAAATTTCTGCTCATTACCTCTCCGGCTTGCAAATTGAGGAGACTTTCCTGCAAATTAGTCAAATTATCGTAGGCGCGGGCATTTCTGAGGATAAACCAGCCCATTAATCCTAACCAGGCACCCCCCACAGCTGCCGTCAAGAGAACCAAGAAAATCCCTAAAATAATCCCTAACCAACCGATGAATTGACCACTGATCGCAGCCCAATGTAAACCTTTCCAGCGATCGCCAGTTGCTTGCCAGACCATTGCTTTGAAAATTTGACCGCCATCGAGGGGTAAACCGGGGATAAGATTAAATAGAGCCAAAAACAGGTTAATTATCGCTAAATGACCGCATATATAGGTTAAATTAGCGTTTAAATAGGGTAAGTGACTGGCTAGGGATAGGAGACAAAACAGGAGAAAACTGACAAGGGGTCCAGCGATCGCTACTTGCAGGGCCTCTGGAGGAGTCCGCGATTCTCGCTCGATCGAGGCCATACCTCCAAAGAGAAACAGGGTAATGGAATTGACCTCAATGCCTTGGGAGCGAGCCATGAAACTATGACCTAATTCGTGGAGTAAAACCGAGATAAACAGCAATAAAGCGATAATTAAACCAAGTAACCACGCTAAACCGAAACTCTGACCAGCCAGAGACTGAATTTCTGCATCGGTGGCATTGATCAGGGTGACAAAAGCCAAAATCAGAAACCAGGAGGAATCAATATAGAGAGGAATGCCCAATAAAGAGCCGATTCGCCAATTTGTACGCATAATTTTCACTGGGGAAGTGGGAGGTGGCAAGTGGGGAATTTAGCTGAAATTTCCCTATCACCCTCAATCCCTAATCCCTAACCTCTTTTAAGACATTTGGAAAATAAAAGTCATTTTGTCCCCTTTACCGAGGGAAATGCGATCGCCTGCCCGAAGACGATGACGATTGCCGGGGGGTAGGGGATTGTGATTAACGTAGGTTCCGTTGGCGCTGCCCGTGTCTTCGAGGTAATAGATGCCCCCTTCGACGCGGATATCGCCATGAACCCGGGAGACGATATCAGAATCGGGAAAACCGGAAACATCGATATCGGGGGGAATGCGATCGTTCGGTTTGCCGATATGAATTACCGATAGATGTAGGGGTAATTCAATTTTGCTATCGGTTTGCAGGTGTTGGAGACTAGCCATTTCCGTCTGCAAGCGGGTGGCAGCCGGAACCGGTGGGGGGGCAACAGGAGGAGGTGCGATCGAGGCGACGGTGGCTGTGGGGACCGGTGGGACGGGTTCAGGTTCCAATTCCGGTTCCGATTCGGCCTCGGCTGCCACCAGGGGAGCAGAATTAGGCTGTAAATTGTAGCCACACTGACCGCAAAAGGTGGCATCAGTTTGGATGGTTGCCCCACAACTAGGACAGGAAGACATCCGAGGTAAGGGGGTATAACAGGCCTCGCATTGACTGGCCTCATCGGGGTTAATATGTTCGCAATTAGGACAAACGATCATTTTTAAAGTAAAAAAGCAGATTAGGTTTTAGGGTTTTAGGCTCTTGGGGTTTTAGTTGAAATTCCCTATTCTCTAGACAAAAGAGGAACCAGCGGCCGCATCGAGTAACCAATATAATTCCCCGGCCTGGGGGTGGATGAGACGAGAAGGATAGGAGAAAGAGTCACCATAAGCAGAGAAAATCTCATGTAGAGCGGGGCGTTTACTTTCGCCAGCAGCGATAAAGATCACACAACGGGCCTGATTGATCAGGGGAACAGTAAAAGTTAAGCGGGGATTGCCGTCTTTCTCGCCGACGCTGATACAGCGATCGCTCACCGTTAAAGCTGCCGTGTGGGGAAAGAGGGAGGCAGTATGACCATCATCGCCCATTCCCAATAAAATCAGGTCAAAAACGGGAAAATCTGGAGAATTGACCCCAAACCATTGGCGGAGATGATCATCGTATTTTTGGGCGGCCAGGTGGGGATCGGCTTCGTCCGTGGGCATGGGATGAATATTAGCGGCCGGGATCGGTATGCGATCGAGCCATGCTAACCGGGCCATGCGTTGATTACTGTCGGGATGATCGGGACTAACGTAGCGCTCATCTCCCCAGAAAACGTGAATTTTTGACCAGTCGAGGGGTTGAGAGGATAAAGCTTCGTAGAGAGGTTTCGGGGTACTACCGCCGGACAGAGCGATGGTAAAATAGTCCTGTTGGTCGAGGCTGGTTGTGATTTTTTCCAGAACCAGCTCCAGAGATTTTGCGATCAGAGCTTGTTTATCAGCTAAAACTTCCACCAATTTCTGCATGGGTTTTGTTATCAACTCAGGGGGGCTGTCTTTACTATAGGCTAACCATTGAGGACTCATCCGAGAGCTTGGGAAAATTTTATTCTTTGACAGGGATAGGTTTACCGACGCCATATTGAGGTAATATTTCTAGAGTCGATTCTCGAGAGAGGTTGACAAGCAGAACGATTTAGCGTAGGGTTTAGCGGGAGGTTGAGCAAAAGTTAATTGGAAATTGCAGTTTGTCAGATTGCCTCTCGGCAAAATCCGTCTGGGAATCCCCAGCGAGAACTTTTAAACAGACTAATGAATCTATTCATTGACATACCATTACAGAAACAGCGATGAACAGTTTTACTTCTTTGTCCCTGAAATTAACGGGATTGGTTTTCATTCTTTCCTTCCTTTTGGATGCGTTTATCCTACCGCTGCCCTATCAATTCAGTCAATCCCAATGGCAGGTAGGGTTCGTCACCACCTTTGTCGATCGAGGAATTGTTCCTCTTCTGGGTATCGTTCTCGTTTTAATCGCTTACTGGATTGACGATAACATTAAAAATTTAACTACTAGGAAATACCACTTTGAATTGCGTTGGCCGATCTTTATTCTTTCCACAGTGTTAGGCTTAGTTTTTCTGTTGATGATTCCTGTTCATGTTAATAATATCAACCAGATTAAAAACAACGCTTTGACTCAAATTGAACAGGGTGTTGACCAGGGGGAGGGACAAATTCAAGCTTTCTTAGCCCAGGTAAATACTCTATCGCAAAATCCCCAACTATTAGACCAGCAGATCTCTCAGAGAACTCAAGTGATTGAAACCGGTCGTTTCCAAGGACAACCGATCAGCACAGAACAGTTACAAACCCTTCGCCAACAAAGAGAACAATTAACTAATTTACGCGATTTATCCAAAAGCCCGAGGGAATTTAAACAGAAATTAGATGAGATCAAAAATCAGCTACAAACTCAGCTGCAAGATCGGCGAAAACAGGCAGAAAGCCAAGCTAACTTGGAGGCTTTGAAACAGTGGTTAAGAATTGGTAATCAAAGTATGTTGCTATCGATTTGCTATAGTTTGATCGGTTGGTTAGGCATTCGAGAACTAAGTAGTATGAAACAACCCACCGCCTAAGTAGGGGATTTATCTTAAATGATGAAGTCTAAAGTTTTCGTTTTCGGGAGCCAAAATTCGGGCTTCGGCCGGGAGCTCACGCCGAGGTCCGAACGGACTCAGCAGACGAGCGCAGACAACAGCATACTTCATCCTTAGGATCAAATCTGTAACTACTTAAATATTGAGCCACAAAGGGTATCATTTGCTGATGCTCTTTTTTTGGCGTTGTCAGATAAAGAGATGATAAGGCAAAATAGATAGAAACTCAATCAAGGAAAAAAACGATGAAATGTCCAGAATGTAAAAGTGACCACATCAATAAAAATGGTCATCGTGGTCAAAAACAAAACTATATAGATGTGTAAACTGTGGTCGTCAGTATGTTAGAAAATTCCCTACCGCTTCTAATTCATTACCTTAAGTTTAAGGATGTTCCAGTTCCCTACACTTTTGCTTGATTCATCGTTACATCTGACAACGCCCTTTTTTTATTAAACCTCTTGCATAACTAATTTTTGCTGATTCAAAAGCGTCCTAATAATACTAAATCCTGTTTGAAAGGCATAGGGGAGCAGGGAGTGGGGAGAAGGGAGAATAAATAAAAATAATCTCCTGACTGCTGACTGCCGACTGCTGACTCCACCAAGAAACTTTTTCAGTAAACCCTAATTAGAGATTTTTTAGTACAAAGGCTCTAAAATGGCCAGTGCCAGTTATTGACCCGAAGACTTGTTTTTTCAGTCTTGTGGCTTTATCATGGGTACTGTGTGGTGTGTGTGATGTGAAGGAGTAAGATGACTGCTAATAGCCAACTTATCTCCGTCAAGGCTCTACAAGCTTTGATGAAGCGAGGGTTCAAACCTTCGGTCTCTGGTAGACGGCATCAAAAATCTTGGTTAATAGCTTTAGACGGCGATACCTCAAAACGATTATTCGATATCGTTTTCTCCCTATCGGTTCTAATTTTCTTTTCGCCGCTTTATTTGATCTTAGCCTTATTGATCGCGATTAGTTCCCCCGGTCCGGTCTTCTATGTGCAGAAGCGCGTCGGTCAAAACTTCCAGCATTTCAACTGTATCAAGTTCCGTACTATGGTAATGGACGCGGATAAGGTACTAGAGAGACTTATGGAAGACTCCCCCCAACTGCGGGCGGAATTCGAGGATAATTTTAAGCTCAAGGACGATCCCCGCATAACTTGGATTGGCAAGTTTCTCCGCTTAACCAGTTTGGACGAGTTTCCCCAATTCTGGAACGTCCTGCGGGGAGATATGAGCGTCGTCGGTCCGCGGCCTTTAGTTCCCGAAGAATTGCAGAAATATGGCAATCGCATCGACAAAGTATTAACTATTCGCCCCGGTTTAACTGGTTTATGGCAAGTTTCTGGACGTAATGACATCCCCTATCCCATGCGGGTGCAGATGGATGTGTATTACGTTAATTCGCGTAACTGGTTAACCGATATCTGGGTAATCTTCAGAACTATCGGTGTTGTGGTTTTTCCTAAAAATAACGGTGCTTACTAAAGCGGTGAATAGTAGTTCAAGATTACTGGCTACTGTTCCAATGTAATTAATCGCTAGACTGAAGGGGAGAAAGGCAGAACTTGCTTTCTTCTCCTCTTTTTTTGAGAAGAAATATTATGATAGTAATTAGGGCTTGCTAGATAATGGTATAACCCTTTTAAAATAAGGCTTTTGACCTTTTAAAATCCGATGTTAGTGCTAAAAAATAGGGTTGAGATCTTCAAAAACCTTGCATTATCCTTTTTGTAGTACGCAAACTGGTAAAAAAAAGGGGAGCAACAAAGCCTTAAACCCCTGTCTTCTGCCTGACCCCATCCTAGGCCTTTTTCAGCAAACCCTACTTAGCATTTATCTTAAGGGTGAGGCAGGAAGTCTCTGGTTTTAGGAAACACTGGAGCTAAAGATGATGCTAAATCGCGTCATTTTGTCCCTACCACAATTTAGGCATTTTGTCAAAAGAATTTTGACTTTGCAACAAAACTACACAAAAATTAGATCAACGTTGTTAGGGAAAAAAGGGACAATTGGCGAAAGTGTTTGGTTTGGCTAAAAGGGAAAGTCTAGATTTAGCAATGGTTTCAAGGCAAGCTAGACCTTGAAAAGTCCAAAAAAGACCAGAGAAACCCACCTTAGCATAATGCAAAATTATACCAGAATCGCTGGAAGTATTGCCACCTCGTAAATAAATAGAAATTATTCTCAATAAATTCTTAAGTAAAAATAAATATTACCAATTGTAAATTTAAATATTTTTAAGTATTGAAGGTATTTACATATAAAATACTTATCATTTTGCCCCGATTGCCTCTAACTTTTCCCTCCCCACAGCAATCACCGGGTAAATAGAAAATTTCTCATTCTTTCTCCTAGAGATGAAGTACAGATTAATCCTTACTCATCAAGTATTTTAGCAACAATAACTAACCTCATCTTTCTGGGAAAGGCTGTAGCGAAAGAAAATCTGATCATTCGGAGCGTTACTTTTGTTGTTGGGTTTCCTCCCTCGCACTGTTCTAGGTTTGGGAAATAGAGTCGAGATAGAGAGTATCCGGACAGATATCTTGTTCGTTCGGCCAAGTTACCGTACCATCTAAAATTTTTACTCGATTAAAATAATGTTGGTTTTTAAGTTCTTGAAAGATGCCAAAATCGAGCAGTGGTGAACAATCATAAATTTTCTTTTCTTCATTAGTAAGGATGAGTTGTAATTGATAGTTGGGCAAAGGGATAACTTCTTTAACTCTAGGATTCATCATTTATCTCACTGGTTCAATTTTATACGGTTGTTGTCCTGAAATCGAAGGACTGTCGCTCAGAAATAACCTCGATCAAATAAAATTCCTTCATCGACAATCATGAAAGAGTTCACAATCGAACTCTCAGATAATTTCCGTTTAACTAGGGGAATATAATCGGCTATCTTCATCTAATTCGATCATAAACTTAACTCTTTTCTAGCTGCCAATAGCATTTCATAATAAACATTCCACTCGAAATAATCCATAGCGTCCCCTAGCTCACCAGAACGAAATCTAGGATAGAATTCTTCCGAACTCATGCGATATTGATTTTCGTATTGCTTGACACGGTTTTCTAAATCCAAAATTTGAGCGTGAATCTGCAAATTTTCTCGTTGTTCGCTCTCAATTTTTCGATTCAGTAACTCTCTTTCTTCCTCCGAGAGAGAGAGAATAATTCGTGCGAGAGAATCAACCAGTTGGGTGTTCATTGTCGTTAAAATCCGAGATAGGATTATTTCCCCTGAGAACTGTAGCGGATTCGATCGAGAGCCGCTGCCTTGACATCCTCACCGCCGTAAACGGACGGCGATTCCCAAACCTCACGATTTGGGTTTCTGCTTCTTTCCCTTGCGGGGTTTCGCACCTGCCGCCCCAGTTTTACTCTGTTCTGGTCTTATGGTCGCTCTACAGACTGACACCGCAAGTCCTGCGGCCAAAATATTTTTACTTGCGTTAACATCTCGGTCATGGTGAGTCCCACAGTCTGAACAATCCCATTCTCGAACATTTAACGGCATCTTTTCGACAATATACCCGCAATTACTACACCTTTTAGAACTGGGAAACCATCTATCTATTTCGAGGTAATTTCTCCCATACCAACGGCATTTATAGGCTAATTGTCGAGTGATTTCTCCCCAACTAACGTCAGATATTGCCTGAGATAATTTCGGGTTTTTGACTAGATTCTTGACGGCTAAATTCTCAATCACAATCGTTTGATTTTCACGAACTAATTGAGTGGTTAGCTTGTGTAAATGGTCTTTTCTGCTATCGGTGATTTGGGCGTGAATTTTGGCTACTTTGATTCTCGCCTTTTCTCGATTCTTTGAGACTTTCTGTTTTCTAGAAAGATTTTTCCGATGCCCTTCGCAGTCTCTGATAATGCTTGGTAAAATGCTTAGGATTAGATACTTTGCCACCATCGCTGGAATTACTAGGCTACTAATTCCTAAGTCAATTCCGATGGCTTTATCTGTTACTGGTAATGGCTTAATTGTTGGGTCATCAAATCTTATTGATATATGCCAGCGTCCTGAGGGATGTAATCTGACTGTTACTGTGCTTGGTTCACAGCTTTCTAGTATTTGTTTTGACCATCGAATAGGTAAAGGTTCTGTGCATTTAGCTAAATAGATTTGTTTGTCTTTGAACTTAAAAGCAGATTTGGTAAATTCGGCACTTCCTCCTTGATGTTTTTTCCTAAAGTTAGAATACTTAGTACGACCAGCAAAGAAGTTAGTAAAAGCTGTTTGTAGGTGTCTTAACCCTTGGGGTAAAGGTACACAACTAACTTCGTTTAAAAAGTCTGATTTTTCTTATTTTTTCCAATCAGTTAGCATTGAAGACGTTTCAGCATATCCTACTCTTTCTTGCTTTTCGTACCATGTGTTCTGAGATGGAGTGCCTTATTGTAAACTAATCTTACACAGCCCAAAGTGCGCCGCAATAGCGACTCTTGTTCGGGTGTTGGGTAAAATCGAAACGAATAGGCTTTTTCCACGTCTTACGTTTTAGCATATATTTTGTAAATGCGCTAATATTTAACGGTAAAGTCGTCGTAGAACGACGGGGTTTCAGACCCAAAATTTTCGATGAGGCTGCACCTATCCACCCTAAATGTCTAAATCTGCGGGGCTAAATTTCTTGTGAATCTGAGGAAAACCTAACTGTTTAATCACTTGATGTTTGCGTTCTTCCTCAAGGGATGACAACTGATTATAATTGACCCAGTGAATACAGTTAACCGGACAAGTCTCGATCGCTTCTTGAATAATTTCTTCTTCGTCACCGTCTTGATTATAGACGCGAGAGCGACCGTATTCGCCTTCAATAAAAAAGGTATTGGGGGCGACGTGGGCGCAGTGTTTACAACCGATACAAGTGATCTCATCGACGTAAACCGCTTTCTGGCGCAGTAAACCCCCCAGTTCCGGTTCAAAACCAGTGCGATCAGGGGAATCTCTTAGGAATCCCCCTAACTCTGGTTCAAAACCAGAGCGTTCGGGAGAAAAATCAGCCATTAGGCACTCCAACGTTGTACCACTAGACGAATAGAACCATCAGTATTTTTTTCCTGTGCTGCCACCTGAAAACCCTGTTTGGCAGTTTCTGCCAGAATGGTGTGGTAGGCATAACCTTGATTTACTTTTCTTAAAAATCCTTCTACGGTTAGGGGTTGTTGCCAGTATTGTAAATCGGCAACTAACTCGTACTCGTTACCATTCCAGCGAAAACCGATATCGTAGTTGTTATCTTGCTCGATTACCACCTCTGCGCTTAAAGTTTGACCTTGATAACCTTTGACGGGGTGGGAACCCTCTTTCCATTCCATCCCCATATCGCTCAGGGCGGCTTTTAGGTAGGATAGATCGCGGATTTTGGTTTTGATATTGCTAAAGTGTGACATGGCTTTTCAGTGGCTTAAATAAAGGGATTGGGAAAAATGAAAAATTACCAGTCGCTAAAAGTGGCTGCGTTGCTGACTTTCTCTGACTGGCTGACGGTTTGATGGTAATAATCCGAGGTTTTCTCTTGAGACATCAGCTGCCCGAGTTGGGCCTCGATCGCCGCCGTCACCTCTTGACAAGATGAACCGACTATGCCTGTCACCTTTTCCATGACGCGACCATCGGGATAGATGATAAACTCTAGGCTTTCCATGCTCATAGCTCTTCTCGGCGTGATCTGGGGTTTGTAAAGCTCCCTATCGTTTTAATTTACGATAGTTTGCTAATCTTAGCAATCTGGTTAAAATTTTAGCAAAACTTTACATTATCTCGGCCAACCACTTTCATTTTCTGTGAGTTTCGCGTAACTTTTCTTCATCGTCAAGGGCGAACCTGTCCCCAGGGAGGCGGCCGGCCGTTTTTGTAACGGGGATTTATGCCACGCTCCAAAAACTTTTCGCCTTAAGGCGAGGTTTTAAACCCGATTTTTTCGATAATTTAACAAAACTACACAAAAAAGACGACCTGAAGCGATAAATTGAAAATAAGGGAGATGCAACGGCGAACCACGACCGCAGAGATCATAGAATTTTGTCTATAGGAATCAAAACAGATATGAATAAACAAATAGCCAGCGATCGCCTTCGGATCGGTGTTTTAGGTTTTGGTGGTTTGGGACAGGCTGCCGCTAGAATTCTCGCCCCCAAACAGGAAATGCTTTGGACTGCCGCCGCCGATAAAGCCGGTTTTGCCTACCACAAAGACGGTCTAGATGTCAATACCTGTAACAAAATTTATCATGACCAAGGTTCGATCGGTCATCTGGAAAATTACGGCAGTCTCAGCGAGAACAGTATCGAGGAATTAATTAAAATTGCCGATGTAAAAGGCTATTTTCTCGCCTTACCGAATTTACCTAACAATTTCATCGCCGATATCGCTAAAACTTTCATTCGCTTAGGTTGGCGCGGGGTTTTAGTCGATGCTCTCAAACGTACCAGCGCCATGGAACAAATCTTAGCACTACAAGCAGACCTAGAAGCCGCTGGCATCACCTACATGACCGGCTGCGGTGCTACCCCCGGACTGTTAACTGCGGCGGCTGCCCTAGCTGCCCAGAGTTATGCGGAGATTCATAGCGTTAAAATTACCTTTGGCGTGGGAATTGCCAACTGGGAGGCTTATCGTGCCACTATTCGCGAAGATATCGCCCATTTACCTGGTTACGATCTGGAAACGGCGCGCCAGATGAGTGATGCCGAGGTGGAAATGCTGTTAAATAAAACCAAGGGCATTCTTAGCCTTGAAGATATGGAACACGCGGACGATATTATGCTGGAATTGGCTGGAATTTGTGGACGCGATCGGGTTTCCGTCGGGGGTGTGGTGGATACGCGCAACCCGAAAAAGCCTTTAAGTACCAATGTTAAAGTCACGGGGCGGACTTTTGAAGGCAAAATTTCCACCCATACCTTCACTTTAGGTGATGAAACCAGTATGGCGGCTAATGTCTGCGGGCCCGCTTTCGGTTATCTGAAAGCGGGGGTTTCCCTGCATCGTCGCGGTATCTACGGACTATGGACAGCAGCGGAGATTATGCCGCAATTTGTGCGCTAGGGGTTTCTCTGGCGTAAAATAGCTAAAACTTTCGGGAAAATAGCCGGTAAGGGGGCGATCGCTTCTAGGCTCTCTCCCGTGACCGGATGTTCTAGAATTAAGCGATAGGCGTGGAGTAATTGCCCAGGTAGATTAATCCCGATGGAACGACCTGAACTATAGAGAGGATCCCCAAGAATCGGATGACCGATGTGGCTGCTATGAACGCGAATTTGATGAGTTCTGCCCGTTTCTAGGCGAAATTCCATTAAGGTGTAGTTGCCTAGTCTTTCCTTGATTTGCCAGTGAGTGACGGCATTTCTACCACCTTTTTCCACGGCAATAATAGCCATTTTTTGGCGATCGCTGCGGTGACGACCGATGGGCAGATCAATTGTACCTGTTTCGCTTTTGGGGACACCATGGACAAGGGCCATGTATTCCCGGCGGGCAGTTTTGGTTTTTAATTGTGCCTGTAGGTGTTGATGGGCCTGGTCGGTTTTGGCAATAACGATCGCGCCCGTGGTATCCTTGTCTAAGCGGTGAACTATACCGGGCCGTTGAATTCCACCAATTCCGGCTAAATTTGGGCAGTGATATAGGAGAGCGTTGACCAAGGTTCCCGATTCGTGACCGGAGGCCGGATGAACCACTAAATCAGCCGGTTTATTGATAATAATCAGATATTCGTCTTCGTAAAGAATATCAAGCTCGATCGCCTCGGCGCTTAATTGCAGGGGTTGACTGTCGGGAATGGTAATCTTTAAGCGATCGCCTTGAGCAACTTTAGTATTTTTGTTGGTGCAAATTTGACCATTTAACTGTATATATCCCTGTTCTATCAGTTTTTGCAGTCTCGATCTCGATAAATCGGGCAATTGTGACCCCATCCAAGCATCTAAACGTTCTTTTTTTCCCACAACTTCTAAGTTTAATTGGTTCATCGATTTTTAGTGATCAGGGTGTAAGGTTTGGCAGAATCAAGAAAAACTGACCTGAGATTATTTAAACTTAGCTCAACAATTCCAGTTATTTTAACAGTAATTGAACTTGCTCTGGCTGCTTGAAATGGAAATCTTGGGATTAAATTTTCCTGATTTTTAAGTAGGTAGGTGTTAAAAACTTTTAGATGTCCCCTTGTTAAAGATGGATTAAGGGTAGGGTTGATTCATGAATCAACCCTAGGATTAAGGAGGGATCGAACCCAAAACCCATCTTCAATTTAATTATAACCAGCTACTTAACGACAAAAGCCAGAGAAAATCAGTAGAGATTTCCTCATCTCCAAAAAATAGAGAGACGTTGCTATAATTAACGTCTCTAGATCAGAAATTAATCAATCAGAGTAAGTCAAGCTGTTTTAAACAAGCGAATTTTGACCACTTTAGTCAACAAAAAAACCATTTAAAACTCCTGAAATGATCGAAACCACGATCGAACCGAATAAAGCGGCAAAGAATGATTTTACCTCAAAGCCACGGATAAAATAGGAGGCTAAAGAAAAGGAAATGGCATTAACCACAAAAATAAATAACCCTAGGGTTAAAATAGTTAAAGGCAGGGTAAAAAGAATCAACAGGGGTCTAATAATAGCATTAATTAAACCCAAAGCGACAGCAGCTATCAAAGCCACGGTAAAATCTTTAATTTCTATACCTGGTACTATTCGCGCTGTAATCAATAAAGAGACGGCGGTAATCAACCAACGGAGGAAAAAAGATAACATAAGTCCATCCATCTAAGATAGTTCATCCTCATCTATTCTAATCGCCATCGCCCCTTAAAGAGACGGAAGTTTTCAGGAGATGACAACGAAAACCGACATTGACTGCTGCCGCTGCTCGAAAACCAGAGCGGGAACATAGTATCGGTTACACTGGTTATAAACAGGAGGATTCGCTCGGACTATCACACCCAGAAAAGAGGCAGCACTAAAGATGATATCCAGAAAAAATTTTAGCCAGAGCCAGCAAGTACCAATCGGTAAAACGAGAATTATCCGGGGAGCAACTGGCACTTTAATGCTAATGAGTCTGCTTTCTCTCCTCTTAGCGCCACCTAGTTTAGCATCTCCTGAGCCACCTAATTCGGTCATCGCCGCTACCCGTCAAGATTTGAGTCGGAAAACCAAGATATCGGTTAATCGCTTGCAAATTCAAGCAGCACAACCACAAACCTGGCCCGATGGTTGTTTAGGATTAGCTAAACCGGGAGAATTCTGTACTCAAGCACTGGTGCAAGGATGGCGAATTATTCTGACTTATAGGCAAAAAACTTGGGTTTATCGCACCGATAGCAGCGGTGCTAATCTCCGCTTAGAAAAGTGAATTTCTTTTGCTCTTTTCTGGCTGCTTTTTCGGCATCCCCAAGGCAGCGCTGTCCTGATTTGATTATCATCCTCCCAGAAGGTGAACTGTCTCAAGCACCAGGTTGGGTGATGAAAATTGGCTGAGAATGGCTCTATGGTTTGTTTCAAGAACCTAGTCGTATATGGAAACCCTATTTAACTAATAATCCCAGTTTTTTGCTCTTTTTTGCCTTACAACCCCTGTGAGGCTGGGAAAAGTAAACAGTAATTCAGTCAACAGCCCTCAACTATCGTTAAGATGAACAGGAGAAGGTAAAGTTTTATATGTCCCCTTCAACTGCGTTTAGGAGTTCCTGCTAAAGATGACACAAGCTACTCAGATTCAAGGAAAAGGAATTTTACTCAGTGAGGCTGCCCTCAAACACCTTACCATGCTCAAAGAGCAACAGGGCAAGGATTTATGTCTGCGCGTGGGTGTGCGTCAAGGTGGTTGTTCGGGAATGTCCTATATGATGGATTTTGAGCATCCTAGCAATATTAGCCCCCAAGATGAGGTTTTCGATTACGAGGGCTTTAAAATTGTCTCTGATAAAAAAAGTCTGCTCTATCTCTACGGTCTCATGTTAGATTACAGCAACGCGATGATCGGCGGCGGTTTCCAATTCACTAATCCCAACGCCAGTCAAACCTGCGGTTGTGGTAAGTCTTTTGGGGTTTAATTATTTCTGTTGGGGTGATACCTTTCACCCCCGCCTCCCAGAGGCGATTTTTTTTGGCCAAAACCCTTGACAAAATCGGAGACTTGCCCTATACTTCTTGTATAATGGGAATCCGTGCCTGCCTGCGAACCCTTCATTTTTAGGCTAGATACCCTCAATGCTAGGATAATCAGCCATGTCAGGACAAACGGGCAATAAACCACTTTTTTCTCAACACTATCTTGAGCATCGGCTGCCAGATTCTGGGGAATGGCAAGAGGATGTATCAGGGGCATTTTCCCGCTTAGAGAGTCTTTATCAACAAAAAAAGGCGGTTTTGCCGACTCTTAACGAAGCGCAAACGGAAGCAGAATTAATACAACCGATTCTAGAAATTCTCGGTTTTAGTTATATACCGCAGGTAAGCAGTAGAGGAAAAGGAAGGTCAGAAAGGCCAGATTATGCGCTATTTGCCGGAGAAAATGACCGTTATCAAGCCTATGCTCTCCAGAATAATGAAAAAGCCTTTTATCGTCAAGTTTTAGCGATCGCTGAGGCCAAATACTGGCAACGTTCTCTTAGTGACGTTTCTAAGAATGATCAGCGAGATATCTGGAAAAATAGTAATCCTTCCTTTCAGATCACCAATTACCTGACGGGGACGGGAGTAGATTGGGGTATTCTCACCAATGGTCGGGAATGGCGCTTATATTACCGTCAAGCGTCCTCCACAGCCACGGAATTTTATCTAGTGGATTTGATGGAACTATTAGAAGGGGGAGACCGGCAAAAATTTCGGTATTTCTGGTTATTTTTCCGTCAAGAGGCTTTTATTAAGGATATTCACGGTCAGAATTTCCTTGAACGCATCCGGGAGGGAAGTACCACCTATGCCACCAGAGTGGGTAACGAGTTAAAAGAGTTAGTCTTCGATCGCATTTTTCCCGATATTTCTAAAGGTTTTGTATCATTAAATACAGACATACAGCCAGATTTATTGTACGAGGCGAGTTTATCCCTGCTGTATAAATTATTATTTCTTCTCTACGCAGAAGCGCGGGATTTGCTGCCGGTGAGGGGAGACTATCGCGATTACAGCTTATTGCAAAAGACGCAAGCAATTGCCGTTAAAATCGATCGTCAGCAGGTCTTTAGTCGTACCTCGACGGGAATATACGATGCTCTCCTCAGTTTATTTCGCATTGTCGATCGAGGGGATGCTAATTTAGCCGTACCTCGTTACAACGGGGGTTTATTTGATATGGAAGAAGGCCGGGTGAATTGTTTTCTCGGTCAATACAAGTTATCCGATGCGGTTTTAGCGCCCATCCTAGACAAGTTAGCACGTTTTGAGGGACAGCCGATCGACTATAGTTTTTTGGGTGTGCGACAGTTAGGATCAATTTACGAAGGATTACTGGAATATCGCATCGTGATTGAGGGGGAATCGGTACATCTGGAAAATGATCGGGGGGAAAGAAAGGCCACTGGTTCCTATTACACTCCCGATTACATCGTTAAATATATTGTCAGTCATACCCTCAAACCAATTTTAGAGCAAAGGGCGCAACAGTTCGGGGATGTGATGACAGAAATCGCCGCCCGAAGACAAGAAAGCAGCGATAGACGTTTAGGAAATCTCAGTCAGCAGGGATTGCAAAAAGATCTACAACGCTTAGAAAAAAAAGCGATCACCACCTTACTTGATCTTAAACTCTGTGACCCCGCCATGGGAAGCGGACATTTTTTAGTAGAAGCAGTGGACTATCTCACCGATGAGTTAATCCAGATTCTCAATCTTTATCCCGAAGATAATCCCGTTTTAACCATGTTGGAAACCACCCGACAAAACGTTATCGACAATCTCCGACAACAGGGAATTATTCTCGATTCTCCCACCCTTGAACCAACGCAATTATTACAGAGAGTGGTGATGAAGCGCTGTATTTATGGGGTGGATATCAATCCGATGGCTGTAGAATTGGCCAAGGTTAGTCTCTGGTTACATTCTTTCACAGTGGGCGCACCTTTGAGTTTTTTGGATCATCATTTACGTTGTGGTAATTCTCTGATCGGAACTACCGCCAAGGCCGCAGAAGCCGCTATGATTGAGGAAGAAAGTGGTCAATTAACTCTTTTAACTGGCCCTTTTGTCGGGTTACTTCGGGCAGCAGAAATTATGCGGGGAATTAGTACCCTCAGCGATGCGACTTTTGCCGAAGTGGAAACAAGTGAACAGTTATTCCGTGATTTTGATAGTCAAGCTAAACCCTACAAGCGTTTATTAGATGTTTTCCTCTCTCGCTTTTTTGGGGTTAAAACTGCTATCGAGTTTCTGCAGCGCTACGGTGGTAATATATCGGCAATTAATTGGGATAAGTTACCCCCATCAGACCAACGAATTTTAGACCAAGCAGCTAGTTTATATAAAAGTAAGCGTTTTTTTCATTGGGATCTGGAATTTCCTGAAGTTTTTATCGATCTTGATTCCGCTTCTTGGAAAGATAACCCCGGTTTTGATGCAGTAATCGGTAATCCTCCTTATGTTCGACAAGAAGGATTAAAAGATATTAAACCCTTTCTAAAAGAAAATTATCAATCTTTTCATGGAGTTGCCGATTTATACGTTTATTTTGTCGAAATGGGGTTACTATCCTTACAGCAAGGAGGTCACTTGGGTTTGATTATATCAAATAAATTTATGCGTGCTAATTATGGAACGAAATTAAGACAATTTCTAACCCAGCAAACAACTATAAAAGAAATTATCGATTTTGGAGAATTGCCTGTTTTTTCGGAAGCGGCAACTTTTCCATCTATTCTACTGATTGAAAATAATATTGTAGGTCAACAAAATGTTTTAGTATCAAAGATTAAGTCTCTCAAATTCAATAGTTTAATTGATGTGATTAATGATCTATCATATTATGTATGTGAAAATAGCTTGTCTGTGGAAGGTTGGTCATTAGCTAAAAATCAGATTGCAAAAATTATTAATAAATTAAATAAGGACAATATTTCTCTAGCTCAATATATACAGCTTCAAATATTTTATGGGATAAAAACTGGATGCAATGAAGCATTTTTTATTGATCAATATACCCGTAGTAAATTAATTGAATCTGATCCAAAGTCAGCAGAAATAATTAAACCGTTAGTAGTAGGTGACGACATTAGAAAATATGAAATTAATTATCAAGAAAATTTTTTGATATTTACTCGGCGTGGTATTAACATTAATGAATATCCAAATATCAAAAAACATTTAGAAAAATTTAAAAGTAAATTAGAACCTAAACCAGAACTACATTCAGGAAGTTGGCAAGGAAGAAAAGCTGGTAATTATAAGTGGTATGAGATACAAGACACTGTAGATTATTGGACTTTTTTTGAGCATCCTAAAATTATATATCCTGTTATTGCAAGTTCCTCTCGTTTCATGCTTGATAATCAAGGTTATTTTCCCAATGATAAATGTTTTATTATCCCTTGTTCTGATTTTTATCTTCTTGCTTTGCTTAACTCAAAGTTGCTTTTTAATGTTACTAAACTCATGGTTTCTGTTTTAGGTGATGAGGATGCTGGAGGTAGACTTGAACTTAGATCGATACATTTACAAAATATCCCCATCCGAAAAATATCTTTTAGCACTAATAGCGATCGCCGTCAACAGAGTTTAAAGAAACTTATCAAAAGTTATCAAGAAAAGCAAGAGATATTAAAGGAAATCGAGGAGCATATTAGGAGAGAAGAAACCGATATAGTCCATGATATTCTGGCCTACTTAGCAGAACAGATGATCGAGATAAATCGGGAAAAACAAAAAGAAATCAAAAGCTTTTTGAGATATTTAGAGAGAATAATCGGCAGTGCGATCGATAATTTAACCAACAAATCAAAAATCCAAAACTATCTCGGTGACTACCAAAAAAGCGAACCTCATCTTAGCTTGGATCAATTGTGGGAGATACTGAAAAAGAACAAAAAGAAAATTAGCGTTAACTTGTTAGATCGTCAAATACAGGAAACCCTAGAAAAAGAATATCAAACCAGTCTAGAGAAACTTTTACCCCTAAAACAACAATTAAGCGCCACCGATGAATTGATCGATCTAATTGTTTATAAACTCTATGGATTAAGCGAGGAAGAAATTAAAATTATTGAAGGGAGAGAGTAAAAAAAAAGAATCAGCTGCCCGCGTATTTAAATTACTTGTTGAGATACAGATACCCGTTGAGGCGGTATAACCGTTAAATTTACGACCAATCCTGACTCGTATCGCAGAGGAAATGGTCGGCCATGATGTCCTCGAAGGTGAAAGAACAGTGAGAGGGAAAAGTCCGTATCGGTAAATCCGTCTCGCGTAAAGCCAAATCGACCCCGGCCTCGAAAGCATCGGATAAAGCCGTCGGTATCCGGGATTTTAAACTAGGATTACCCTCTAGATGCCGTCTGATCCCTCGTCTCTGTTCTCTAATCGTCAAAAACCAGCTGCGAGAACGTTTATCTGGCTGATATTCCCATTTGAGAAGATGTCCTACCAAAACGGTTAGACGGCTCACCAGTTCTCGATATTCTTGTTTACCCAAGGAAATGATTTCCTCCCGTAAGTTTTGCCAGTCCAGAGCTTCTACCTGTCGGTTGGCTAGAGCTTTCGCTTGTAGCTCTGTCCACCCGTAGAAGTCGGATTCATACAGGGAATTGGCTCGATCTTTCATATTGGAACTTTTATTGGAACTTTACCTATAATGTCGGCTGGAAGGAACCCTAGAGATGACAGGTTCCGCCAGTATAGAACGGCGAAGCACGGTTTTACAAGTAAAGGGTTCAAACCAATCCTATTGATAGATTTAATAATACCGTAGAGAGTCTTCCTTTTTCTAAAAATACTGATATAATACGAAAACAAGTTACTGAACCTTACTCAATAAACAAAAAGCAACAGCGAGTTCTGAATGCAATTCAGACAAGGATATACGCCTCTTTTTAGAAAATGCTAATATCATTTAATTGCCTCAATTATTGACTATTTCTTGAGAGAAACAAAAACTATAGCGGTGTGCAGTCGTATGAGGTACAGTGTCACGAGCTATAAACCATGCTAGGCAAAGCTTGGTCTGTATCTCACTCAAGCGCTTACCGCTATATGTACACCACAACTTATAAAGGATATACAGGTAAATTTGAAATTGACTTTGACGATAATCTGATCTCTGGAATCGTCATTGACATTAAAGATGTGATTACTTTTCACAGCAAAACTATTGAAGAAGCTTTACAGTGTTTTCATGAATCTGTTGATGACTATCTAGAATTTTGCCAAGAATTAGGAGAGGAACCCAACATCTGCTCGAAAACTTTACAGACGCGGGGTTGAAAGCGCTGACGGTGTTTTATTTTTAAAAAAGGTCGCATAAATTCGAGATAGCGAGGGTATAAACCAGAAGTATCGATGACTCGGATCGATCGCAATGTGCCTAATTGTAATTCCTTTTGAACCATCAATTCGGAAATACCGGCAGCTGCCGAACTATTCTCGATGATTGCCTTGACCATTTCTCCCGTATTTAACAGCAAAGTCACCTTTAATGTGCGTAAATCGATGCTCCAATTCCGTAGTGCTTCCTCGAATCTTTGTTGGGTTCCCGATCCCGATTCTCTCATTACCCAAGGGGTTTCCACTAATTCGGGTAATTCGATCGCTTCTCTTTTATACCAAGGATGAGAACGTCCGACAATAATTAATAGGCGATCGCTGCCGACGCTCTCCTGTTCTAAACAATGTGTTAAATCACTCTTGACTTCTCCCTCGATTAATGCTAGGTCAAAACGTCCGTTAGCCGTACCCAGACAGATTTCTTCCGTATTAGCTAGGGTGCAATTGATCTTAATTGCTGGATAGCGCTCCTGAAAATCGCTAATTTTTGCCGGCAGCCAATAGTTACCAATAGTCAAACTCGATCCTAATTGCAGTTCTCCCCGTTGCAAGTCGTTAAATTCCGCCAGTCCCCTTTCTGTCAAAGTTACCTGGGTGAGAATGCGTTGCGCTTCTAATTGCAGTAAACGTCCTGTTTCCGTGATCTCGATGTGACGACCGACGCGATGGAATAATTTCACCCCGTATTCACTTTCTAGGGAGGCAATGGCGGCACTGACGGCCGGTTGGGTGATATATAAAGCTTCTGCTGCTTTAGTGAAGTGGAGATGTTCCGCAGTCGCTAGAAAGATTTCTAGTTGATCTAGGGTCATTCTGGCCATGGCAAGGGGTTTTTTGTCTCTATTGGTCTTTCCATCATTTTAATTTATTAAATCAACAAGAAAGAATATTTGATTTTATTAATGGCTCTTTCTAGAGTGGAAGTAGGGCGATCTAGACCAGAAGACCCGATTAAGAAAAAAACCGGATGAATAAGATGATTACTGCCATATCCACAGCAATAGCGGCTTTTATTGCTACCAATCTCGATGACATCCTGATTTTGACGATTCTTTTTACCCAAGTCAATAAACTTTTTCGCCGTCGTCATATCGTTATCGGTCAGTATTTAGGCTTTATCCTGCTGATTTTGGCGAGTTTAACTGGCTTTTTCGGGAGTTTCTTGATTCCGGCTCAGTGGATTCGTTTTCTCGGTCTTTTGCCAGTGATTTTCGGGATTCGGAGTCTCCGGCAGCGAGAAGAAACCGAGACGGATAATCATCTGGAGGTAGCTGTAGAATCAGCACCTTCTTCTCCTTTGGCGGCCTGGTTTTCCCCTCAAACCGGCGCTGTGGCGGCAATTACCATCGCCAATGGCAGTGATAATATCAGCATTTATCTGCCGCTGTTTGCTAGTAATACTTGGCCAAATTTAGTCACTATCGTCAGCGTTTTTCTGATCTTGGTGGGTGTTTGGTGTTTTACTGCTCATCAGTTAACCCAATTACCAGCGATCGCTAATTTAATTAGCAGTCACGGCAGCTACTTTGTCCCCTGTGTGCTGATCGGTTTGGGTGTATTTATAATCAAGGAAAGTCTTCCCCTCGCTTTCTTGGCCTTGTCCTTAAGCTATGGATGGGTGCTTCTCCAGCAACAAGCAGAATCTATTTAATTTTTGATTCAATACAAATACATCTAAAAAGAGATTTTAGATTTTTTCCATACCATCTATAACTCAAGTGCCATAGAATAACATCATCTTCTTGACCGTAGCCATCTCGATCATCTTATTTTTTCTCAAATCACCAGTGACGGAAAGCAAGACCAGCATTGAACCGAAAAAAGTCAATCCCAATCGAGTCCGCGATCATCTGGCCAATGAACGCACCTATCTGTCTTGGATGCGAACAGCGATCGCATTAATGGGTTTTGGTATGGTTATTCTGCGCTTACGGGCCTTTCATCCTCCCCTAGTTCCTCGGCCTGGTTATGGTTGGAAATTGGGCTTAATGTTTGCTTTAGTGGGTTTATTGACCGTATTTTTGACCACAGCCCATTATTTTACAGTCAGACGAGATATAGATGAAGATACCTACGAACCAGCCGATCGATGGGTGCTACTATTTAGTTTAGCGATCGTTATTCTCGGTGCGGGAATTATCTATTTTGTCGCCACCAGTCCCGATCTGTTGATCGGTAGTATGATGACTTTCGAGTAAACTCTGGGGATTAGGTGGGTTGGAGTAAGCGCCAACTGACCGTGACCAGAACAGTATAAAGCAGTATTTTTAGGGCATTTTTGGGCAAATATTCCGATAATCTTGCTCCCACTACCACCCCCGGTATCGCACCTAACCAGATGGGAAGTACCAGATTCCAATCTACCGTTCCTAATCCCAGATGACCGATGGAAGTACAGGTTAAGAGGATGGACGCTTGCGATAGATCTGTACCGACTAATTTGGGATAATCAAGGTGAAAAAAGGTCATCAAGACCAATGCGAACAAGGAACCACTGGAAATACTGGTTAAACCGACCAAATAGCCTAAAATTGCCCCTAATACCGTTGTTTTTATCTGACCGGAGCGAGTGGTTAAATCTAATTTTGGCCAGGACAAAGGGGACAAATCGGGAAAAAATAAGGAGATTAGTAGTTCTAGGGCCGCTAGGACAGTCACGATCATCAAGACAAGACCGATGAGATGAGGCAACCATTGATCGAGATTGAGGGAGCTATTCTGCTGAAAATAGCGAAAACCGACTAATCCTAACAGAGAACCGGGTACACTGCCAATTACTAGCCATTTTACCACCTCTAACTCGATCGTTTGCTGTTGCCAGTGACGAACAGTGCCCACCACTTTCATCAACCCGGCCGCTACCACATCGGAACCCACTGCGGTGGTAGCGGGAACCTGAAATACAAAGATCAATAGGGGTGTAATCAAGGATGAACCGCCAATTCCCGTTAATCCCACGATAATTCCGATAAAAAAGCTAAATATTGTCAATAAAGAATAGTCCATTTTTGCCTCAGTCGTCTCTTTTCTCCGGTGCGTTTCTGGTGGTTAAGGAACAAAATTAGTTAATTAAGCCTTTAGAACCGACTAAAAGAGCAAAAAAAACTAATAGTAAGCTTTTATCGCTGTTTAATCTTTTTAGTCTCCGTTTATAACCAGTAATCTCCCGAATCGAAACTTAATTTTCTTGCTATCCTGTAAAACGTAATTGTATTTTAATACGATTGCGATTCAATCATAGTTAAAATACGGTCAAACCCTATACATTTTTTGCCAGAGGATTAGTCACCGTGAGTATCATCATCGAGCAAGTATCGAAAAAATTCGGCACCTTTACTGCTTTAGACCACATCAACCTAGAGATCAAATCGAATCGTCTGGTGGCACTGCTGGGGCCGTCCGGTTCGGGAAAAACCACCCTCCTGAGAGCGATCGCAGGATTAGAACCCCCCGACACAGGCAAAATTATCATCAACGGCAAAGACACAACCCATTTAAATGTCAGAAAAAGGAATATTGGCTTTGTTTTTCAGCATTATGCGCTTTTTAAACACCTGACGGTGCGTCAGAATATCGCTTTCGGTTTAAAGATTCGCAAAGCTACCCCGGACTACATTCAGAAACGAGTGGACAGTCTCTTGAGTTTAATTCAATTGCAGGGATTAGGCGATCGCTATCCGGCCCAACTATCCGGAGGTCAACGTCAACGGGTTGCCTTGGCCCGGGCTTTAGCGGTGGAACCGGAAGTATTATTATTAGATGAGCCTTTTGGGGCCCTGGATGCCAAAGTTAGAAAAGAGCTGCGGGTTTGGTTGCGACAGTTACACGAGGAGGTTCATGTCACCAGTGTTTTTGTCACCCACGACCAAGAGGAAGCCATGGAAGTGGCCGACGAGATTGTAATTTTCAATGAGGGTAAAATCGAACAGGTGGGGACTCCCGATCAGGTGTACGATCATCCTGCCTCTGCTTTTGTGATGAGCTTTATTGGCCGGGTGAATGTTTTGCCACCGACCTCGGCTGCACTGTTCGAGCAGCTCGGAGGGGTTACTAACGGAGTTAAGATTTTTATTCGTCCCCACGACCTAGAGATTTTTGCCGCTCCCAATGGGTCTAGCATTGAGGCAAAAGTTGAGCGCATTATCCATCTGGGTTGGGCCATCGATGTGGAATTAATTCTACCGGATCGCTCTCTCCTGATTGCCCATCTGAATCGAGAACAACTGACTCAACTCCATCTCCAAGTCGGGGAGCAAGTTTATGTTCGTCCTCGGGATGCTCGCGTTTTTGCCTAAAAGTCAGCCTTATTGTTAGCACCTGACTCGAATAAAATCGTTAACATTAAAGGTCCTAATAGTTGTAGGGTCATGAATGCACACGGCTGCTAGTAGCTTCGCATCATGTACCTGCACACCCTTAGGAGTCTTATGCAAATAATACTAAATCCGTTGAGCATAGGCTACTTATAAGCATAGGCAAAAGGCAAGAAGCAAAAGGGGGAATAGATAATCAGTCCTTAGTAACTGGATTTAGTATAGGGCCTTTTTGGGTTGTAAATTAAAAGCTACCAACTCCAGTCCACACAAGGGTTCTATTCAGCAATAAAAGTTTTGCTGATCCGCTAAACTTCTGATTGATGATACCAGTTTAGTTTTGATACCTTGACATTTAATCGGTGGAACAATGACGGTTGTTTTCATTGGCAGTTAATATCAACTTAAATGAATACACCAGGGGAAACATTGAAAATCTCTCCTAAAATTTTACCTTGAGCTTTACTAATCGATCGCTTGCCATTAACAATTTCTGAAACCACACCCTTAGAACCAATTTTACCAAGTAAATCAGCTTGTTTCATGTTGTTAGCTAACATTAAGTGTAATAATATTTCCTGGGGTGAAGCTGGTTCGGGTTGAGGTTGTTTGGCATCAAAATCCTTAATAATTGTCGCCATTAATTTAACCATCGCGGTTTCTTCTGGTAGTCGATCCTGTTTACTAATTAGATTAAGGAGAAGATGACGCGCTTGCTCATATTCTTCCTTATTTTCAATAATCTTGGGTTGAAATTTAGTCAACAGTTGATTATAAATATTGTCATCAAGTGCTAGAGTCATTTTTCTTGCGGTTAGACTGAACTTTTTGGGTGTGTTACTACTTAACTTAAACCAGCGATTTTAACCAACTGTACCAAGCATCTAAACCTTCTCCTGTGGTAGCGGAAACTTGAAAAACTTTCAAATTGGGATTAACTTGATAAGCGTAATCTAAACAGTGATCAAGGTTAAAATTAACGTAGGGCAGTAGGTCTATTTTTGTCAAGATCATGACTTGAGAAGCGTGGAACATATAGGGATATTTAATCGGTTTATCTTCCCCTTCGGTGACGGAAAGAATGACGACTTTGGCATTTTCTCCCAAATCAAATAAAGCAGGACAAACTAGATTACCGACATTTTCGATCATGACTAAAGAATTCATCGGTGGATCGAGTTCGATTAATCCTCTCTCTACCATTGATGCTTCTAAATGACAACCTGTTCCGGTGTTAATTTGGATAACCTGACAACCGGTTTCACTAATTTTTTGAGCATCATTAGCTGTAGCTTGATCCCCCTCAATGACACTGATAGGAATAGCGGTTTTTAAATCGGCAATTGTGCGAGTTAACAGGGTAGTTTTTCCCGAACCGGGGGAAGAAACCAGATTAAGAGCAACAGTTTTTCTTCCCTTCAACCAACCGCGATTTTGTGCCGCTAACAGATTATTTTTTGCCAGCAGATTTTGCTCAACTTGGAGAATATTGCCATGAATTTGAGCGTGAATTTCCGCAGGATGATGGGGATGCTCATGCTCATGCTCGTGATCGTGATGGCTATGACTAATAACAGTACCATCGGCTAAAATATGTTCATGGGTTCCCGTTTGCGGATTAGTTACCGTTACTTCCGAGTTATCAGAACAACCACAGGTTATACACATAAGGATTCTGTCTCCAACGATTTAAGATTTAATTCTTGACCCTGTAAAATGATTATATTGCGACTACCACATCGATCGCAGATGCCGTAGGGATATTCTAGTTCTAGCTCATTTTCGCAATCTTGGCACTGTCCTAAACCGGAAATTTCCAGAATCTCTAACATTGCCCCCTCTATATTAGTACCTTGACAACAGGTATCAAAACAGAAAGCGATCGATTCTGGCATAATTGCCGTTAGTTTACCAATCTCTAACACCACGCGCTTAACTTTCATTCCTCGGGAATGTTCTAAAGCAAGTTCGATAATATTTTGGGTGATTCCTAGTTCGTGCATTTTCAGTTATCAGTTATCGGTTATCAGTTATCAGGGAAATTTTTACTAAAACCCCAAAACCCCAACTATCTGTTTTTTTACCTTTCACTTTTTCCTTTAAAACTGTCTCCTGTCTAATTAACATATTCTCGGTAATTGTTCACCTACTAACATATCGAGAATTCTGTTAGTGCCGAAAGAGGTTTTTAAGTAAACTAAATTGGGGGGGGAAGCGACGACTTCCCCGATAGAAGCGGCATTTTTACCGTCAGGATGGGAACGCATCACTGCTAAAACGCGATTTTCCGCCTCTGGAGACACAACAAGGATTAATTTGCCCTCGTTTGCCAGATAAAGCGGTTCTAAGCCCAATAATTCGCACATTCCTCGCACTTCTTCCCGGATGGGGATCGCCGTTTCTTGCACCTGTATTCCCACCCCTGAACTTTGGGCAAATTCGTTTAAAACCGTGGCTAATCCGCCCCTAGTGGCATCACGCATCGCTTTAACTTGCGGGCAAACGGCCAGAATTGCAGAAATTAAAGAATTCAGGGATTGACAATCGCTTTCGATTGTGCATTGTAGGTCTAATTCGCCCCTGGCAATCAGAATGGCGGCACCGTGATCCCCCAGAAAACCGTTAAGCAAAATGCGATCGCCAACTTGTAAATTATTCGCCCCAGAATTGATTCCAGCCGGAATTACTCCCACTCCAGAGGTATTAATAAATATTTGATCTGCTTGTCCCCTGGGAACAACTTTTGTATCACCAGTGACGATTTTTACCGCTGCTTTTTCGGCGGCTATTTTCATGCTGGTAACGATGATTTTTAGGGTGTCGATAGATAAACCTTCTTCGAGGATAAAACTACAACTGAGGTAGAGAGGAATTGCCCCACCGACAGCCAAATCATTAACGGTTCCATTGACTGCTAAACTGCCAATATCACCCCCCGGAAAGAATAGAGGAGAAACCACATAGGAATCGGTGGTAAATGCCACGCGATCGCCTATTTTAGCTAAATCTTTAATTTCAAATCGGGCTTGATCTTCAAGGGGTGCCAGTAGGTTATTATCAAAATTATTAATAAATATCTCATTAATTAAATCCCGCATTGCGCTGCCACCACTGCCATGGGAGAGAGTGATATTTGTGTCGGTAATTTTTGTTTTTTTTAATTTTAAAGAAGCTGAAGGAGTGCTAGTCATAGGTGAGGTAGGAAGTTTTCATTTTGGCGAGTCGCTGGTCGATAGCAAATTAGGTTACACTTTATCTTGATCAGAAACGGTGTCATAGCCTACTGATAGATTATCTTCATGGGTTTCTGATATTTCTGGCACTTTTTCTCAAGTTAAGTCCAAAACTTGAGCAATTTGTTCTACCGTTAAACCTAAAGCCGATAAACCCAGCACAGATTCCAGTTTACCTTCTTTTCGCCTGAGCATCTCCTCCTGGTCAGGGTGCTATAGCTGACGGTGAGTCGCTATAATAGAATTCGCCGATCGCTAACTTCTCCCTCGGTAAAATTTCTATGACTGGAAGACTGAACAAGCTACAACAAGATTTAAAGAACATAGAAACGGAAGTGGCAAATTTAGCCGAAAGAATGCAAGAAAAATACCGAATTTATCTTGATTTACTCGGTGAATCTCTCTATAAACAGGCGATCGGGGCAGTGTATTATATCTGTACCCGTTACTATGGGGGGGAATTTCTGGCTCTCTCCCACAGCAATCGTCAGAAACTACAAGAGGAGATCAAAGCTCTAGGACAAGAGGCTAAAGCCAGTTTACAGCAATTGGGCGAGCAGAGCTTCGATCGAGGGACATTTTCAGGGGTGGGATTCTCTAAAAGTCCAGCAGAGACGAAAAATACCCCAGATTTCTTAAAACTTTTTCTAAACAAACCGAAAAATATAGCGGCAACTGGAGAGATTAATAACCCCGATATTTTACTTTATTGTTGTCGAGTGCTGGAAAAAAACTGTATCGAGATTCTCAATCATCTCTCCAAACAAATTAATCAGCAACTACAAAAAGCTTATATTCTTCCCCCTCATCTACCCAGTCAAATTATCGATATGGCAATTCAAGCGGGAGAAGAGGGACAATCCCTAGGTGGAGGAAATAATATGTTAAACATTTTAGTAGAAGCTAAAAACCCTGAACCAGAGGAAGAAAAAGATGAAGATGAAGATGATGGGGATGATCATGATTTTTCAAGTGGCAAAGTCACTAAAGTAACGGCAATTCATCTACGAATGGCTGAACTGGAATTTGCTGATACGCGCTTAAGTGTCGAAAGAAATCAAATTCGCTCCCTTTGGGAACAATTAAATCGTCTAGGTAAACAATATTATCACCTTCGCAAAGAATATACTATTGCTCAAGCGGAAGCGGCGTGGCGCAGTAGTTGGTATGATTAATCAGTTATAATCAAACAGAGGTATTAGGGAAACATAATACTGGGAAATTTGGAGTCAAGAGGCAATTATGAAAGGAGAAATACCCGACTGGGTGAGATTACAAAAAGCCTTATCTATAGAAGCGGAAAAAGGTTATCCCGATCTTCAGGGAAATCAATACCGTTTTAGCGAGTTTTTGTGTCTTAGTTTCGGGGATAATCCTCCCGTGGGAATTGCCACCAGTGAGAGAAATCGCTGGCGAGAATTAGCCCAAAAATTTGCCCAATATTCCCAATTTAATCCCAGACAAAGACAACAATTAGTCACCGAAACTCGCAATTTTTTGCAACAATTACGGCAAACTTTAGAAGCAACCCCTACCGCAAAAGAACCAGCTGCAGCGAAAATTATTAATACCACTCCCATCACGGCAAAGGCAAATTCTCCACGGCAAGTTACCCTCGAACAACCCTTGAAATATCTAGCGGAAGTGGGAGAGAGAAAAGCTGGTCTTTTAGAAAGATTAAACCTTCACAAAGTTGAAGATTTATTATATTATTATCCCCGGGATCATGTGGATTACAGTCGTCAAGTCAATATCGCTAATTTAACCGAGGGGGAAACGGTAACTTTAGTGGGTAATGTCAAGCGCTGTAATTGTTTTAATAGCCCCAAAAATACCAAGTTAGCTATCTTTGAATTGCTCTTACAGGATCGCACTGGACAGATAAAATTAAACCGTTTTTATGCGGGAACTTACTATACTAATCGTGCTTGGCAAGAAGGACAAAAAAAACTCTATTCCGTCGGTTCGGTGGTGGCGGTTAGTGGTTTAGTCAAAGCGGGTAAATATGGGTTAACTTTAGAAAATCCTGAATTTGAATTATTAGACAGTTCTGGCGCAAGTATTGAGTCCTTAAAAATCGGGCGTATCCTGCCGGTTTATCCCCTCACCGATGGAGTCCCCGCCGACCTAATTAGAAAGGCTGTAGTCGCCGCTTTTGGGGCAGTAGAGGCGATAAAAGACCCCCTACCTTTCGGTCTAAAAAAACAATACGGATTAATCGATTTAAAAACAGCAATTACTAACATTCATTTTCCCAATAATTCCGAGATTCTCAGTCAAGCGCGACGGCGATTAGTCTTTGATGAATTCTTCTTTTTACAATTGGGTTTTCTGCGGCGGCGGCAACAGTATCGTCAGACACAGAAAAGTGCTATTTTTAGTGCCAGGGGTCAATTAATCGATCAATTTAATCAGATAATTCCCTTTCAATTAACCAATGCTCAAAAACGAGTTATTGAGGAAATTTTAGAGGATTTAGATTCTAGCACCCCGATGAATCGTCTTGTGCAGGGGGATGTGGGTTCTGGCAAAACAATTGTCGGAGTTTATGCCATTTTAGCAGCCCTACAATCCGGTTATCAAGCGGCATTAATGGCTCCTACGGAAGTTTTAGCAGAACAACATTATCGTAAGTTAGTTAGCTGGTTTAATCTCTTACATTTACCCGTAGAATTATTAACTGGTTCCACAAAAACCGCTAAACGGCGAGAAATTCACGCCCAATTAGAGACAGGAGAATTACCACTTTTAGTGGGAACTCATGCCCTAATTCAAGATGCAGTTAATTTCCGCAAATTAGGTTTAGTTGTTATTGATGAACAGCATCGTTTTGGGGTACAACAAAGGGCAAGATTATTAAGCAAAGGAGAGTCTCCCCACGTTTTAACTATGACAGCAACACCGATTCCCCGTACTTTAGCTTTAACCCTACATGGGGATTTAGATGTGAGTCAAATAGACGAATTACCCCCCGGCAGACAACCGATTCAAACCACTGCTTTAAATGGCAATCAAAGAAGGGCTGCCTATGATTTAATTCGCCGTGAAATTGCCCAAGGCAGACAAGCTTATGTGATTTTTCCCTTGATTGAAGAATCGGAAAAATTAGATGTGAGGGCTGCAGTGGAAGAATATCAAAATTTATCAGAAAAGATTTTTCCTAATTTTAATATCGGTTTACTCCATGGTCGCATGAGTTCCGCTGAAAAAGAGGAAATCTTAACAGCTTTTCGCGATAATATTCTGCAAATTATTGTCTCAACTACGGTTATCGAAGTGGGGGTGGATGTTCCCAATGCCACGGTGATGTTAATTGAAAATGCCGAACGTTTTGGCCTTTCACAATTGCATCAATTACGGGGGCGCGTCGGCAGAGGTTCCCATCAATCCTACTGTTTACTTTTAAGTGGCAGTAATAGTGCTAATTCCCGTCAAAGATTGACGGTTTTGGAACAATCCCAAGACGGCTTTTTTATCTCGGAAATGGATATGCGATTTCGCGGTCCAGGGGAAGTTTTAGGACAACGGCAATCGGGTTTACCAGATTTTGCTCTCGCTAGTTTAGTCGAGGATCAAGAGGTGTTAGTTTTGGCAAGAGATGCCGCCGAAAAAATTATGTTAGATGATCCCCATTTAATCACTTTGCCCAACTTAAAACAAGCTTTAGAAGCTAAATATCAACGGATGTTAGGAGCGGATATTTTAACTTGATTTGGGGGAGATGTTCAGTGATCAGTAATCAGTAAACAGTGATCAGTAAACAGTGATCAGTAATACTAAATCCAGTTACTAAAAACTGATTATTTATTCTCCGTTTTCCATGAGTGCCTCTCTTGATATGTAGCCCATACTCAACGGATTTAGTATAATCAGTAAACAGTAATCAGTGAAAAGACAGCAGCAAACTGGTATTTGATGAGGCTCACTTAATACATACTGCTCACTCAAAACTCAAAACTCAAAACTTAAATCTGATAACTGATAACTGATTCAATTAACCAAATTTAATCATTTCTCGTCCTGCCATCACGGGTAATTCCCCTTTTAAAATGGGAATTAATGTCTCGCGAATTCTGTCCGCATCGGGGGGACATCCAGGCATAAAAATATCGACAGGAATGACTTGATGGACCGGCAGCACTTGATCTAATAATTCGGGAACGATACCGGGTTCTTCTGGTAGTTGAGGGGTGTTATCTCCTAACTCTAAATAAGCTCTTTTTAGCACGGGATCGGCAGTTCCCAACATATTCCGCATAGCGGGAACATTAGCAGTCACAGCGCAATCACCAAAAGAAACGACAGTTTTGGTATTTTGACGGACTAGATGAATTAGTTCTAAATTATCCTGATTAGCGATCGCTCCTTCCACTAAACAGACATCGACATTTTCCGGATAGGTTTTCAGATCGCAGCCGACGGGACTATATACCACGTCAACTTTTTCGGCTAATTCTAACAGCCATTCGTCCAAATCGAGGAAGGACATATGGCATCCCGAACAACCGGCTAACCAGACAGTAGCGAAGCGAATTTTACTCATAATTTTAATTCCTTAAGGGTTGGTATTTTTTCGCTGAGTTGCAATTTGGTCAAAAGGATCAAACGCAAAGAAATTCTCTTTTAAGCTATTTTTGCCTCCAGGATAAACTCTTGCATTTTTTCCTCAAAGAAAGGAGCTAAATCTAGCCTTTTCCAGTCTTTAAGTAGCTCAAAAATAATCGCCTCTGATGCAAAATTTCCCGTATAGGAAATAAAAGAAAAAGGACGTTTACTGAAATTGAGCAAACAGCTTAAAATCGTGCAATGGTCTTTTACTCCAAAACCAAGAGAACAGGTTTTATCTCGATCTTTTACTCGCCAATTATCAGCATTTTTGGCATAAATATCTAGAGCAACTAAAGCGGAATCTACTTCTCTAGAATATTTAATTAAGAGCGAATACAAAACCCTAGGCTCTTGACTGACATCAGACAAAATTTCAATTATCCGACAAGGAATACTAGAAAATTGCGCCGTCAAATTGGAGAGAGACTGACACATTTCTAGGGCTTGCAGAAATTGCGATTCGGGTGATGTGGTCATAATTATCTTGTTTGCTGAATTGAATCGGACCAAGGATATTGTTTTTGTGCCAGTAAATGCGCTTGTTGCTGCGAAAGGCCCCGATTAATCACTAAGTCAGATTCGTAGATTTCATGATTGAGAAACATCCGATCGAGATTATTCCCTTGAGCGCCAGCGAGTCTTCGCCAAGCTGCTACCATTAAACCTTCGGGAAAAAATTGATATCGAGACACTCCCGATCCAAAAGCGTAATCCTTGACGCGTCGGATATCGATTTCCGAGATTTCGTATTGGGCAGCAATCCCTAGGATATCTTGATTATTACCCATAATCTGATCATAGTCCTCCCTTACCTTGGCCGTTAATTTTTGCTCGTAGATATCTAAATGCGCCCATCGATCACTATCACCCTCCATCGATTAGTTTAACGCGTCCATTGGTGTTCAGTCCTGGCGTTAACTAAAAATTCCAACTTCGATCGATCTTCCTCTTTTTCAGAAACGGCGGAACCCTTGCGGAATATCGCTCCGGTTGGACAAGCGGCAACACATTTGCCGCAGGAAGTACAGGCAGAAACGCTGCCCCAAGGCTGATCCATTCCCGCAATAATTTTATCTTTTTCGCCGCGATAAGCCAGATCCCAAACGTGCGCCCCTTCAATTTCATCACAGACTCGCACACAACGGGTACAGAGAACACAACGATTATGATCGATACCAAAAAGATGATGGGAAATATCCACTTCTCGCTTGGGAAAACGGTAGGGAAAACGACTATGATCCATACCCACTTCGATGGCTAAATCTTGTAATTCACAGTTACCATTAGCCACACAAACTGCACAAACGTGATTACCTTCAGCGAATAATAATTCCACTGTCATGCGGCGATATTCTTTCAGTTTTGGGGTATCGGTATGAACCACCATTCCTTCCGCCACTTCCGTTACACAGGCGGGTAATAATTTATTAATACCTTCAATTTCGACCAAACATAAGCGACAGGCAGCTACTTCGGAAACCCCATCCAGATGACAGAGGGCGGGAATTTTTATTCCTACCTGACTAGCGGCTGCGAGAACTCGCGAACCCGCTTCGATCGCTACATCTTTACCATCAATGCTTAAAGTGATTACGGACATAAAAATTATTCTCCTTGAGGATAATATCCCTCTCCTTCCCATAGGCCACAATTTGTGGCCAAGGGTGGGATTTTTACAGAAAGTTTTAACCTAGACAAGCGGCTAAGTCTTTTGCAGGGGTGGTAATCGGCTGCAGGTGATAGGTATCGGAGAGGAATTTCAGGACGTTAGGGGAGATAAATGCCGGTAAAGTTGGTCCCAGACGGATATTTTGCATACCTAGATGCAGCAGGGTGAGCAGTACAGCGATCGCTTTTTGTTCGTACCAAGAGATAATTAGGGAGAGGGGAATCTCATTAACGCTAACGTTAAAAGCGTTAGCTAATCCTAGGGCGATTTTGATGGCACTATAGGCATCGTTACATTGTCCCACGTCCATTAGCCGGGGTAATCCTTCGATGGTACCTAATTGTTTGTCGAAAAAGCGGAATTTTCCACAGGCAAGGGTTAAAACGATGCAATCTTCGGGGACTTGTTCCACAAATTCGGTGTAGTAATTGCGATCGGGTTTTGCGCCATCGCAGCCACCAACTAGGAAAAAGTGACGGATTTTACCCTGTTTAAGGGCATCAACCACCGTATCAGCGACACTGAGGACGGCATTGTGGGCAAATCCCACCATTACCTGCCTAGGTTCGCTTATTTCAGTAAATCCGGGCAGTGACTGCGCTTTAGCAATCACGGGACTAAAATCGATCGCACCGTCCACTGTTTCTAAGCGGTTAATATGGGCATAACCCACAGGTCCGAGGGTAAAGAGTTTACTTTCATAGTTTTCGTGGGGGGGCATGAGACAATTAGTAGTTAAAACTATTGCCCCCGGAAACTTAGCAAATTCTTTAGTTTGATTTTGCCAGGCGGTGCCATAATGACCGTAGAGATGGGGATATTTTTCTTTTAGTTTTGGATAACCGTGAGCGGGTAATAATTCTCCGTGGGTATAGACTATTATGCCAGTATTGGCAGTTTGTGCCAGTAAAGCTGCCAATTGTTTAATATCATGGCCAGAGACTAAAATGGCTTTACCTAAACGCGGGTTTAAGGGAACATTTGTCGGTATGGGATGACCGTAGGTTTCGGTATGACCTTGATCTAATAATTCCATGGCCCGCAGGTTTGCTGCCCCGACTTTTAGACAGATTGCCAGCCAATCATTCAGGTTTAAATCGGTGCGATCAATTGCCGCTAAAGTCTCTTGGATAACCTGATAAACCGAGTCATCCTCTTGACCTAATTCCTGAGCGTGGAAAGTATAGGAAGCAAGACCTTTAACTCCGTAGATAGCGGTTAACTTTAGGGAAAAAATATCGATGTCCTGCACTTTTTCAATTAGTTCTAAGGACACTTCTTGACCTTGGCTAACTAGGCTCTCATTAAAATTAGGCTGATAGTTGGCAAGTGCAGACCAGTCAAGGAATCCCAATTGTGCTTTTAAATTTTCTCGAATCTCTAAACAACGCTGAATATAATCGGTAAAACGTTGTTGATCGAAGTTCACATTGGTCATGGTGGCGAAAAGCGCCTCACAGGTAAAAATATCGGCTTCGCGAGTAGATATCGCCGCTTCTTTGGCTTTTAAAACCACCGATGCTAATCCCCGCAGACAATAAACTAATAAGTCTTGAACAGCGTTGACTTCGGGACTTTTTCCACAGGCTCCCCACTGATGACAACCATTACCACTAGCGGTTTGTTCGCATTGTTCACAAAACATAACTTTTCTCTCTTTTTTTCAGTAGATTGACAGATTGTCGCGATTTTTTTCTACTAAGTTGAATCCCGCTTTTTTGAAAGTTATTTATTAGCCTTCACCCGGCAAGAATTATGGATTTTACGACTGGAAAGCTTGTCTTGACAGCCTCTCCTCTCTGAACTATGTTTTTATTCTCTCACTTTTTTTGCCAGTTGGGTTCTGATTTTAGATTTCCTCAAGAATTACTGATTAAACAATTATTTAGTTGTCTTAAGTAAATTAAGTATTTTTGGTGATTTTTATGATATAATGAGCGAGATTTTCGATTTTTAGCTGGGTGGTTGCCAGTGTCATAGCAATCGGTCTCCTGATTAGGATCGAAAGTTGTGACTTAAGAGTTATTATACCCTAACTCTGATGATAGGATTGCTTTCGACATAGATAGTTATCTCTTTTGTTATTTACTTAACTTAGCAATGATTGAAACCGCTCATCTCCCCGAATCTGCTCAAAATCTTTATCTGTTTTTGCCAGATCCTGATATTTGACATCAAGACTGATGAACGATTTATTTTATTAGTGGTATTCCGATATCTTTGCAGATTTTATTAGCGAGAATATCCCTAATTTCCGTATGTCTTGGAATCGCAGATCTTTTATTTAATTGGGGGTTAAACCACCAAGAATGGCTAGGACTTGCTGAAAAAGTATGGGCGAAGCATTCGGATAGAAAATCTACGGTTTCACCGATAGGTTATTGTCCGAATGCTTCGCCCCTACAGGACGCGGGCCGATGAAGACGCAAGGTTTTGAACGACGATTCTCTCAAAATCTTGCACCTGTGAGAGCAAAACAGAACCCTAAAACCCTTACCTCGTCTATATTTCACATTTATTCAGCAAGCCCTATCTACCAATCTATCTGAACAGGATATTTTGCTAATATTGAATCATGGCTAATCAGTCTAGCATTTTCAAGATTAGCTTGAGCAACTAACAAGCGGTCAAATGGATCTTTATGGATGTTAGGTAAAGTATTTAAAGCTAAAACATGGCTGACTGTAATTGATAAAAGGCCAATTTGGTTAGTTTCCTGCTGAGTATTAATCATTTCTGCTAAAGGTATCTTGAGTGATAGTTTACCTAGTTGTAGTTTGATTTGCATTTCCCAAATACTTGTAATACTAAGTAATAGCGTATTACTAGGGTCTCTACACAGTTCTAAAGCTCTTTGAGAGAGTTTTTCTGGTTCGCTATCCCACCAAATAAATGTATGGGTATCTAAAAGAAATTTCATGATTCACCTGTCCAAAACTCTTCAGGAAGTGGCTCATCAAAATCTTCGCTAGTCCTAATTTTTCCAGCGTGTAGTCCTGGTTGTCGTAACTTAGGAGAAGGAGTTTCAGACGTTGTTTTTTCAGTATCTCCCCAAGGAATTAGACGAGCTACAGGCTTGTTTCCTTCGGTTATAATAATTTCAGTATCTACCTTTATTAAGGCAAGTAGTTCTTGTAAAGTTAACTGTACTTGATTGAGATCAATAGTTTTGTTTGACATGAATAATTTTCTCTCTTTATTTACTTCACAAAATAAAACAGGATTCAGTGATAACTGCCTCACAAGTTAATAAAGGTTTGGCAACTTTTTCCCATTGCTGAATTGCCCAATTGTGATAATTATCACTCCGGTCGAGAACGGCGACTAAGACCCCCGTATCTAGAATTACTCTTTTAAGCATATTAGACTAGATGCTTTTTTTTAAATTCCCTCTTTTTTAGGGATAAATCTCCTTTACCACTGTCTAAACACCCCACTAAGTCTCCGGCTGATTCTAAAGCAGAAATTTCTCTTTCTTCCTCATCAATTGCTGTCTTATCTGCTTTAAGCTGCAAAAATTCAATAAACTCTATTACTTGTTGTTGTTGTTGTGGGTTGAGGGTTTGCAGTTTTTCTAAAATGGTTTGGTGGTGAGTGGTTGCCAGTGTCATAGCAATTGTTCTCCTGATAGGATCGAAAGTTGTGACTTAAGAGTTATTATACCCTAATTCTGATGATAGGATTGCTTTCAACATAGATAGTTATCTCTTTTTTTATTTACTTAACTTAGCAATGATTGAAACCGAACATCCTCCCGAATCTGCTCAAAACCTTTATCCGTTTTCGCCAGATCCTGATATTTGACATCAAGACTGATGAACGATTTATTTGATTAGTGGTATTCCGAGGTCTTTGCAGATTTTATTAGCGAGAATATCCCTAATTTCCGTATGTCTTGGAATCGCAGATCTTTTATTTAATTGGGGGTTAAACCACCAAGAATGGCTACTTCCTTCTCTGAGCATTTCACAACCTTGAGAACGAAGGTAGCGGATCAAGTGTTTGCGTTTCATACAACAATTTTCTCTTCTTGGTAGTTTCCCCTAGTAGCGGCAATTGCTTCCTGTTTATTCAATTCTAATGCTTCACTAAGAGTAATTTTTAGGCTTTCTAATAACTGATCACGAGATGCTTCTTGACAGTTAACTCCCGGAATTTCTTCTATCCAACCAATCCACCAATCTCCGTCTGGCTGAATGATAGCTGTGTAGGTATTAGTCATAGAATATCTCCTTAGCTAAAATACAAATATATATTATTATACTCGATTTAGCAATCTCTGAAACCGCTCATCTCCCCGAATCTGCTCGAAATCTTGCTCCGTTTTCGCCATATCCTGATATTTGACATCAAGATTGATGGCGCGTTGTAAGTTTTCGATAGCTAATTCCACATTGTTTTGTAAGCCATAACAGCAAGCTTTATTGTAGTAAGCATTAGCATAATTTGAATTAATTTTAATAGCACGATCACAAGATTCTAATGCATCTTTATATCGTCCCATACAAGTTAAAACATATCCTCGATTATCCCAAGCATCAGGGTAATCGGATTTAATTTCTAAAGCTCGATCGTAGGATGCGATCGCTTCTTCCAATCTGCCTAAATTATATAACGCATTCCCTCGGTTGTACCAAGCTTCATGGTCATCGGGTTTAATTTCTAAAGCTTGATCGTAAGATGCGATCGCTTGTTCATACCTTCCTAAGTTATCTAACGCAATCCCTCGGTTGTTCCAAGCTTCATGGTAATCGGGTTTAATTTCTAAAGCTCGATCGTAGGATGCGATCGCTTCTTCATACCTTCCTAAGTTACCTAACGCAATCCCTCGGTTGTTCCAAGCTTCATCCTTATCGGGTTTAATTTCTAAAGCTTGATCCCAGGATGCGATCGCTTCTTCATACCTTCCTAAGTTACCTAACGCATTCCCTCGGTTGTTCCAAGCTTCATCCTTATCGGGTTTAATTTCTAAAGCTCGATCGTAGGATGCGATCG